>NZ_JABMCA010000072.1:0-48139 GCF_014706005.1 Actinomadura sp. RB99 | reverse complement strand
GGCCGTACTGGCCCTGGCCCGCCGACGAGTGAACGTTCTGTGGGCACTTCTGCGTGACGGACGGTGCTATCAGCTCACACCACCGGTCACCGCTGCGGCTTGACAACAGCATTAGGAAGCGTCCTGGCCGGCCTTCACCGGCTCCGGGGCGTCCGCCGCCGTGTCGTCGTGGACGTAGCGGCGGCCGCGCAGCAGCGAGGCCAGCGCCGCGATCAGCGACATCGCGATCGCCATGCTGAACACGATCACCAGGCCGTGGTGGAACGGGTCGGCGATCAGGTGCGGGAAGTACGACCGGCCGGTCAGCGTGGCGGCGTCGTGCGGCGCCAGCCGCGCCAGCGCGTGGAAGGGCTCCAGCAGGTTCTGGATCGGGTTGTAGCCGAGGAACGCGGCGAACAGCGTGCCGACCGGCGGCGTCCGGCCGACCTGCGCGGCGACGTCGGGCGAGACGCCGTGCGAGGTCAGCCCGCCGGTCAGCGTCCTCGGCAGCGAGTTCGACAGCCCGGCGATCATCAGCGAGAAGAACACGCCGATCGACAGCACCATGCCGGCGTTCATGAAGGTGGCGCGCATGCCGGACGCGGCGCCGCGCTGCCCGGCCGGCACCGAGTTCATGATCGCGGTGGTGTTGGGCGCGGCGAACAGCCCGGAGCCGACCCCGTTGAGGAAGATCAGCAGGGCGAAGACCCGGTAGTCGAAGTCGGTCGGGATCAGCAGCAGGCCGAGGAAGGCCAGCGCGGACAGCATGAGTCCGCCGGAGGCGAACGCGCGGGCCCCGTGGCGGTCGGACAGGTGGCCCGAGATCGGCCCGGCGACCAGGAACCCGAGGGTGAGCGGCAGCAGGTAGATGCCGGCCCACAGCGGGGTGTCCTCGTAGTCGTAGCCGTGCAGCGGCAGCCAGATGCCCTGCAGCCAGATGATTAGCATGAACTGCATGCCGCCGCGGGAGACCGCGGCGAGCAGCCCGGCCGCGTTCCCGGCCGCGAACGCGCGGATCCTGAACAGGTCGAGGTGGAACATCGGCTCGTCGACCTTGGTCTCGATGTAGCAGAAGACCGCGAGGACCACGACGCCGCCGATGACGCCCGCCAGCACCCACGGGTTCGTCCAGCCCATGTCGTGCCCGCCGTACGGCTGGATGCCGTAGGTGATCGCGGCCAGCAGCGCGGTCAGCCCGACCGCGAAGGTCGCGTTCCCGATCCAGTCGATCCGCGCGCGGACGGCGCGGGTGGCGGTCTCGACGAGGCTGCGGTAGGCCCAGACGGTCCCGATCAGCCCGATCGGGGCGGAGGCGAAGAACACCAGCCGCCAGTCGACCTCGCTGAGCAGGCCGCCGGCGACGAGGCCGAGGAAGCTGCCCGCGATGCCGGCGACCTGGTTGACGCCCATCGCCATGCCGCGCCGGCCGGCCGGGAACGCGTCGGTGAGGATCGCGGCGGAGTTGGCCATCAGCATGGCGCCGCCGATGCCCTGGAAGACGCGCCAGGCGATGAGCCAGACGGCCCCGGCGCCGCCGTGCAGCGGGTCCAGCCCGAGCACGATCGTCCCGACCGTGAAGACCGCGAAGCCGGCGTTGTACATCCGGACGCGGCCGAACATGTCGCCGAGCCGGCCGAGCGTCACCACCAGGACCGCGGAGACGAGCATGTAGCCCATCAGGATCCACAGCAGGTAGCTGACGTTGCCCGGTTCCAGCGGGTTCAGGTGGATCCCGCGGAAGATGGCCGGCAGCGAGATGATCACGATCGAGGAGTTGACCGTCGCGAGCAGCATGCCCAGCGTCGTGTTGCTCAGCGCGATCCACGGATAGTGCTTGGTCGGCACGCGCTCCCCTCCCCAGAGATAGTTTCTTGCGCTAACTAATCATATGACGGCATATGTCCGCCAGCGCGGAAAACGGGTCGACCCTGTCACCATCCGGCCCGTACGTTCTCCCCCATGGCCGAGCGCATCGCCGTGCTGACCGGCGCAGGAATCTCCACGGACTCAGGCATTCCGGACTACCGGGGCCCGTCCGGGGTGTGGACCCGGGACCCCGAGCTGGCCCGCCTCTTCACCCGCAAGCACTTCGTCAACGACGCCGAGGTCAGGCGCCGCTTCTGGCGGACGCTCGACCTGCACGCGGGCGCCCGCCCCAACGCCGCGCACCGCGCGCTGGCCGGCCTGGAGAAGGCCGCGGCCGTGCGGATCCTCACACAGAACGTCGACGGACTGCACCAGAAGGCCGGCTCGACGCCCCGCAAGGTGCTGGAGCTGCACGGCAGCATGGCCACCACGTCGTGCCTGCGCTGCCATGCCGGGTACGCGACCGCCGACGTCCTGGCGCGCGGCGAGGACGATCCGTCCTGCCCGGCCTGCGGCGGCGTGCTGCAGCCGTCGGTCGTGCTGTTCGGCCAGTACCTCGACGCGGACGTGCTGTCGCTGGCCGGGAACATCGCCCGCGCCTCGGAGGTGTTCGTGGCGATCGGCAGCTCGCTGACCGTGGACCCGGCGGCGCGGCTGTGCGCCGTCGCGGCCGAGTGCGGAGCCCGGCTGATCATCGTCAACCGGGATCCGACGCCCTACGACGACCTCGCCGACGAGGTCGTCCGGGAGCCGATCGGCGAGGCCGTCCCGGCGCTGTGCGCGCGGCTGGCGGCCGCCTGACCCGCCCGGCGCGCGAACCGCCGCCGGTTTCTGGGATCCTGCTGCTCACCCGGACGAGAGGACGAGATGCAGGGGACACGACACCGGCTGAGCCTGGACGACGAGCGGGTGCGGGAGTTCTGGCGGGAGCGGCGGGTGTGCACGCTGGTCACCGTCCGGCCGGACGGCACGCCGCACGCCGTGCCGGTGGGCGCGACGCTGGACGCCGACGCCGGGCTGGTGCGCGTGATCACCTCGGCGGACTCGGCGAAGGCGCGGCACGTGCGGGCCGCGGGCGCGGCGGGGCTGCCGGCCGCGGTGAGCCAGGTGGACGGCCGGCACTGGATCACGGTCGAGGGCCGGGCCGTCCTCAGGACGGACGCCGCCTCCGTCGCCGACGCCGAGCGCCGCTACGCCGAGCGGTACAAGCCGCCGCGCGCCAACCCGCGGCGGGTCGTGATCGAGATCGCGGTCGGGCGGGTGCTGGGCAATGTCTGACGGGATCACCCGGCCGGACCTGCGGGCGGACCTGCGTGAGGATGTCCCGGAGGAGGCGCCGGCGGCGCCGGACGTCTGGGTCGTCGGGATGGGCGCGGACGGCTGGGAGGGCCTCACCGAGCCCGCCCGGGACGCGTTCCGCAAGGCGGAAGTGATCATGGGCGGGCCGCGGCAGCTCGGGCTGCTGCCGGCGCTGGACGCCGAGCGGGCGCTGTGGCCGTCGCCGATGCTGCCGGGGCTGCCGACGCTGTTCGAGGCGCACCGGGGCCGCCGGATCGCGGTCGCGGCGAGCGGCGACCCGATGTTCTACGGGGTCGGGACGACGCTGGTCCGGCTGCTGGGCGCGGACCGGGTGCGGGTGGTGCCGCACGCGTCGTCGCTGTCGCTGGCGTGCGCGCGGCTCGGCTGGCCGGTCGAGGACACCGAGGTCGTGAGCGCGGTCGGGCGGCCGCTGTCGGTGCTGGGCGCGGTGCTGGCGCCGGGCCGGCGGGTGCTGGTGCTGAGCGCGGACGCGGACACGCCCGCCGAGGTCGCGGCGCTGCTGGACGAGCGCGGCTACGGCGGCAGCGAGGTGACCGTCCTGGAGCGGCTGGGCGCTGAGGACGAGCGCGTCGGCCCCGTCCCGGACGATCCGGGCGCGCTGAACGTCGTGGCGATCCGCTGCGAGGGGCCCGGGACGCCGGTCGTGCCGGGGCTGCCGGACGACTCCTACGACCACGACGGGCAGATCACCAAGCGGGAGGTCCGCGCGATCACCCTGGCGCGGCTGGGGCCGGTGCCGGGCGAGCTGCTGTGGGACGTCGGGGCGGGCGCCGGCAGCATCGGGATCGAGTGGATGCGCGCGCACCGCTCGTGCCGGGCCATCGCGATCGAGGAGCGGCCGCTGCGCGCCGCGCGGATCGAGGCGAACGCGCGGGCCCTCGGCGTGCCGGGGATCCGGGTCGTCGTCGGGGAGGCGCCCGCCGCGCTGGCGGGCCTCGGCGCGCCGGACGCGGTGTTCATCGGCGGCGGCGTCACCGCGCCCGGGATGGTGGACGCGTGCTGGGAGGCGCTGCGGCCGGGCGGCCGGCTGGTCGTCAACGCGGTCACGATCGAGTCGGAGCGGGTGGTGACGCAGGCGCGCGAGCGGCTCGGCGGCGACCTGACCAGGATCGAGATCGGGCGCGCCGGGGCGGTCGGCGGGTTCACCGGCTGGCGGCCGATGATGCCCGTGACGCAGTGGGCCGCGACGCGGGGGGACGGCCGGTGACCGTGCACTTCATCGGCGCCGGGCCGGGCGCCGCCGACCTGATGACCGTCCGCGGCCGCGACCTGGTCGCGGCGTCGCCGGTGTGCCTGTACGCGGGGAGCCTCGTCCCGCCGGAGGTGCTGGGGTGGTGCCCGGAGGGCGCGCGCCTGGTGAACACGGCGGGCATGGTCCTGGACGACATCGTCGCCGAGCTCGTCGCGGCGCACGGGCGCGGGCAGGACGTGGCGCGGCTGCACTCGGGCGACCCGTCGGTGTTCAGCGCGATGGCCGAGCAGATGCGGCGGCTGGACGCGGCGGGCGTGCCGTACGACGTGACGCCGGGCGTGCCCGCGTTCGCGGCGGCGGCGGCCTCGCTGGGCCGGGAGCTGACCGTCCCCGAGGTGGCGCAGACCGTGGTGCTGACCCGCACGTCGGCGCGGGCGACGCCGATGCCGCCGGGCGAGGACCTCGCGACGCTCGGCCGGAGCGGCGCGACGATGGTGCTGCACCTGGCCGTCCAGCGGATCGGGCCGGTGGTGGACGAACTGGTTCCGAACTACGGCGCGGACTGCCCGGTCGCCGTGGTCGCCTACGCGTCCCGGCCGGACGAGGTGGTCGTCCGGGGCACGCTGGCCGACATCGCCGCGAAGGTCCGCGAGGCGGGCATCGAGCGGACCGCGGTGATCATCGTCGGCCGGGTCCTGACCGCCGAGAACTTCACCGACAGCCACCTCTACTCCGCCGCCCGCCGCCGCTGAGCGCGTTCACCGCGGCGCGGATTCAGGAGCTGAGCGGGGTCAGGGGCCGGCGCGGCCGACGATCGTGCCGGCGCGGTCGATGACGACGACGTCGACGGCCACGGGCGCGCCGCGCAGGGTGGCCAGCGCGGTCTCGCGGGCGCGGGCCGCCACGAGGTCGCCCAGCGGGACGCCGGCGCGCTGGCAGATCTGAAGTGCGTCGAGCGCGGTGTTGGCGCCGCGCACCCGCTCGGCGGTCTCCGGGTCGCCGACCATTCCGGCGAGGACCTCGAAGTCGACCTGGGAGCGCTTGGAGTGCAGGTCGAGGTGGCCGGCGGCGAGCTTGGCGAGCTTGCCGACGCCGCCCGCGATCGTCAGCCTCGGCACCGGGTGGCGGCGCAGGTACTTCAGCACGGCCCCGGCGAAGTCGCCCATGTCGAGCAGCGCGTCCTCCGGGAGGCCGTACAGGTCGGCGGCCACCCTTTCGGACGTGCTGCCGGTCGCGCCCGCGACGTGCTCGCGTCCCATGGCCCGGGCGACGTCCACGCCGCGCCGGATGCTGTCGATCCACGCCGAGCACGAGTACGGGACGACGACGCCGGTCGTGCCGAGGATCGACAGCCCGCCGAGGATGCCGAGGCGCGGGTTCCACGTGCGGCGCGCCAGCTCCTCGCCGCCGTCGACGGAGATCTCCACGATGACGTCGGCGGCGCCGAGCACCTCGCGCATCATCCGGCGCGGCACCGGGTTGATCGCCGGTTCGCCGACCTCCAGCGGCAGGCCGGGGCGCGTGACGGTGCCGACGCCCGGTCCCGCGCGGAACACCACCCCGCCGCCGGGCGGGCCCGGCCGGACGGTCGAGCGGACGAGCGCGCCGTGCGTGACGTCGGGGTCGTCGCCCGCGTCCTTGACGATCCCGGCCGTCGCGAACCCGTCGCCGAGCTCCTCGACGGCCAGCGCGAACGCGGGCGTCTGCCCCTTCGGCAGCGTGATCTCGACGGGGTCGGGGAACTCGCCGGTGAGCAGCGCGGCGTGCGCCGCCTTGGTCGCGGCCGTCGCGCACGCCCCGGTCGTCCAGCCGTAACGGAGATCGCTCACGGCAATACCCTGGTGGCGTGACCCTGCCCGTGGAAGAGACCCCGCGCCTGGAAGAGCCCCTGCGCGTGCTGCTGCTCGGCGGCACCGGCGAGGCGCGGCGGCTGGCCGGGCACCTCGCCGGCGATCCCCGCTACGACGTGATCAGCTCGCTGGCGGGCCGGACGGCCGACCCCGACCTGCCGCCGGGCCGCACCCGCATCGGCGGGTTCGGCGGCCCGGACGGGCTCGCGGCCTGGCTGCGCGACGAGCGGATCGGCGCGGTCGTCGACGCGACGCATCCGTTCGCCGCGCTCATGACCGAGTCCGCCGTGCTCGCGGCGGAGCGGACCGGTGTCCCGCTGCTGGTGCTGCGCCGCCCCGGCTGGACGGAGGGCCCCGGCGACGACTGGCGGCGCGTCCCGTCGCTGGAGGCCGCCGCCGCGGACCTGCCCGGCGAGCGGGTCTTCCTGACCACCGGCCGCAAGAACCTCGCCGCGTTCGCGGGCGACGCGCGCCGCTGGTTCCTCGTCCGGTCCGTCGACCCGCCGGAGCCGCCGCTGCCGCCGCGGATGGAGGCGGTCCTCGCGCGCGGCCCGTTCACCGTCGGCGAGGAGCTGGCGCTGATGCGCGAGCACGCGATCGACGCGCTGGTCACCAAGGACAGCGGCAGCGCGATGACGTCCGCCAAGCTCGCCGCGGCCCGGACGCTGCGGATCCCGGTGGTCATGGTCGACCGGCCGCCCGCCCCGGACGGCGTCCCGATCGCCGCGACGGTCGAGGAGGCGGCCGCGTGGCTCGACCGGCACCGGCCGGCTCATGAGGGGTAGCGGCGCGGCGTGAAGACGGTCGTGCGGCCGTCGCCGCGCTCGGCGACCGTCGTCTGCGACGAGCCGACCAGCAGCAGCGTGCGCATGTCGACGCCGTCCGCGTCGAGGTCGGCGAGGCGGACCACCCGGACGCTCTCCTCGGGGCCGCCGACGTCGCGCCCGATGACGACCGGCGTGTCCGGCGAGCGGTGCTCCAGCAGCACGTCGCGGGCCTTGGCGACCTGCTCCTTCCGGGTCCTCGACGCCGGGTTGTAGATCGCGATGACCAGGTCGGCGGCCGCCGCGGCGGCGAGGCGGGACGCGATGACGTCCCAGGGCTTCAGCCGGTCCGACAGCGACAGCACGCAGTAGTCGTGCCCGAGCGGCGCGCCGATCCGGGACGCGACGGCGTTCGCGGCGGTCAGCCCCGGCAGGACCCGCACCGGGACGTCCTTCCAGCGGTCCTCGGCGGCGACCTCCAGCACCGCCGCGGCCATCGCGAACACGCCCGGGTCGCCCGACGACACCACCGCCACGCGGCGTCCCCGCTCGGCGAGCGCGAGCGCGAACTCCGCCCGCTCCGACTCGACCCGGTTGTCGGACGCGTGCCGCTCCTGCCGGGGGTTCGCGGGCACCCGCGCCAGGTAGGGGGCGTATCCGACGAGGTCGTCGGCGGTGGCGAGGGCGTCCTGCGCCTCGGGGGTGAGCCATTCGCGGCCCGCCGGGCCGAGCCCGACGATCGCGACCTCGCCCCGCCCCTCCCCCGGCGCGGCGGGTTCCGGCAGCTCGCGGCGCGTCCGCTCGTGCACGCGGCTCGGCAGGATCGCGACGGAGAAGTACGGGACGGTCTCCGGGTCGACCTCGGCCAGCGGCAGCGCCCGCTGCCCGTCGGTGGTGGCGCGCTCGACGTACCAGGCGTCGTCCAGGCGGCCCGCCTCGTCCAGGGCCGCGCGGACGCCGCCGAACGTCCGGCCGAGCTTCAGCACGGCGGCCGAGTCGGTGGCGGCGAGGCGGCGCGCCAGGTCGCCGGGCGGCAGCGTGCCGGGCAGGACGGTCAGCACCTCGTCGCGCTCGACCAGCGGGCGGCCCAGCTCGGCGGACGCGGCGCTCACCGACGTCACGCCCGGCACCACCGTCGTCGGGTACCGGCCGGAGAGCCGCTTGTGCAGGTGCATGTACGAGCCGTAGAAGAACGGGTCGCCTTCGCACAGCACCACGACGTCGCGCCCGGCGTCGAGATGCTCGGCGAGCCGCGCCGCGCACCGCTCGTAGAACTCCTCCAGCACGGCCCGGTAGTCGTTGGTCCGCTCGGTGGTGACCGGGTAGATCAGGGCTTCCTCGATCTGCCCTTCGCGCAGGTGGGGGGCGGCGATGCGGCGGGCGATGCTGCGCCCGTGCCGCGCCGCGTGGTGCACGACCACGTCCGCGCCCTCCACGAGCCGGGCCGCCTTCACGGTGATCAGCTCGGGGTCGCCGGGGCCGAGCCCCACCCCGTACAGGTGTCCGGTCATCACTCTTCCTCGCTGGCGATGGCGTTGATCGCGGCGGCGGTCATCGCGCTGCCGCCGCGCCGCCCGCGCACCACCAGGTACGGCAGGCCGGACGCGGCGAGCGCGTCCTTGGACTCGGCGGCGCCGATGAACCCGACCGGGATGCCGAGCACGGCGGCGGGCCGGGGCGCGCCGTCCGCGACCATCTCCAGCAGCCGGAACAGCGCGGTCGGCGCGTTGCCGATCGCGACGACGGAGCCGCCGAGGCGGTCGCGCCACAGCTCCAGCGCGGCGGCGCTGCGGGTGGTGCCGAGCTCCGCGGCGAGCGCGGGCACGCGCGGGTCGCCGAGCGTGCAGACCACGTCGTTGTCCGCGGGGAGCCGCCCGCGGGTGACGCCCGCCGCGACCATCCGCGCGTCGCACAGGATCGGCCGGCCCGCCAGCAGCGCTTCGCGGGCGGCCGCGACGACGCCGGGCGCGTGGTCCAGGTCGCGCACCAGGTCGGTCATCCCGCACGAGTGGATCATGCGGACGGCGACCCGGGCGACGTCGTCCGGCAGCCCCGCGAGGTCCGCCTCCGCCCTGATGGTCGCGAACGACCGCCGGTAGATCTCCGCGCCGTCGCGGACGTAGTCGATCACTCGCTCCTCCGTGTCGTGGCGGCGGCCGCCGCCGTCGCCGTCAGGTCGTGGGACCGGGCGCGGACCTCGTCGCCGAGCCGCACCTCGTAGCCGCCGGGGACGGCCACGACCGCGACGTGCCGGTCGGCGGGGCGCCCGCACTGGCGCTCGCAGCCCGACCAGTGCACCGGCAGGCCGCCGCCGGCCCGGCGGGCCCGCGCCGCGTCCGCGCGCACGTCGGTGCGCGACTTCGCGCAGCCGGGACGGCCCGCGCAGGACGTCAGCCCCGCCCAGTCGGGTCCGGTGACCAGGCCAGGGAAGTGTGACATGTCCGCGATGCCGGGAATGACGACGCCCCGCCACGGAGTGACAATGATCTCCCCGGCGGCGCCCAGCCCGGCCGGGTCGAGGCGGCCGAGCGGGACCAGCCCGGAGAACGCCGTCCGCCCGTCCCGCTGCGGGATCTCGCCGAGCGGCGTCCGGTACGGGACCGCCGGGACCGGGACGGGTGCGCTCCTGCTCCCCGGCAGCGGGAGGTCGCGGCCGAGTTCGGCGAGCCGCCACTCGCTCGTCCGGACGCGCAGGAACGCGCGCGCGGCGTCCAGCGCGAGGGCGGCGGCGTCCTCCGGGGCCGCCCGCAGGCCGCTGTCCGTCCCGGCGAGGACCAGGGCGAACGCGTCCGGCGCCACCGCGTACAGGCCGACGTCGGCGCGCAGCGCGATGACGTCGCCGCGCCCGTCGTCGACCGCGAACAGGAACCGGCCGGGCAGGCCGGCGAGGTCCGGGTCGGCGCACAGGCCCGCGTCCAGCGCCGCCACGACGGGCCGGGCGTCCAGCAGCCCGGAGCCGTCGCGCCCGGTCAGCACGCTGCCGAGGATGTTGCGGACGCGCTCGTGCGCGGCGGACGGCAGCAGCCCGGCCGCGTGCAGCCGCTCGCTCAGCTCGCTCTCCGCCCCGTCCGCGAGCCCTCTGATCTGCACATTCGCTCGCGACGTCAGTTCGAGGAACCCGTCGCCCAGCTCCCGCGAAGCGGCGGCGAGGGCGTCGAGCCGCGGCCGCGTCAGCGCGCCGCCGGGCAGCCGGACGCGCGCCAGCCCCCCGTCGGCGGCGGCGTGCACCCGCAGAGCCCCCGGACACCGGTCCGGGCCGGAACGCGAAGTCGACACGCGAGGATCCTAAGGCCCGCTCCGAGGGCCCCGGCGACGCGATCTCGGGCCGCGGGCCGGGTCAGGAGGCCATCGCCGAGTCGCAGTGCCCGAGCCCCGAGAAGGTCGTCCGGACCGTCCCGTCGATGGCCCTGCCGAACGCGTCCAGGCCGTTCAAGCAGGCATAACGCGGTTCCCCGCTCGAGACGAGGACGACGCCGACACCCGTGCCCGGCGTCTGCGGGATCGTGCGGGTGACCCGCATCGGCCTCCCCTCGGTGAAGGCGAACAGGACGGTGGCGTCCGGCCTCCGCATCATCCCGTAGCCGGAACGTCCGTCCGGGCCCATGGTGACGGACGAGACGCCGCCCGGCGCGCGGAACAGGACCCGCCCCTCGCGCAGGCCCGATCCGCCGGCGCGGGTGTCGGTCGCGCGGACGGTGACGTTCTGGACGGCGGCGTCCTGCCCGGCCCCGGGAACGAGGTCGCCGATGGTGTAGCCGAGCGTCCGGCCGTCGCGGGCCCAGACGATCTCGCCGACGACCGAGGGCCCGGCCGCGCTCCAGGTGCGGCGGTTCCCCGTCGCGGTGTCGAGCACGGTCAGCGCGGCGCGCGCCGGGCTCGCGGGCGCCAGTGCGCGCGGCGGGTCCGCGGACCCCGGCGTGTGCGGCGGCTCCGGCGCGCAGGGCGCGGTCGTGTAGGCGAGCCGGTCGCCTCGGCGGTTCATCGCGAGGCCCGCGACCAGCGCGGGGGTGGTGCCGCCGGGCATCGGCGCGAGCCCGGTCACGTGGCCGTCACCGGTCAGCCGGAACCGGAAGAGGCGCGTCTCGCACGGGTCGCTCCGCGAGGCGGCGACCACGAACCTGCCGTCCGGGCCGGCGAGGATCTCCTGCACCGCGCCGGCGGAGTCCGGCGGCCGTACCGCGTCGACCGGCCGCTCGGGCGCGCCCGTCCGGGGCATCGTGCGCACGTCGAGCCACGTCCCCTGGCGTCCCGCGGCGAGCAGGAAGCGCGGCGTCCGGTACGGGAAGCCCGCCGCCTCCCGCGGGGTCTCCCCGCCGACGGTCGCGCCGACCGCGGCGATGGCGGCGCCGACCAGGACCGCCAGCGCGGCGGGTGCCGCCCAGCGCCGGATCCGCCACGAGACCGGCTCGCTCTCCCGCTGCATCGGAAGATCGTCCCATGGCGGGCGGCGCCCCCGGGCGCGCCGGGGCGGCGGGAATCGGGTTAGGGTGTGGGCGGCGACAAGGGAGGAAGCCGGTGCGAATCCGGCGCGGTCCCGCCACTGTCACCGGGGAGCGGACCCCACCGAAGGCCACCGTGCGAGCGGGAAGGCCGGGGCGAGCGCCGATCCGGGAGCCAGGAGACTCCGTGCCGCCACTCCGCCCCTTTGCGGCGCAAGCCCGAGGGTCTGGGGGTCCGCCCCCCCAGCGGAGGCACTGTCTGACCTGCGATTCGGGGCGAGGACCCCGGGTGAGGACGCGATCCGCGTGATCCTGCTGCTGTCCACCTCGGACACCGACCTGCTCAGTGCGCGCGCGAGCGGCGCCGACTTCCGGCTCGCCAACCCGGCCCGCACGTCCGTCGACGACCTGCCCGCGCTGGTGGACTGCACCGACCTGGTGGTGGTGCGGCTGCTGGGCGGGAGGCGCGCGTGGGAGGAGGGCCTCGACGCGCTGCTCGCGGGCCCGCGCCCGGTGGTGGTGCTCAGCGGCGAGCAGGCGCCGGACGCCGAGCTGATGGAGCTGTCGACCGTCCCCGCCGGGGTGAGCGCCGAGGCGCACGCCTACCTGGCGCACGGCGGTCCCGGCAACCTCGCCGAGCTGTTCGCCTTCCTGTCCGACACGGTGCTGCTCACCGGGTTCGGCTTCGCTCCCCCGGCCCCCACCCCGACGTGGGGCGTGCTGGAGCGGGAGCGCACGTCGGACGAGGGACCGGTCGTCGGCGTCCTGTACTACCGCGCCCACCACCTCGCCGGGAACACCGCGTTCGTCGAGGCGCTGTGCGCGGCGATCGAGGCGAAGGGCGGGCGGGCGCTCCCGGTGTTCTGCGCGTCGCTGCGCACCGCCGAGAAGGAGCTGCTGGACACGCTCCGGCGGGCGGACGCGCTGGTCGTCACCGTGCTGGCGGCGGGCGGCACGAAGCCGGCGTTCGCGGGCGCGGGCGGCGACGACGAGGCGTGGGACGTCGGCGCGCTCGCCGAACTGGACGTCCCGATCCTGCAGGGCCTCTGCCTGACCAGCGAGCGCGCGGCGTGGGAGGCCAACGACGACGGGCTGTCCCCGCTGGACACCGCGACGCAGGTCGCCGTGCCGGAGTTCGACGGCCGGATCATCACGGTGCCGTTCTCGTTCAAGGAGACCGACGAGGACGGCCTCAGCGTCTACGTCGCCGACCCGGAGCGGGCCGCGCGGGTCGCGGGGATCGCCGTCCGGCACGGGCGGCTGCGGCACGTCCCGGCGCGGGACAAGCGGGTCGCGCTGATGCTGTCGGCGTACCCGACCAAGCACGCGCGGATCGGGAACGCGGTCGGGCTCGACACCCCCGCCAGCGTGGTGAGGCTGCTCGCCGAGATGCGCGAGCGCGGCTACGACGTCGGCGACGCGCTGCCGGGCGAGGGCGACGCGCTCATGCACGCGCTCATCGCGGCGGGCGGCCAGGACCCCGACTGGCTGACCGAGGCGCAGCTCACCGGCAACCCCGTCCGCATCCCGGCGGCGCGCTACCGGGCCTGGTACGCGACGCTCCCGCGGGACCTGCGCGACGGCATCGAGCGGCACTGGGGGGCGCCGCCGGGCGAGCTGTTCGTGGACGACTCGCGCGACCCGGACGGCGAGATCGTGCTCGCCGCGCTGCGGTCCGGGAACGTCGTCGTGATGGTGCAGCCGCCGCGCGGGTTCGGCGAGAACCCCGTCGCGATCTACCACGACCCCGACCTCCCGCCGAGCCACCACTACCTGGCGGCGTACCGGTGGATCGCGGACGGGTTCGGCGCGGACGCCGTCGTCCACGTCGGCAAGCACGGGAACCTGGAGTGGCTGCCCGGCAAGTCCGCCGGAATGTCGGCGTCCTGCGGGCCGGACGCGGCGGTCGGCGACCTGCCGCTGGTCTACCCGTTCCTGGTGAACGACCCGGGCGAGGGCACGCAGGCCAAGCGGCGCGCGCACGCCACGCTCGTCGACCACCTGATCCCGCCGATGGCGCGGGCGGAGAGCTACGGCGACATCGCGCGGCTGGAGCAGCTCCTCGACGAGCACGCGAACATCGCGGCGCTCGACCCGGCGAAGCTGCCCGCGATCCGGGCGCAGATCTGGACGCTGATCCAGGCCGCCCGCCTCGACCACGACCTCGGCCTGGACGACCGGCCGCACGACGCCGAGTTCGACGACTTCCTGCTGCACGTGGACGGCTGGCTGTGCGAGGTGAAGGACGTCCAGATCCGCGACGGCCTGCACGTCCTCGGCGCCGCCCCGGCCGGGGAGACGCGCGTCGACCTGGTGCTGGCGATGCTGCGGGCGCGGCAGATGTGGGGCGGGTCGGTGACGCTGCCCGGCCTGCGCGAGGCGCTCGGTTTGAAGGACGGCGCCGCCCGGACCGAGGTCGACGCCGTGGAGGAGCGGGCGCGGGCACTGGTCGCCGCGATGGAGGAGCGCGGCTGGGACCCGGCCGCCGCGTCCCAGGTCGCGGAAGGGGTCGCGGACGGGCGGGTCGCGGACATCCTGCGGTTCGCCGCGACGGAGATCGTCCCGCGGCTGGAGCGGACCCGCGACGAGATCGGCATGGTGCTGCACGCCCTCGACGGCGGGTACGTGCCGGCCGGGCCGAGCGGGTCCCCGCTGCGCGGCCTCATCAACGTGCTGCCGACCGGCCGCAACTTCTACTCCGTCGACCCGAAGGCCGTCCCGTCCCGGCTCGCCTACGACACCGGGCGCGCGATGGCGGACTCGCTGCTGGACCGGTACCGGGAGGACACCGGCGAGTGGCCGCGGTCGGTCGGGCTGTCGGTGTGGGGCACCAGCGCGATGCGCACGTCCGGCGACGACATCGCCGAGGTCCTCGCGCTGCTCGGCGTCCGGCCGGTGTGGGACGAGGCGTCCCGCCGCGTCACCGGCCTCGAGGCGGTGCCGCTCGACGAGCTGGGCCGTCCGCGCATCGACGTGACGATCCGGATCAGCGGGTTCTTCCGCGACGCGTTCCCGCACGCCGTCGCGATGCTCGACGACGCCGTGCGGATCGCGGCGGACCAGGACGAGCCCGACGACATGAACTTCGTCCGCGCGCACGTGCGGGCGGACCTCGCCGAGAGCGGCGACGAGCGGCGGGCGACCCTGCGGGTGTTCGGGTCGCGGCCCGGCGCGTACGGGGCGGGCATCCTGCCGCTGATCGACAGCCGCAACTGGCGCGACGACTCCGACCTCGCCGAGGTGTACGCGGTGTGGGGCGGCTACGCCTACGGGCGCGGCCTCGACGGCGTCCCGGCGCGCGGCGACATGGAGAACGCCTACCGGCGGATCAGCGTCGCGGCCAAGAACACCGACACCCGCGAGCACGACATCGCCGACTCCGACGACTACTTCCAGTACCACGGCGGCATGATCGCGACGGTGCGGGCGCTGACCGGGAAGGCGCCGAGGGCCTACATCGGCGACAGCACCCGCCCGGACGCCGTCCGCACCCGCACGCTGGACGAGGAGACGTCCCGCGTGTTCCGCGCGCGCGTCGTCAACCCGCGCTGGCTCGCGGCGATGCGCCGGCACGGCTACAAGGGCGCGTTCGAGCTGGCGGCGACGGTCGACTACCTGTTCGGCTACGACGCGACCGCCGGGGTCGTCGCCGACTGGATGTACGAGAAGCTCGCGCGGACGTACGCGCTCGACGCCGAGAACCAGGCGTTCTTCAACGAGTCGAACCCGTGGGCGCTGCACGGCATCACCGAACGGCTCCTCGAAGCCGCCGACCGCGGCATGTGGGAGCACCCGGAACAGGACACCCTGGACGCCCTGAAGCGCCTCTACCTGGAGGTCGAAGGCGACCTGGAGGATTCCGACTGAGCAGTGCCGGCCCGGGTCCACTGGCGGCGGCCGGCGGAGTCAGGGCGGGTCAGTCGAGGAGGCGTGCGGCGAGCGAGCGCAGTTCCCTGTCCTCGGCGAAGCCCCGCCACCCGCCGTTGTTGCGGTGCCGCCGGTCGGAGTCGAGGATCTCGCGCACCGCCCAGCCGCCGGGCACGGCGCCCCCCATGTCGGCCAGGTACCGCATCGCCGCCCACCGGAACGGCAGGTACTGGCCCCGCGCCAGGTCGTACGCCGCGCCGCACAGAACGTCCGCGGCGGTGTCCACGTCGCCGGTGACCCGATGGTAGGCGTTGGCCGCCTCCGTTCGCGCCCAGTCGTCACTGGACTTCATGAGCATCCGGAAGTGGTCGGCGTAAGCGGCGCCGTGCGCACCGAGATCGGCGAGGAACCGCAGATCCCGGCCCGGGTACCGCTGGTCGAGCAGGGCGTCCGCGACCTCGAGCAGCGGCGCCGGATCACCCGTGACCTTGAAGAACGCCCAGGGGAGCGCGAACCTCCGCTGCCCCGCGATCCGCTCGTCGCGGTGCTCCCCGCGCTGGGACAGCGCGTCCGCCGCATCGGCGGCGGCCGGGCCGATCGCGCCGATCGCGATCGCGGCCTGCGCGGCCGCCTCGGTGTCGAGCAGCCGGACGAGTTCGGGCATCGCCGGCGCCGCCGGCGGCCCCCACTCCTGCAGCACCCGCGCGAGGGTGCGGCCGGAGTCGACGCCGTCCATCCGCGCCCGGATCGCGGGGAGGAGGTCGTCCGCGTGCCCGCCCAGCGGGGCGAGCGAATGGAGGATGGACGGCGGCGAGGTGGTCAGCACCGAGCCCGTGAACGCGTCGACCATCGGCGGCGTCCCCGCGAGCCGTTCGACCAGGTAGGGGACGCAGCGCGGGTCCTTGCGCCAGGCGAGGCCCCATGCGGCGAGGTCGGAGACCCGCTCGTCGCCGTACCGGGACAGCGGCGCGCCGTCGCCGAGCCGGTCGGCGAGCAGGTCGGGGTCGCCCTCGTCCAGTCCCGCGGTCAGGAGGACGGCGTAGGAGCGCGCCGCCGGAGACGCGTCGGCGCAGAGGGCGGACACGCCGGGCAGCAGGCGCTCCACCGGCGACCGCAGCTCGCTAAGCAGGTGCGCGGCGAGGCGTACCGCGCCGATCCTGAGGTCGGCATCGGCGTCGCCGAGGAAGGCGGCGCACAGGTCGAGGCGCGCGGACGGGTCATCCTCGATCCGCCCCGCGATCCACCCGAGCAGGCGGGCCGCGCCGCCGCCGAAGTACGGGACGAGGTCGGGGCTCGCACCGCCGACCCACGGGACGTCCCGCCAGACCGCGATGTCGCCGCGGAGCGCCTCGACGGCCACGGCGAGGTCCGGGCGCTGCGCTCCGACCGCCGCCGAGAGCGCCGTCTCGGCGGCGAGCCGGAGCTGCGGGTCGTCCGATGTGCGCAGGTCTCGGAGCCAGACAAGCGTCTCGGGCAGCACGCCCACCGTGCAGCCGGGCGCCAGGTCGCCCGCGGCGAGGACGATCCCGAGCCGCGCCGCCGCGTCGTCCTCGCCGTCCCACCTGGCGCGCAGCGCCGGGACGATCGCGTCCGCGTCGCTCACGGCGGCCGACAGCGTGCTCGTCAGTTCCCGCCGGACGGCGACGTCGGGATCGTCCAGCAGGGCGAGGAGCCGTGGCAGAGCGGCGGCCCAGGCGTCCGGCCAACCGGCGTCGACGCGCGGGATCGTGTTCGCCTCGTGGACGAGCCGTCCGAGCAGTTCCAGGAGGCCGATCCGGTAGGCCGTGTCCGGCGATGAGACCAGCTCGACCAGGTACGGCAGGGCGGCGACGGCGGCGTCGCAGACGAATCCGCCCTGGTGGTAGAGCCGGCTGTCGAGGTCGTCCACCGCTTCGACGCTCTCCGCGGCGGCGCGCAGGAGGCCGGGGACGTCTTCGGCGGAGCCGTAGGCGTGCCGCAGAGCGGACCAGTCGATCTCGTCCAGACCCCGGAGAAGCGTCACAGAACGGAGATCATTCCACGGAACCGGTGTAGGCGGCGATGGTGCGGTCCGCGCGGGCGCGGGCGTCGGCCTCGGCGGTCCCGGAGGCGGCGTCCGCGGCGTACCAGCCCTCCGCGCAGCCGGTCATGAAGTCGCGGGCCTCGTCGGACGCCTGCCACTCCGGACCGAGGTCCGCCGGGACGTCCTTCCCGGTCGACAGGTGCAGGGAGAGGCCGAGCAGGCCCATGTCCCAGCCGACGCCGACGGCTCCCGGGCCGAACTGCTCCCAGTGGTCGTCGACGTGGGTGATGTGCTCCAGCTCGAACCGGGTCCGGTCGCCGTCCTCGGGCGTCAGCCGCACCTCGATCCAGCTGGTCTGCCCGGCGAACTCCCAGGTGGCGAAGAAGCTCTTGGGAGGGTCGCAGCGCTCGACGGTGCCGCCGGCGTTGCCTTCGAGCTGGTACCGGCCGCCGGGGCGCAGGTCGCCCGAGACGGGCAGGAACCAGCGCGGGATCCGTTCGACGTTGGTGACGGCGTCCCACACGTCCTCGACGGGGGCGGCGTAGGTCTGGCTGATGACGACGGCGCGGGCGGTGCCGGCCTCCATCTCGCGCTCGCCGACGCGGCGGCGCACGGCGTTGATCTGCCCGGTCACATCGATCATGGTTCCTCCTCGGTCCGGCGTGCGCGCCGGCCCCTGGCGATCTCGGTGGCCAGGGCGTCCAGATGCGGCGTCCAGTAGCGGCGGAAGCGGTCGAGCCAGGCGTCGATCTCCTGGAGCGGCGCGGTGCCGACGCTGTAGAGGCGCCGTGTCCCGTCCGGCCGGACGACCGCGAAGCCCGCCTCCCGCAGCACCCTGAGGTGCTGCGATACGGCGGGCTGCGAGATGCCGAACTCCTCCCGGACGACCGACGACACCGCGCCCGAGGACCGCTCGCCGTCGGCGAGCAGTTCGAGGATGCGGCGCCGGACCGGGTCGCCCAGCACATCGAAGGCGTGCACGGTCCTCAATATATGGGCTCGGCTTATATAAGCCAAGCCTTAAGCAATGAGGGCGGGCACGGGTCCGGGGTCAGCGTCCGGCGAGGAGGTCCTCGAACGGGACGGGTTCGTCGTACGGGTCGGCCTTCGCGGCGGCGGGACGCCCGGCGATCGCGGCGGCGAGCTCGGCGCCCGCGCGGGCGATCCGGTCGGGCAGCCCGCTCTCGGCGCTCCCCCAGTCCTCCGACGCGGCGAACACCGCCGTCGGCATGGCGTTCGCACGCAGATAGGCGAACAGCGGGCGCATCGCGAAGTCGATGGCCAGGGAGTGCCGGGCGGTGCCGCCGGTCGCGCCGAGCAGCACCGGCCTGCCCTCCAGGTCACCGCGCTCGATCACGTCGAAGAACGTCTTGAACAGGCCGCTGTAGGACGCGTTGAAGACCGGCGTCACCGCGATCAGCCCGTCCGCGCCGGTCACCGCCTGGACGGCGGTGCGGAACTCCCCCGACGGGAAACCGGTCAGGTTCGCGTCGACCATCGCGTGGGCGTGGTCGCGCAGCTCGACGGTCTCCACGGCGACGTCGCCGCCGAGCGCCTTCGCGGCCGACTCGGCGAGGCGGTCGGCGAGCAGCCGCGTGGACGACGGCTGCCCGAGCCCCGCCGAGACCACGGCGAGCGTCGTCATCGGGCCACCTCCGCGTTCTCCTTGGCCGCGACCAGCGCGGCGTGCGTCGGCGCGGCCGCCGGGACGTGCGCGGGCCGCAGCGCCTCGAACTCCTTGCGCAGCACCGGGACGACCTCCTCGCCCAGCATGTCGATCTGCTCCAGGACGGTCTTCAGCGGCAGTCCCGCGTGGTCCATCAGGAACAGCTGCCGCTGGTAGTCGCCGAAGTGGTCGCGGAACGTCAGCGTCCGGTCGATGACCTGCTGCGGGCTGCCGACGGTCAGCGGCGTCTCGCGGGTGAAGTCCTCCAGCGACGGGCCGTGCCCGTAGACGGGCGCGTTGTCGAAGTAGGGCCGGAACTCGCGGACGGCGTCCTGGGAGTTCTTCCGCATGAACACCTGGCCGCCGAGGCCGACGATCGCCCGGTCGGCGGACCCGTGCCCGTAGTGCTCGTAGCGGCGCCGGTACAGGCCGATCAGCCGCTGGAAGTGGTCGGTGGGCCAGAAGATGTGGTTCGCGAAGAACCCGTCGCCGTAGTAGGCGGCCTGCTCGGCGATCTCCGGGCTGCGGATCGAGCCGTGCCACACGAACGGGGGCGCCCCGTCCAGCGGGCGCGGCGTCGAGGTGAACGACTGGAGCGGCGTGCGGTACTTGCCCTCCCAGTCGACGACGTCCTCGCGCCAGAGCCGGTGCAGCAGGTGGTAGTTCTCGATGGCGAGCGGGATGCCGTCGCGGATGTCCTTGCCGAACCAGGGGTAGACGGGCCCGGTGTTGCCGCGCCCCATCATCAGGTCCACCCGCCCGTCCGCGAGGTGCTGGAGCATCGCGAAGTCCTCGGCGATCTTCACCGGGTCGTTCGTGGTGATCAGCGTGGTCGAGGTGGACAGGATCAGCCGCTCGGTGCGCGCCGCGATGTAGCCGAGCATCGTCGTCGGGGAGGACGGCACGAACGGCGGGTTGTGGTGCTCGCCGGTGGCGAAGACGTCGAGCCCCGCCTCCTCGGCCTTGAGCGCGATCGCGACCATCGCCTTGATCCGCTCGGCCTCGGACGGGGTCCGGCCGGTGGTCGGGTCGGTGGTGACGTCGCCGACCGTGAAGATCCCGAACTGCATGCCGGCCTCCAAGTAGTAGAACTTTCAATTACCCTACCGAACCCCGGCCCCCGCCCCGCTATTCCGGTCCCCGGCCCCCCGCTACGGCACGGACCGCTCGAGCGCCTCCAGCAGCCAGAAATGCAGCGCACCGAGGGTCACCGACTCCCCCGTGACCAGGCGGAACAGCTCCCAGTACCGGGCGACGCGAGGATCGCGCTCCACCTCCGAGGCGCGCAGGATCACCCGCCGGAACCCCGGCGTGTCCCTGGCGCTCCTCCCCGCGGCGTGGGCGTCCACGAACCGGTCCAGCGCCGCGCCGGGCCCCGGCGCCGCCCCCGCCAGGACCAGCGGTGCCGCCAGCTCCATCGCCTCGCTCATCCCGGCCAGCAGCGACTCCTCGTCGCCCACGGCCCGCACGTTCGACCGCGCCTGCTCCAGCAGCCTGCGGTTCAGCGACCGGTCCCCGGTCAGCACGACCATCTCGGCGTAGGCGACCACCTGCGCCGGGGACGGATCGGCGGGCGGCGGCGGGACCACCCGCTCCAGGAACGCCTCGACCCGCTCGTCCGGCAGCGGCGCCATGATCCGGCGCAGCCAGAACTCCACCAGCGCGGCGCGCGCGGCACGGCCGTCCTCGGCGGCCGCGAGCAGGTCCAGCCGCGCCGCCCGCCGGTCCGCCGGCGCCGCCTCCACCGCGCCCAGCGCAGCGCGGCGCCAGGCCAGCGCCGACATCTCCGCCTCCAGCGCGGCCCGTTCGGCGGCCACCGCCTCGCCGAGCGACCGCTCCCCCGCCAGGACGGCCGCGATGGCGGGCAGGCCGAGCCCGAGGCCGCGCAGCCGCCGGACGAGCCGCAGCCGGTCGGCGGCCGCCGCGTCGAACCGGCGGTGCCCGCCCGCGCTGCGCGCCGGTTCGAGGATCCCCTCGTCGCAGTAGAACCTGATCGTCCGGACGGGCACGCCGGTCAGCGCCGCCAGATCGCCGATGCCGAGGACCCCCGGTCCTGTGGCGCCGGTCACACTCACTTGAACCTCCACCGGGCTGGAGTTCCTACGGTACGGGCACGACGTCCACGAGGAGGGAGCGAACATGGACGACACGGTGCTCGGCGCCCACCGCATCGCCGAGGCGCTGCGCGAGCACACCGGAGGGATGGCCGGGGCCGTCGCCGGCGCGGACCCGGACACCGCGGTGCCGACCTGCCCGGACTGGACCCTGCGCGATCTCGTCGGCCACATCGGCCAAGCGCACCGGTGGGCCGCCGGGTTCTTCCGCGCCGGCGAGACCGATCTGGTCACGGAGCTGCCCCGGGCCGCGCCCGACGCGCCGGAGGACTGGCCCGGCTGGCTGCGCGCCGGCGCGGACGACCTCGTCCGGGTCTTCGAGGCGGACCCGGACCGCACCGTCGCGCACCCGCTCATGGGCCCGCGCCCGGCCGCGATGTGGCTGCGGCGGATGCTGCACGACACGGTCGTCCACCACGCCGACGCCGCCCTCACCACCGGCGTCCGGTACGAGGTGGCGCCCGACGTCGCGGCCGACGGGATCACCGAGTGGCTGGGGCTGCTGTCCGAGCCCGCCGCGGCGGAACTCCAGCCGCGGCTCGCCGAGCTGCGCGGGCGGGGCGAGACGCTGAGCCTGCGCCCGTCCGAACCGTCCGTGCCCGGATGGGTGATCACCCGCGCGCCGGACGCGATCCGCTGGGAGCGCGCCGACCGGGACGGCGACATGACCATCGCCGGGCCCGTCCGGGACCTCCTGCTGGTGTTCGCGCGGCGCCTCCCGCCGGACGGCGCGGAGGCGAAGGTGACCGGCGACCGGGCGCTGCTGGACCACTGGCTCGCCCGCACGGCGTTCTGACCTCCACACTGGGGCGATGGGGGACGAGCGGGACGAGTGGCAGGCCGACCCCCGCCGGGACGGCCTGGCCGCGTTCGCGGCGGTCGAGGACGACCGCGCCGGATCGCATCCCGGCGTCCGCCATGTCCGGGCCCTGGGGACGGTGTACCGGTTCGACATCCACCACCCGGGCGACGTGGACATCCATCCCGACCGGCAGCGCCAAGAGGTGCGCGGCATGCGGGGGCCGGACGGGCGGGAGCGCCGCGTCGCCGAGGGTGAGACATGGCGGTTCGCCTGGTCCTGGTACCTGACGGGGGCGCTGCGGGCGACGGCGGCCTTCACGCACGTCCAGCAGTTCTTCGCCTCGGTCCCCGGCGGCGGGCCGGGCGGCGGACCGGTGCTGGTGACGTCGCTGCGGCGGCGCGGCGGCCGCGACCTGCTGGAGCTGAACGCGATCCGGTCGGGCGTGGTCGTCGGCGCCGCCGACCTCGGCCCGCTCCGCGGCCGGTGGATCGGCGTCCGGATCGAGGCGCGGTTCGCCGCGGCCCCGCACGGGCGCGTCCGCTGGACGATCACGGCCGGCGGGCCGGGCGGCGCCGGGGCCGCGGTCGTCGACGTCGAGCGCGGCGGGCTCGACCTGCGCCCCGGCGCGGCGGGCGTCTCCCCCAAGTGGGGCGTCTACCGGTCGCTGAAGGACCCGGCGCGGCTCGGCGACGCGCACCTCCTCATCAAGGATCTTCGAGCCCGCCGATTGCGGCATTTCGGGTGACCACGGCGATACGGTGCAGGGGCGGCGCCGGAACGGGCCGCCCGGAAAGCCCCCGCGGCCACCGGAGACCCCCTGAGGAGGAACCGTTGAGCCAGCCTTCGACCGTCCCCGGGTCCCTGCGCGACGACGCCGCCGCCCTGCAGGACGACCTCGCGCGGCTCCGCGGCGCGCTGCACCGCGAGCCCGAGCTCGGCCTGGACCTGCCGCGGACCCAGGAGAAGGTGCTCGCGGCCCTCGACGGGCTCCCGCTGGAGATCACCACCGGCGAGCGGCTGACCTCGGTGACGGCGGTGCTGCGCGGCGCCCGCCCGGGCCCGACGGTGCTGCTGCGCGGCGACATGGACGCGCTCCCCGTGACCGAGCGCGGCGACGCCGCCGTGGTCTCCCGGGTCGACGGGGTGATGCACGCCTGCGGCCACGACCTGCACACCACGATGCTGGCGGGCGCGGCGCGCCTGCTCGCGGCCCGGCGCGACGACCTCGCGGGGAACGTGGTGTTCATGTTCCAGCCCGGCGAGGAGGGCCTCGGCGGCGCGCGGATCATGATCGAGGAGGGCGTGCTGGAGGCGTCCGGCGAGCGCCCCGTCGCCGCGTACGCCCTGCACGTGTTCTCCGCGGCGCTGCCGCAGGGGATGTTCGTGACCCGGGGCGGGCCGATCATGGCGGCCGCGGACCGGCTGCGGGTCACCGTCCGGGGCGTCGGCGGGCACGGGTCCATGCCGCACCTGGCGAAGGACCCGCTGCCGGCCGCCTGCGAGATGGTCACCGCGCTGCAGACGATGGTGACCCGCGCGTTCGACCCGTTCGACCCGGTGGTGCTGACGATCGGGTCGTTCCACTCCGGCACGATGGACAACGTGATCCCGGACGAGGCGAGCTTCTCCGGCACCGTCCGGTCGTTCTCCCCGGCGTCGCACGAGAAGCTGAAGGAGCGGACGGTCGAGCTGGTGCGGGGCCTCGCGAAGGCGCACGGCCTCGACGTCGAAGTCAGTTACGTCCAGGACTACCCGGTGACGGTCAACGACGGCGCCGAGGCCGCGTTCACGGCGGACACCATCCGGGAGGTGTACGGGGAGGACCGCTACTTCGACTCGCCGCAGCCGTTCCCCGCCTCGGAGGACTTCTCGTTCGTGTGCGACGAGGTACCGTCGGCGTTCGTCGTGATGGGCGCGTGCCCGTCCGGCGCCGACCCGGGCAAGGCGGCCGTGAACCACTCCGCCGACGCCCGCTACGACGACGCCGTGCTCGCGGACGGCGCCGCGCTCTACGCCGAGCTGGCCGCCCGGCGGCTGGCGCGGGAGAACTGACCGGCACGGGGAACCACCACGGGGAGCCGACGCGCGACCGGTGCGGAGCAGCCGAAACATTCCGGCCCGCCCGGTCGTCAGACTGGGGGGCGGGGCGGACCCGCCCGGCGCACGGCATGGCAACGGGACGGGGCGGGACCGGCGGTCCCCCGCGGCGGATCGGAGGGCGCCGGTGTTCATCGGGCTGCTGACGGCGGTGGGCGCGTCGGCCTGCTACGGGACGGGATCGGTCCTGCAGGCGCTCGGCGCCAGGCGGTCCGCGGCGCGCGAGACCGCCGCGGGCGCCGGGTCCACCGAGTACGGCGGGCCGAGCCTGTCCGCCACCGCCAAGGCCGTGGTGACGTGGGAGTTCATCGTCGGGACGGTGCTGGACACGGCCGGGTTCGCGCTCGGCGCGCTGTCGGCGAAGTTGGTGCCGCTGTTCCTGTCCCAGACGGTGATCAGCGCGAACCTGGTGATCACCGCGGTGCTCGGCATCTGGGTGCTCGGGATCCGGCTCGTCCGGCCGGAGTGGATCTCGATCGGGGTGGTGTGCGCCGCGCTGGTGCTGCTCGCCGGCACCGCCGGGCACGAGGGCGCCGGGCGCGTCGCGATCGGCTGGCACTGGGGGCTGCTCGGGGTGTCGGTGCTGCTCGTCGCCGCGGCGCTGCCGATCGTCCGGCTGATGGGCTCGCGCGCCGCGATCCCCGCCGGACTGCTGTCGGGGCTGTGCTTCGGCGCGGTCGGCGTCGGCGTCCGGATCCTCAACGGCACCGACCCGCTCGCCTGGCGGGACCTGCTCGGCGACCCCGCACTGTACGCGATCGCGATCGCGGGCCTCGGCGGGATGTACTTCCACACGCTCGCGCTGCAGATCGGGTCGATCAACGGCGCGACGGCGGCGCTGGTCGCGGGCGAGACGGTCGTCCCGGGGATCATCGGGGTGCTGTGGCTCGGGGACGCCTCGCGCGACGGCATGGCGGTCCCGGCGGCCGTCGGGTTCGTGCTGGCCGTCGCCGGCGCGGTGGCGGTCGCCTGGTACGGCAACCCGCACGTCCCCGGCGTCCGCGAGCCCGAACCGGCCGAGAGCGTCGGGGGCTGAGGGGCGCCCGGCGGTCAGCCCTCGTGGACGGCCTGGATCTCCAGGGCGATCGCGATCGTGTCGCCGAGCATGACCTTGTCGCCCTGCAGCGGCACGTTGAACTCGATGCCGAAGTCGCGGCGGCTGATGGACGCGGTCGCGGTGAAGCCGGCGCGGGTGCCGCCCCACGGGTCGGACCCGATGCCGTGGAACTCGGTCAGCAGCCGCACCGGCCGCGTGACGTCCTTGACCGTCAGTTCCCCGTCCAGGTGGTAGCGGGGGCGCTTCGCTCGGCGGCCGATCGTGGCGCGTTCCACCCCGGTCCCCCGGAAGGTCATGACCGGATGGCGCTGGACGTCGAGGAAGTCGGCCGAGCGGACGTGCTCGTCGCGCTCGGGGCTGCGGGTGTCGATCGAGCCCATCCTGATCTCCGCCCGCGCGGTGGAGTCCATCGGGTCGTCACCGATCACGACCTCGCCGCCGAAGTCGGGGAACGAGCCGCGGACGGTGGTCATCAGGTGCCGGATCGTGAAGGTGATCTCGGAGTGGACCGGGTCGATGGACCAGCGGCCCGGCGCGAGGCCCCCCACCTCGTCCCCCATGACAAATCCCCCTAAAGAGCGCAATCAGGTTCAAACACGAAAAGTTACCGTAAACCAGTCCATGATCGTTGTGACGGCGCGGTCAGGGGGAATGCTCCCCAGATGATCGGCGAACACGTGCTGGCCGGATACGTCCACGACGCGGGCGGCCGGGAGGCCCTGGACCTGGCGCGCGCCATCGTCGCCCTCACCGGCGGCGAGCTGAGCGTCGCCACCGTCCACCCGCCGGGCCGCGCGGGCGCCGCCGGCGAGGCCCACGCCCTGCTGGAACAGGCCGCCGAGCTGCTCGGCGAGCAGCCGGCCGAGCTGCTCGTCCAGGAGAGCCGCAGCGTCGGCCGCGGCCTGACCTCGGTCGCCGGCCGGATCGGCGCCGACCTGATCGTCGTCGGCTCCCCGGAGGGCGGCGCGCGGGGCCGGATCGGCGTCGGCGCCGCCGCCGACCACCTGCTGCACTCCGCCACCGAGGCCGTCATGCTCGCCCCCGCCGGCTACACGCCGCCCGACGAGCTCGGCCGCATCACCGTCATGTACGTCCGCCGCCCCCAGTGCGACGAGGCCGTGATCCGCGCCGCCCAGGCCGCCGACCGGCTCGACGTCCCGCTCCGCCTGGTCACCCTTGCCATCGGCGACGTCGACGCCGAGCGGCTCCGCGACGACCTCGCGCTCGCCATCCGCCTGGCCGTCGAGTCCGCCGAGCTGCCCCCCGAGGACGTCAGCGCCGACCTGGCCGAGGGCGACGACGTCGCCGACGCCCTCGACGACCTCGACTGGCCCGACGGCGAGCTGCTCGTCTGCGCGTCCAGCGAGGACGCCGCCGCCCACCGCGTCTTCCTCGGCGAGGTGGCCGTCAAGGTGCTGCGCGCCGCCCCCTGCCCGGTGACCGTCCTGCCGAGAGGCTACTTCTGACGGGCCGCTTCCGACGGGCTACCCCCGAGTAGCCCGTTATGACCGCTTTCCCGGAACGGCTTGCCGCCCCCGGTTTACCTCGACTACATTCCAGCGAGACCGGAACGTGACCTTGGAACGAGGCACGGACCGGATCACCGGTCGGGCGCCCCCTGCCCGAGTCGGCGAGTCGGCAGGGAGCGAGATGGACCCGATCGGCAAGAAGCTGCTCGACGTTGCCCAGAAGCAGCTCGGATACACCGAGCACGGCAGCGGCTACACCAAGTTCGGCGACTGGTACGCCCAGCACATCGACGGCGACCACGACTCGTACTTCAAGACGGCCCCGTGGTGCGACATGTTCCTCGCCTGGGCCGCCGACAAGGCCGGGGTCGCCGAGCAGGCCGGGCAGTTCGCCTCCACCGTCGACCACGCGAAGTGGTTCAAGGAGCACGGCGCCTGGGGCCACGCCCCCGAGCCCGGCGCCCTCGTCTTCTACGACTGGTCCGGCTCCGGCGACATCGACCAGATCGACCACGTCGGCATCGTCGAGAAGGTCGACGGGCACACCCTCCACACCATCGAGGGCAACGCCGACGGCTACAAGCTCATGCGCAAGACCCGCAGCATGGACGACGTCGTCGGGTTCGGCTACCCGGGCAAGATCCAGGTGACCGAGGCCAAGTACGCCCCCAAGCACGCCGCCCCCGCCACCACCGTCGACAAGGTCGGCGCCCCCGCCGCCACGACGCACACCCACGAGGAGCAGCACAGCGGCTCCGGCGGGCAGCAGCTCCCCGCGCAGGACGTCGTCCTCGGCGGCATCCTCGCCTTCGTCCTCTGCGGCACCGTCGCCCTCGCCGCCGGACGCGCCGCCGCCGCGAAGGCCCCCACCACGCCGCCCATCCGGGTCCGCAAGCGCGGCAAGCACCACCGTCCCGCGACGCCCGTCGCCCTCCCGGCCGACGTCACCCCCGCCGACCTGGACGCCGCGGACGCCGGCACCACCGTCATGCCCGCCCTGTCCCTCGCCGCCGCCCACGAGGCGGAGGACCGCGAGTTCTGGGGCCGCATCGCCCACCTCGAGGAGGACAAGGAGCTCGCGTTCTGGAACTCGCTGCACGCGGAGGCCACCGAGTCCGCGGCCGGCTCCCCGGCCGGTTCCGAGGCCGGCTCCGCGGCCGACGAGTACGCAACCACTCCCGGATTCCGCTAGAGTTATTCATGCGCGCCGGGGGAAACTCCGGAGCCGACAAGCGGACGTGGCTCAGTTGGTAGAGCATCACCTTGCCAAGGTGAGGGTCGCGGGTTCGAATCCCGTCGTCCGCTCTGAGAGGTCCGTGAGGCCTCGCTCTGGTGGAGTGGCCGAGAGGCGAGGCAACGGCCTGCAAAGCCGTGTACACGGGTTCAAATCCCGTCTCCACCTCGCAGTACACGCAGAGCAGTAATGCAAGGGCGATTAGCTCAGTGGGAGAGCGCTACCTTGACACGGTAGAGGTCACTGGTTCAATCCCAGTATCGCCCACGCACGAATCAGGAGTGGCGGGTCCGCGGAGAACGCGGGCCGCCACTCCTTCGTCGTAGTGGCGCCGTCTCCGGCGTGAGGCCCTTGCCCGGCCCGCCGGTCAGCCGCGCGGTCGCTGGGCCTGGACCGCCTTGGCGGCGGCCTCGGCCAGGCGCGCGGACCGCGCGCAGCGCTCGGCGCCGGGCACGTCTCCCGTCACGGTCAGGTTCAGCGACTCCACCTTCTGGTTCCCGTGCACCCAGAAGGTCCGGTGGACGACGTCCGTCTCGCACCCGTCCCCTTCGTCCGGCCACACGAACGCGGGCCGGCCCGCCAGGCGGATCGGGCGGCCGCCACGGCCGTCCTGCGGGTCGCCCTGGTCGAACAGCAGCCTCACCCCCAGCCGCCCCGCGCCGGACCAGTCGCAGCCCCAGTGCCCGAAACGCGGCTTCGGAGTGGGAGCGGACCCGAGCGAGGTCCGCAGGGCGGAGGCGCCGAGCAGCGTGCAGGCGTCCCGGCGGATCAGCGAGTCCCCCGGGCGCCGCAGCCGGCGCCGGGCGAGCGGGCCGCGACGGAGCACTCCCGTCGCGTGCTCGACGGCCGCGTCGGCGATGGCGCACAGCGGCGCGCGCGGCGGCCTCTGTGTCACCGAGACGTCGACGGTGCCGCCGCCACCGATGGCGGGCAGCCGGATCTCGCGATGGCACTCCTGGCCCTCCTGCGCCTCGGCGACGACCCGGAACCCGTGGAGATCGCGGACCGGCCCGGCGGGCGCGTCGTCCGCCACGCCGAGGAGTTGCAGCTCCACGTCCACCTGCTCCTGGTTCGGCGGCTGGACGGTGACATCGCACCGGTCGAAGTCGCCGTAGTAGGGGTCCAGCTTCGTCGTGCCGAACCGCGCGACGACGCCGGGATCGGCGAGCGCGCAGGGATCGGCCGACCGCTGATCCCCTATGGACGCGCGCGGCGTGCCCCCGGGCTCCCAGAGGATGCCGGGCTGCCAGAGGAAGATGACCGCCGCCAGCGCGAGCACCGGTACGGGCGCGACCGCCACCAGGGTGAGAGCCCTGCGGCCGCGCCGCCGTACCGGGCCGGCGTCGATCCTGGTCTCGCACGGCGGTTCCAGCCCCGTGCGCACCTCCGCCAGGCTCGGCCGCTCGGCCGGGTTCGGGTGCAGCATCCGCTTGACCAGGGCGCGGAGCGGCCCGGTCTCCCTCGCCAGGGCGCCCCTGCGGCGCACGGCGCCGCCGCGCCCCGGGGAGCGGCCGGTGATGAGGGCGTGCAGGGTGACGCCCAGGGAGTAGACGTCCGACGCCGGTTCGGGCGCCCCGAGAAGGACCTCGGGGGCGGCGTAGCCGGGCGTGTAGAAGAGGGGGCCGTTCGGGGTGATCGTTCCGCTGCCGTGCAGGCGGTACGCGGCGCCGAAGTCGGCCAGCTTCGCGGTGCCGTCGTGGTCGAGGAGGATGTTCCCGGGCTTGATGTCGCAGTGGACGATCCCCTTCGCGTGCAGCGCCTCCAGCGCGCCGGCGACCTGGACGCAGAGGCGCGCCGCCTCCCAGGGCGGAAGCGGCGTCCCGCCCGCCAGGCCGCCGCCCGGCACATAGGCCATGACCAGCCAGGACTCGGGATCCTCCGCCGGGCCCGTGAAGACCGCGTCGTACAGGGTGACCACGTGCGGGTGCTCGAACTTCGCCAGCGCGCGGGCCTCGGCGCGCAGCAGGGCGGCGCCGGCCCTGCCCGCGTACTTCGGGCCGGGCCGTTTGACGACCACGTCCCGGCCGAGGACGGCGTCCCTGGCGAGCCACACCTCGCCCGTCGCTCCCCCGACGAGCGTCCGGACGAGCCGGTAGCGGTCGGCGACCACGTCTCCCTCGCGCACGGGCGCTCCTCTCGGCCGGGGGAAATGACACGTTCCGTGCACGGCCGAATGTACTGGGTGACCGTCGGAGCGCGCGGCGTTTCCGGGCTCCCTGCCGGGGGAGGCACCTTTCATGATCATGATGGAGGGTGCGCGGGCGTGGTCTGGCTGATCCTCATCGGCGCCGGGCTGATGGAGACGGTGTGGGCGGCGGCGCTGGAGGCGTCCCACCAGTTCTCCAGGGTGGGGCCGACCGTCCTGTTCCTGGTGGCGCTCGCGTTGAGCATGGTGGGGCTCGGGCACGCGCTCCAGTCGCTGCCGCTCGGGACCGCGTACGCGGTGTGGACGGGGATCGGCGCGGTCGGCGCGGCGGTGTACGGGATGGCGGTCCTGCACGATCCGGTGACGTTCGCCCGGATCGTGTGCCTGCTGCTGATCGTCGCCGGGGTCGTCGGGCTGCGCTTCGTCGCCGCCTGACCGGCCTCCCGACCGGCCGTCCGGTCAGCCGCCCGGCCGGAGGAGCCCGGGCAGGCCGGCGACGGACTCCAGCAGGTGGGTGTGGCGGTGCCGGCCCAGCTCGGCGGCCGGGGTGGCGCCCGTGGTCACCGCGACGACGTAGCGGACGCCCGCGTTGCGGCCGGCGGCGAGGTCGTTGGGGGTGTCGCCGGCGGCGAGGACGCGGTCCACGCCCCGCACGCCCGCCAGTTCCATCGCCCGGAAGATCATGTAGGGGGCGGGGCGGCTCGCGGTGACGTCGTCGGCGGTGACCAGGCCGTCGACGGTGCCGGGGACGGTCCAGTCCAGCGCGTCCAGGATCGACAGGGCGATGTCGCGCGAGTAGCCGGTCTGCAGGACGACCTTGACGCCCGCGGCGCGCAGTTCCGTGATCGCCTCGGCGACGCCGGGGAGGGCCTTCGGAGGGACGTCGGCGTAGGACTTGGTGAGGCGGGCGGAGAAGTCGGCGTACACGGTCTCGACGTCGCCCGCGGGGGCCGCGCCGGTCAGTTCGGTCAGCAGGCCGGCGACGGCCTCGTGCTTGCTGGTGCCGGTCCAGCGGTGCAGGACGTCGGCGGGGACGGGGCGCCCGAGGTGCGCCGCGACGGCCCGCTCGAGCGCGGCGTAGACGGCGCCGCCCTCCTGGACGGTGGTGCCGGCCATGTCGAGCGCGGCGAGTTCGAAGGTCACAGGGCCTCTCCTGTCTCGGGGACGGTGCGGACGAGCGCGAGGTGGTGCGCCCGCTCGTTGGCGATGGTGAAGGTGGCGCGGTCGGGGCGGTAGCGGTCGTCGGCGTACTCGACGGGACGTCCGTCGGTGGTCCGCGCGGTGCGGCGCTCGCGCAGCAGCGGGCCGCCCTTCGGGACGCCGAGCAGGCGGGCGTCGTCGGCCGGGGCGGCGATCGCGTCGATGGTGTGGGTGGCGGCGACGATCTCCACGCCGCGGGCCAGCAGGCCCGCGTAGATGGAGCCGGCGTCGGTGTCGAAGTCGAACAGCAGCAGGCCGATGTCGAGCGCGAACGTGCTGCGCTCCAGCATGACCGGCTCGCCGTCGAGCAGCCGGAGCCGCAGCACGTCGATGACCGGCTCGCCCGGCTCCAGCCGGAGCGCCTCGGCGGCGACCGGGTCGGCGCCGCGCCGGGCCAGCTCGATGGTGCGCTGGCCGGGCCGGTGCCCGGACCGCTCGACCCACGCGGAGAAGGACAGGAACGTCTCGAACGGCTGGCCCATCGGCCGCCGCCGGACGATGGGGCGGCGGCCCTGGCCGCCCTCGATGAGGCCCTCGTTGCGCAGCGTGGACAGCGCCTGCCGGACGGTGCCCCGGGAGGTCCCGAACTCCTCGACGAGCCGGGCCTCCGACGGCAGCGGTTCCCCCACGGCGAGGGCGCCGGAGACGATCCGCTCCCGCAGCGCGTCGGCGAGCCTGGCGTGCAGTGATCCCGACGTCATGGCCTGACCATACAAGGACCGGCATCCGTCCTGTCAACGTGCGGGAACGTCCATGTTTCCCCAGGTGAACAGCCGGTTAACTTGTTTGTACAAGTCGCTTCGGCGGGTTGACGGGCGGCGCGGCGCGCCCCGAGTCTCGGGGCCATGACCCCCCTTCCTGCCACCCCCGTCGACCTGCTCGTGGTCGGCGCCGGCGTCGTCGGGCTCGCGCACGCCGCCGAGGCGCACCTGCGCGGGCTGATGGTCGCCGTCGTCGACCGCGACGCCTTCGCGGCGGGCGCCTCCGTCCGCAACTTCGGCCACGTCTGCGTGACGGCCCAGGACGGCGACGCGCTCCGGTACGCGCTGGCCGGGCGCGAGCGCTGGCTGCGGCTGGGCGGCGACGCGGGCTTCGACGTGGCCGAGGCCGGCACGCTGGTCGTCGCGCGGCGGCCGGAGGAGATGGCCGTGCTGGAGGAGTTCGCCGCCGTGCGGGGCCGCGAGCAGGTGCGGCTGCTGGACGCGGCCGGCGTGGCGCGGCGGCTGCCCGGCGCGGACGCGCTCGGCGGCGCGCACCTGCCGCTCGACCTGCGGCTCGACTCCCCCACCGCGATCCCCGCGCTGGCCGGCTGGCTGGAGGCGCGGGGCGTGCCGATCGCGCGGCGCACCAGCGTGCTGGCGGTGGAGCCGGGCCTGGTCCGCACGTCGCGCGGCGACGTCCGGGCCGCCCGGACGGTCCTCGCGGTCGGCCACGACCTGGACCGGCTGCTGCCGGACGTCGCCGACGCGGCCGGGATGACCCGCTGCCTGCTGCGGATGCTGGAGGTCGCCCCGCCGGGCGGCGTCCGGGTCGCGCCGGGCGTGCTGACCGGGCTGTCCCTGCTGCGCTACGGCGGGTTCACGGCGCGGCCGGCGGCCGCGGCGCTGCGCGAGGCCGTCGCCGCGGAGGCGCCCGAGCTGCTGGACGCCGGCGTGAACCTGATGTTCACGCAGCGTCCGGACGGCGCGATCGTGCTCGGCGACACCCACCACTACTCCGCCACCCACGCCCCGTTCGACGACGAGGGCACGGCGGAGATGCTGCTGCGCGAGGGCGCGCGGCTGCTCGGCGCCCCGTCGCTGCGCGTCCTGCGCCGCTGGCGGGGCCAGTACGCCTCGTCGGCGCGGACCGACGTGCTGGACGTCGAGGTGGCGAGCGGCGTCCGCGCCGTGTCCGTCACCTCCGGCATCGGAATGACGATCGCCCACGGGCTGGCCCCGGCCGTCCTGGACTCCCTCTTCTGACCCCTGACTCGATGAAAGGCCCTTCCATGCGCCGTTTCCGGCTCTCCCTCGCGCTCGCCGCGCTCGTCCCCGCGGCCGCCCTCGCCCTGACCGGCTGCGGCGACGGCTCGTCCGGCGCCGCGAAGGGGTCCTGCCCCGGCGGCAAGGTCCGCTTCGGCGTCGAGCCGTTCGAGGACGCCGCCAAGCTCACGCCCGCGTACAAGACGCTCGGCAAGGCCCTGGAGGCCAAGCTCGGCTGCCCCGTCGAGGTGCAGATCGTGCAGGGCTACTCCGCCGAGGTCCTCGCGCTGCAGAACAAGAAGCTCGACGTGGCGCAGTTCGGCCCGCTCGGGTTCGTGTTCGCGTCGCAGCGCACCGGCGCCGAGCCCGTCGTGTCCTTCGGCAACCCGGACAAGTCCGTGTCGACCTACAAGGCCGGCATCTGGGTGAAGAAGGACAGCCCGGTCGCGACCGTCGCCGACCTCAAGGGCCGCACGCTCGCGCTCTCGGACGCCGGGTCGACGTCGGGCGACGCCCTGCCCCGCTACGCCATCCGGAAGGCCGGGCTGTCGGAGTCCGACGTCAGGCTCCAGTACGCCGGCGGCCACCCGCAGTCGCTGCTCGCGCTGACCTACGGCAAGGTCGACGCCGCGGAGATCAACACCCAGCAGCAGGCGACCTCGACGTCCGAGCACCAGTTCGACGCCGCCAAGTACAAGCAGATCTGGGCGTCCGACCCGATCCCGAACGACCCGATCACCGTCGCCAAGGGCCTCGACCCGGCGTTCAGGACCAAGCTCGTCTCCGCGCTGACCTCGCTGTCCCCGCAGGACGTGGCGAAGGCGGGCGCGTTCCTCGACGTCGAGCCGGGCCCGCTCGTCCCGGTGACGAAGCAGACCTACCAGCCGCTGTTCGACCTGGCTCGGACGCTCGGCCTCACCGAGAAGAACCTGTAGCGCCATGACCGCCAACGCGCTCACGGTCCGCGGCCTGCGCAAGTCCTTCGGCGGCCGCACGGTGCTGTCCGGCTTCGACCTCGACGTGGCCCCCGGGGAGGTGGTCGCGCTCCTCGGGGCCAACGGGTCGGGCAAGTCGACCGCGCTGAAGTGCGTGGTCGGACTCGTCCGCCCGGACGCGGGGCAGGCCGGGGTGTTCGGCACCGACCTGCTCGACGGGTCGCGGGCGGCCGACCGCGCCCGCACCCGCGTCGCCATGGTGTTCCAGCAGATCCATCTGGTGCGGCGCAGGACGGCCCTGGACAACGTCTGCGCGGGCGCGCTCGGCCGGCTGCCGCTGCGCCGGTCCTGGGCGCCCGCCGCCTTCCCGCGCGAGCTGCGCGAGGAGGCGATGGCGTGCCTGCACCGGGTCGGCCTGGCCGACCGGGCGCACGAGCGGGTCGCCGCGCTGTCCGGCGGGCAGCAGCAGCGGGTCGCGCTCGCCCGGGCCCTGTGCCAGCGCGCGGAGGTGCTGCTGGCCGACGAGCCGGTCTCCGCGCTGGACCCGTCGGCGGCCGAGAACGTCATGGCCGTGATGACGGACCTCGCCCGGTCGGAGTCGATCGCGGTCGCGGCGGTGCTGCACCAGCCGGAGCTGGCCCGCCGCCACGCCGACCGGCTGGTCGGACTGCGCGGCGGCCGGATCGCGTTCGCCGGCCCGGCCGCGGAGGTGTCCCAGGAGCAGGTGTCCGCCCTCTACTCCGCGGACGAGGAGGTCCACGCATGAGCGTTCTCACGACCGAGCGCGCCCCCGAACGGCTGCCCGTGCCGCGCAGGCGGCGCAGCCCCCGCGCACTGGCGATCGGCGGCGCCGTCGCCGCAGTCCTCGTGGCGCTGCACGTCGCCGCCTGGATCGGCACCGGGATGGACCTCGGGATGCTGGTCGACGGCTGGCACGGCATGGTCCGCTTCGTCTCCGAGGCCTTCCCGCCGGACCTCGCCTGGGACCCCGTCGTCAAGGACGGCCTGCACGCCTGCCTGGTGACGCTGTGGATCGGGCTGCTCGGGACGACGCTGTCCATCCCGTTCACGATCGTGCTGTGCGCGCTCGGGTCGCGCGCCGTCAACGGCAACGCCGCCGTCTACCAGGCGGCGCGGGGCGTCATGTCGTTCCTGCGCGCCGTCCCGGACGTGGTGTTCGCACTGATCTTCGTCACCGCGGTCGGGCTCGGCCCGTTCGCCGGGGTCCTCGCGCTGGTCTGCAACAACACCGGCGTGATGGGCAAGCTGTGGTCGGAGGCGATGGAGGAGGTCGACGACGGCCCCGCGCAGGCGCTGCGGATCGCCGGCGCGAGCCGCGCGCAGCTGGTCGCGCACGCGGTGCTGCCGGCGTGCGTGCCGCAGCTGGTCGGGCTGGTGCTGTACCGGCTGGACGTCAACGTGCGGGCGTCGCTGGTGCTCGGCCTGGTCGGCGCCGGGGGCATCGGGTTCCTCATCAACCAGTCCATCCAGGAGTTCCGGTTCGACCAGATGCTCACCTACATCCTGATGGTGCTCGTGCTGGTCGTGGCGGTGGACCTGCTCAGCTCGTTCGTCCGGCGCAGGCTCGCGCCGTGACCGCGCGCCGGGGCCCGGTCGCCATGGTGTGGCCGGGCGTGGGCGGGCGCCACCGGGCGGCCGCGGTGGATCCGCCTCGCCCGGCGCCGGGCGAGGCGCTGGTCGAGGTGGAGCTCGCGACGATCTGCGGCTCCGACCTGCACACGGTCTCCGGCCGCCGCCCCGGGCCCGCGCCCGGGGTGCTCGGCCACGAGACGGTGGGGCGGGTCGTCCGGCTCGGGGACGGCCCGGCGCCGCGCGACGTCCGGGGACGGGACATCGCGGTCGGGGACCGGGTCGCGGTGGGGATCTACGCGGCGTGCGGCGGGTGCCCGCGCTGCCGCCGCGGCCTGCCGCAGAAGTGCGAGCGGCTGTTCAAGTACGGTCACGCGCCGCTCGCGGAGGCCGGGCCGCTGTCGGGCGGCTACGCCAGCCACGTGCTCGTCCGCCCCGGGACGCCGCTCGCGGTGGTGCCCCCGGATCTCCCGGCCGCGCTGGCGGCGCCGCTCGGCTGCGCGACGGCGACGGCGGTCGCGGCCGTCTCGGCGGGCGGCGCCGACGTGGCCGGGCTGAACGCCACGGTCTGCGGCGCGGGCCTGCTCGGCCTGCTGGCGACCGCGATGCTCGCCGGGCGGGACGCGGCGGTCACGGCCGTCGACCCCGATCCCGGACGCCGCGCGACCGCGATGCTGATGGGCGCCGCGAACGCGGTCGGTCCCGCCGATGAGCCGCCGCCCGCCGATCTCTACATCGAGCTGTCCGGGGCGCCCGCCGCCGCCCGGTCCGCGGTGGCCCGCACCGCGACGGGCGGGACCATCGTGCTCGCCGGGACCGTCTCGCCCGGCGCGCCGCTGGACTGGGAGGCGCAGGACCTGGTGCGGGGGCTGCTCACGGTGCGGGGCGTCCACAACTACGCGCCCGCGGACCTCGCGGAGGCCGCCGCCTGGACCGAGTCCGCCGCCGCCCGCCTGCCCGTCGAGGCGCTGCTCGGCGCCGTCCACCCGCTGGACGACCTGGACGCCGCGCTCGCGGAGGCGGCGCGGTCGGCCTCGATCCGCGTGGGGGTCCGCCCCCGGTGCGCGAGGGAAATCGATCGGGGCCGCCGCGCGTCTGCCTAGCGACAGCCGTCCCTGAGACAGGTGTCCCATGGGCGTCGAGATCGGTCCGACGTCATCTGCCGTTACCCGTAGTGTGAGTGAATGTGAGCATTCACTGTTCGGGTAGCCGTCGCTTGCGCGGCGGCGGTCCCGGTCTCACCCGCTGAGGCGGTGCCGGGTTCCTGCTTCGCGGGCGGTTGCCCGGCGGGGCCGGGTCTGACATCGCCTCCACAGGCGTTTGGCCTCTCCGCCCCACTGGCGGCGAGGTCACGCAGGTTGATCGCGGCATTGACGTCCCGGCCCAAGGCCAGGCCGCAGGCCTCGCACCGGAACGTCCGCTCGGAGAGCGACAGGCTTGGCTTTCGCCTACCGCAGCCCGAGCAGGTTTTCGAGGACGGGAACCAGCGGTCGGCCACGAGCAGCCGGCCGCCCCTCCAGACGGTCTTGTACTCCAGCATCCGCCGGACGGCCCCGAAGCCCTGGTCGGCGACGGCGCGGGCGAGTCGCCGGTTGGCGACCATTCCGGTCACGTTCAGGTCCTCGACCACCACGGTTTCGTACCAGGCCGCGAGATGCGTGGTGGCCTTGTGCAGCGCGTCCGCGCGGATGTCGGCGATGCGGGCATGGCGGCGGGCGAGCCGCTGGGCGGCCTTGGTGCGGTTGGCCGACCCATGCTGCTTACGCGAGTGGGCCTTGCTCAGCCGCTGCAGCCTACGCAACCCTGCCCGCAGCGCTTTGGGCCCGTCGACCTCAAGCACCGCGCCCTCGTCGTCGACCGCGATCAGCAGGGTCTTCACTCCGAGATCGACGCCCACCGCGCTGCCCGGCCGGACGTGCCGTTCAGTGACGGAACGGTCGACCTGCACGGTGAAGGAGACGTACCAGCGATGCGCGGTCCGCGACACCGTGGCCGACAGGATCCGCGCCGTGCCATTCTCCAGGCGGCGGGCGAGTTTGCGGGTGGACTCGTGCGTGGCGATCGTTCCCAGGCGTGGCAGCGTCACCGTCCGACCGCTGCAGCGCGTCGCGCCGGTGGAGAATCGGAAGGAGTCGCGGCACCGGCCGTGCTTCTTGAACCGGGGGAAGCCCAGACGCCGACCCTTGCGGAGACCCTTACGAGATCGAACGAACTCGCGCAGCGCCCGGTCCAGGTCGCGGAACGCCTCCTGGTAGACGCACTTGGAGTTCTCACCCCACCACCCCAGGCTCGGGTCGATCTTCTTCGCCCGGTTCCATAGCTTGTGCAGCTCGGCGCCCGACCACCATCTGCTCTCGGCGTCGTAGCGGTCCCGGCAGGCGGCAAGGCCCCAGTTCCACGCGAACCGGGCTGCACCCGCATGCGACCGCAACACCCGCTCCTGCCCGGGTGTCGGGTCCAACGCGAACCGGTACGCCTGAGTCACCATCACACCCCGCACCGTAATCGGGACCACCGACAAAACCCACACGGCCCAACGCGGGCGCCGACAGGACTCAGATGACACACACGCACAGATATGCACGTTTTCCCGCCGCCAAGTACGGGATGACGCGCGACCAGGCCGTCCAGATGAACCGGCAGATGGAGGAGCGCGCGGCCGGAGTCGGCCTCGAGTACCACCTGGACGGCGGGCGGGTCGGCAACACCGCCGACGCCCACCGGCTCGTGCGCCTGGCGGGCGAGCAGGGCGTGCAGGGCGACGTGGTCGAGGCCCTCTACAAGGCCCACTTCACCGACCGGCGCTCGGTGTTCGACCGCGACTCGCTGGTCGAGGTCGCCGCCGAGGCCGGGCTGGACGCGGCGGCGGCCCGCGACGCGCTCGCCTCCGGGAGGTTCGCAGCCGAGGTGGAGGCCGACCAGCGCGAGGCGCAACAGCTCGGTGCCACGGGCGTGCCCTTCTTCGTCATCGACCGCCGCTACGGCGTGTCCGGTGCGCAGCCCGCGGAGGCGTTCGCGCAGGCCCTCGACCGCGCTTGGAACGAGCCTCGCTAACAGGCCGCGCGTCCCCGTTCCGTCACCCCGCGGACACGGAACGCGCGTGGTCATCGCGCTGCGGGCCGGGGCGGACGGGCCGCCGGACGCCCGGCCGGAACGGGGCGCGAGCGCATAAACATAATCTGATTCGGATGTCGACACGCGGGGCCGGAAACGTCTATTTTTGACGAATCTTCAGCCCGAACCAGCGAGGGGGCCCCGTGCAGACTCGAGCGGCGATCCTGTGGGACAAGAACACCGAATGGAGCGTCGAGGACATCGAACTCGACGACCCCAAGGCGGGTGAGGTCAAGGTCAAGCTCGCGGCGTCCGGCCTGTGCCACTCCGACGAGCACATGGTCACCGGCGACATGGTGATCGACAAGGAGATCGCCGACCTGATGGGCTGGAAGCAGTTCCCGGTGATCGGCGGGCACGAGGGCGCGGGCGAGATCGTCGAGGTCGGCCCGGGCGTCACCTCGGTGAAGGAGGGCGACCACGTCGTCCTGTCCTTCATCCCGGCGTGCGGCCGCTGCCCGTCCTGCGCGCAGGGCCGCCAGCACATCTGCGACCTCGGCGCCTTCCTGCTGTCGGGCCGGCAGATCAGCGACATGACCTCCCGGCACCACTCCAAGAACGGCGAGGACCTCGGCACGATGTGCTGCACCGGCACGTTCGAGCCGTACACGGTGGTCAACGAGTCGTCCGTCATCAAGATCGACGACTGGATCCCGCTCGACAAGGCCGCGCTGGTCGGCTGCGGCGTCACCACCGGCTGGGGCTCGGCGGTCAACGCCGCCGGGGTGCGGGCCGGCGACACCGTCGTGGTGATCGGGATCGGCGGCATCGGCATGAACGCGGTGCAGGGCGCGGCGATGGCCGGCGCCCGGCACGTCATCGCGGTCGACCCGGTCGAGTGGAAGCGGGAGAAGGCCACCAGCGTCTTCGGTGCCACGCACAGCGCCGCCTCCATCGAGGAGGCCCAGGCGATGGTCGCGGAGATGACCTGGGGCGCCAACGCCGACAAGGTCATCCTGACCGTGGGGACCGCCACCGGCGACCTCATCGGCCCGATGATGGGAATGGTCACCAAGGGCGGCCGCGGCGTCGTCACGGCCGTCGCGCCGGTCATGCAGGAGGACGTCAAGCTCAACCTGTTCGACCTGGCGATGCAGCGCAAGGAGCTGGTCGGCTGCATCTTCGGCAACGCCAACCCGCGCCGCGACGTCACCCGCCTCCTGCGCCTGTACGAGGAGGGCAAGCTCAAGCTGGACGAGCTGGTCACCAAGACCTACACCCTGGACGAGGTCAACCAGGGCTACCAGGACATGCGGGACGGCAAGAACATCCGCGGCCTGATCAAATACTGACCGGCCGCCGCACGGCGCCCCGGAACGGGAGAGGCCGCCGCGAGGGACGCGCACCGTCCCGGCGGCGGCCTTCGTCGTGCGCCTGCGGCCCCTCGGGCGGCATCTCCGGCTGAACCGGCGAACGCCGCGAACCGTACAACCGGGTGTGCCCACCGCGCGCGATCGACGCCGGGGCGGGGGCACGGCGGTCACGGGCCAGGCTGGGGAGAACCGACATGTCGGTGTTTCATGCGTTCCGTTCGGCGGGCGGGCAACGCGACGGCGGGGACACGCGGGAGGACGGAGCCGCGCGGGAGGACGGAGCCGCGCGGGAGGACGGAGCCGCGCCGGGCGGGGGTGACGCGCCGGGTGCCGGCGGCGCGCCTCCGCAGGGGCGGGTACGGCGCGCGGCCGGATGGGCGACGACGGCGCTGGCGTGCCTGCTCGTGCTGTTCGCCCTGGACGCGCCGGACCGGCTCGACCGGCTGTCGGCCGGGCAGTTCGTCCGGATCCCGGTGGAGGCGCTGGTCGTCGCGGCGCTGATGCTGGTGCTCCCGGCGCGGGCGCGGCGGTGGGTCGCGGCGCCGGTGGGCGCGGTGCTGGGGGTGCTGGTCATCCTCAAGGTCCTGGACATGGGCTTCGACGCGGTCCTGGTGCGGCCGTTCAACCCCGTGTTCGACTGGAGCTTCCTGCGGCCGGGGTTCGAGTTCATCGACACCTCCGTGGGCCGCCCGGCCGCGATCGGCCTCACCGCGCTCATCGTGCTGCTGGTCGTCGCGGTGCCGGTGCTGACGGCGCTCGCAGTGCTGCGGCTGACCCGGCTGGCCGTACGGCACCGGACGTGGACGGGCCGGAGCGTCGCCGTCCTCGGGACGGCGTGGGTCGCGTCCGCCGCGCTGGGCGCGCAGGCCGTCCCCGGCGTGCCGCTGGCGTCGGGCGGCGCCGCCCGGCTCGCCTACGACCACGCCCGGCAGGTGCGGACGGGCCTGAAGGACCGCGGAGTGTTCGCCAAGCAGGCCGCCGTGGACGCCTTCCGGAACACGCCCGCGAACCAGATGCTGACGGGCCTGCGCGGCAAGGACGTCGTCCTGGCGTTCGTGGAGAGCTACGGGCGTTCGGCGGTCGAGCACCCGGAGTACGCCCCCCAGGTGGACGCGGTGCTCGACGCGGGCACCCGGCGGCTGAAGGCGGCCGGGTTCGGCGCCCGCAGCGGCTACCTCACCTCCTCGACGGCGGGCGGCGGCAGCTGGCTCGCGCACTCGACGCTGCTGTCCGGCCTGTGGATCGACAACCAGCAGCGGTACCGGACGCTGACGTCGAGCAGCCGGTTCACGCTCACCCGCGCGTTCGGCGAGGCGGGCTGGCGGACGCTCACCGTCCAGCCGGCGATCACCCGGGCGTGGCCGGAGGCGTCGTTCTACGGCTACGACAAGGTCTACGACGACCGGAACCTCGGCTACAAGGGGCCCCGGTTCAGCTACGCGACCATGCCCGACCAGTACACGCTGAACACGCTGCAGCGCGACGAGCTCGCCGCGTCCGGGCGCCGGCCGGTGATGGCGGAGCTGGCGCTGGTGTCGAGCCACGCGCCGTGGGCGTCGATCCCGAGCCCGGTGCCCTGGAACGCGGTCGGCGACGGGTCGGTCTTCAACGGGATGGGCAAGGGCGAGAACGCGGCGTGGCCGTCGTCCGGGCGGATCCGCGGCGAGTACCGCAAGTCGATCGAGTACACGCTGAACACCCTCGTCTCCTACATGCTGGCCTACGGGACGAAGAACACCGTGCTGGTCTTCCTCGGCGACCACCAGCCCGCGCCGACGATCGCGGGGCGGAACGCGAGCCGGGACGTCCCGGTCACGATCGTGGCCCGCGACCCGGCCGTGCTGGACCGGATCTCCGGCTGGGGCTGGCAGGACGGGCTGCGCCCCGCGCGGACCTCGCCGGTCTGGCCGATGAGCACGTTCCGCGACCGCTTCCTGACCGCGTTCGGCTCCACGCCCTCCGCCTCTCCCCCGCCGGCGGCGTCGCACAGGTGACGCCGGGCCCCCGGGGTGGGAGGTTGGGGGGATGAGGGCGGCGGCGGTGGCGCTCGCCGTGGCCGCGCTGCTGACCGCGATGGCCGCGGCGATGGTCACGACCGCCGTGCAGCAGACGCCGACGATCGACGAGCCGGTGTACGTCGGGGCGTCCGCGCTGTACCTGCGCGAGCACGACCTGCGCAACAACCCGGAGCATCCGCCGCTCGGCAAGCTGATCATCGGGATCGGGACGGAGGCGGCGGGCGTCCGCCTCGACCGGTCCTACACCGGCCCGCAGGAGGCGGTCGGGCGGCACCTGCTGTACGCCTCGGGCAACGACCCGGGGCGGGTGATGCTCGCCGCCCGGCTCCCCATGATCGCGCTGACGCTGCTGTTCGGGCTGGTCGTCCTCGCCTTCGCGCGCGACCTCGCGGGCACGGCGGCCGGGCTGCTCGCGCTCGGCCTGTACGCGTTCTCGCCGGACGTCATCGCGCACGGGTCGCTGGCCACGCTGGACGTGGCGGCGGCCGGGTTCGTCCTCACGGCCGCGTGGCTGCTGTGGCGGGCGCGCGGCCGGCCCCTGCCGTACCTGCCGCTCGCCGGGACCGCGCTGGGGGCGGCGCTCGCCACCAAGATGAGCACGCTCGCGGCCGTCCCGGTGCTGCTGGCCCTCGCGGCCGTGCCGGTCTGGTCGGCGTCCCGGCGAGGTGAGGGCGGGACGGCCGGGAGGGCGGTGCTGCGCGCCGCCGCCGCGGCGGCCGGGGTCGCGGCGATCGCGATCGCGGTGGTGTGGGCGGCCTACCTGGCCGTCGACCCCCGGCTGCGGTGGACGGCGCCGCCCGGCCTGCCGTCGATCGGCGGCCTCCGGGGCGTCCTCGCCGGCGCGGCGCCCTTCCCCCGGCCGTACCGCGACGGGATGCGCCTCCAGTTCGGGTTCGAGGACGCGACCTGGACCGGGTTCCTGTTCGGCCGCCACTACCAGGGCTCGCTCTGGTACTACCTGCCGGCGGCGCTGCTGGTGAAGACGCCGCTGGGGATGCTCGCGCTGTGGCTCGCGGGCGCGGCGGCCATGGTGTCGGTGCGGCGGCTGCGCCCGGCCGCCCCGTACGTGCTCCTCCCGGCGGCGGTGCTGCTGGCCGCCGCGATGGCCGGGTCCCGCGACCTGGGCGTCCGGTACGCCATCTTCGTCCCGCTCTTCCTGGCGGTCGCGGCGGGCTGCGCCGTCGCGCTCCCGTGGCGATGGACGCCCGCGCCCGCGGCCGCCTTGGCACTGTTCGTCGCGGTCAGCTCCGTCCGGACGTTCCCGTACTACCTGCCGTACTCGAACGAGGCGTTCGGCGGGCCGTCCAGGACGCACCTGCGCCTGCACGACTCCAACGTGGACTGGGGCCAGGACCTCGGACGCCTCGCCGACCGGCTCCGCGACCGGTACGCCGGGCGGCCGGTCTGGCTCGCCTACAAGGGCAGCGGCGTCCCGGCGAGCTACGGCATCAGCGCCGCCGACCCGCTCGCCGTCCCCCCGGACCGGGTCCGCGGCGTCCTCGCGGTGTCCGACAGCTGGATCGACAAGGCCGATCCCCGCATACTCGCCCTCATCAGAACGAGCGAGCCGATCGACGAGGTGGGCCACTCCATCACCATCTACCGAAGGCCCGCGGCCGGGACGCGGTAGGCGCCCGCGCGGCGCATGCGCCGCGCGGTGCTGGAGATGTAGACAGGACGACACGCTGAAGGAGAGGGCGCCATGCTGGTCCGAGAGGCGATGACCTCGCCCGTCGTGACGATCCCGCGGACGGCCACCGTCCGCCAGGCCGTCCGCGTCCTGCACGAGCACGACATCACCGCGCTGCCCGTCGTCGACGGCAACGGGCGGCTCGTCGGGATCGTCAGCGAGATGGACCTGCTGCGCGGCGCGTTCGAGGCCGACCCGCGGGCGTTCTCGCGTCCCGTCGCCACCCCGGCCGGGCCGCCGCCGCGGCTCGTCGAGGAGGTCATGACGCGGGACGTGGAGACCGCGCGGCCCACCACCGACGTCGCCGAGCTGGCCGAGGCGATGATGCGGACCCGGCACAAGAGCGTCCCGGTGCTGGACGGCGCTGTGCTCGCCGGCATCGTCAGCCGCCGCGACCTGATCGCGCTGCTCGCCCGCGGCGACGCCCGGATCAGAGACGACGTCCTCGCCGCGATCAACGAGTACGGTCCCGGCGGGCACGCCTGGGAGGTGTCGGTGCGCGACGGCGTGGTGGTGCTCACCGGCCCGGCCGACGAGGCGGCGCGGCGCGTCGCGGACGTGCTGGCCCGGACGGTGCCCGGCGTCACCCGCGTGTCGGTGCGCACCCCCGAACCCGGCGGGGCGCCCGGCGGGACCGGCTGAGACGATGGACCCGTCGGGGAGGGAGCCATGATCAGCCTTCGTGCGCGCCGCGCCCGGGCGGCCCTGCAGCGCCTGCGCCGCCGGCTCGGCTTCGAGCGCAACGCGCTGCGGCGCGGCGTCGACCGGCGGCAGCGCGCGGTCGGGATCGGCGCGGTGGCGGTGTTCGCCGTGGTGGCGGCGCCCGCGTCCGCGGCCGTGGCGTCCGTCGCCTACGCGTCCGGGGTCCGGGCGGAGCGCGCGGAGGCGGCGGGGCACCACCGGATCACGGCCCGCGTGTCGGGCATCCAGAAGCAGGACGACGGCGAGCAGCGCTACACCTACGCCCGGCTCGCCTGGACCGCCCCGGACGGCCGGGAGCACTCGGCGGTGATCGCCGCCGGGCGGACGGCGCGGCTCGGGGCGGCGCTGCGGATCTGGGTGGACGCGCGGGGCGAGATATCGCGCCGGCCGCAGAACCGCACCGACACCGTGGCGGGCGCCGTCTTCGCCGGCGCGGGCGCCGCCGGCGCCGCGGCGCTGCCGCCCCTGGCGGTCTACCTGCTCGTCCGCCGCCGCTGCGACCGCGACCGCGAGGAGATGTGGGACGCCGCGTGGGCCCGGCTGGACCGTCCGCACATCGGCTGACCCGGCGCCCGCTCGCCGGGGCCGCGCGCGCCCGGCGGACCGGTGCGCGCCCGCCGGTTCCGGCTCGACGATCATGGGGTATGCGCACACCTGGGCCCGGTCGGCGGGCCCGCGCCTGCCGGGACGATCGGGTGACGATGCTGCCATGACGATGCCGCGATGAAACGGCCGCGATGACGGAGGGCGAGGAGGGATCCGGGCCGCTGTCGGACCGGACGGCATGGGCCCGCAGCCTGCAGACGCCGCTGCGGGAGTTCCTGCGCACCGAGACCGGCGGCGCCATGGTGCTGCTGGTCGCGACCGTCGCGGCGCTGATATGGGCGAACGTCTCCGTCTCGTCCTACGAGACGTTCTGGGGGACGGAGGCGTCCCTGCGCGCCGGCCGCCACGCCCTGTCGATGGACCTGCGGACCTGGATCAACAGCGGGCTGATGACGCTGTTCTTCTTCGTCGTCGGGCTGGAGGCGCGCCGCGAGTTCGACATGGGCGAGCTGCGCGAGCGCCGCCGGCTCGCGCTGCCGCTCGCCGCCGGGATCGGCGGCATGGTCGTCCCGGTGGGGATCTACCTCGCGATCAACGCGGGCGGCCCGGCCCTGCACGGGTGGGGCACCGCGATGTCGACGGACACGGCGTTCGCGCTCGGCGTGCTGACGCTGGTCGGCAAGCGGTTCCCGGGCCGGCTGCACGCCTACCTGCTCACCGTCACCGTGGTCGACGACCTGGTCGCGCTGCTGGTCATCGGGACCGTCTACAGCGAGGACGTCTCGGCCGGGCCGCTGCTGATCGCGGCCGGCCTGCTCGGCGTGACCCTGCTGGTCCGCGCGGCGGGCGTGGCGCGGATGCCGGTGTACGCGGTGCTCGGCCTCGCGGCGTGGCTGGCGCTGAACGCCTCCGGCGTCGAGCCGATCGTCGTCGGCCTGGCGATGGGGCTGCTCACCTACGCCTACCCGGCCGCCCGCACCGACCTGGAGCGGGCCAGCGAGGTGTTCCGGCTGTTCCGCGAGCAGCCCACGCCGGAGCTGGCCCGGTCGGCGCGGACGGGCGTCGCCGCGGCGATCTCGCCGAACGAGCGGCTCCAGCAGCTGTACCACCCGTGGACCAGCTACGTGATCGTCCCGCTGTTCGCGCTCGCCAACGCGGGGATCCCGGTGAGCGCCGGGTTCCTGCGGCACGCCTTCACCTCGCCGGTGACGCTGGGCATCCTGGTCGGCTACGTGGTCGGCAAGCCAGTCGGCATCCTCGGGCTGTCTTGGCTGGTGACGGTGGTGAGCCGGGGGCGGCTGCGGCCGCCGGTCGGGTGGGCGGCGGTCGGGGGCGGCGGCGCCATCGCCGGGATCGGCTTCACCGCCGCGCTGCTGATCGCGACGCTGGCGTTCACCGGCGACCGGCTCGCCGAGGCGAAGGTCGGCATCCTGTCGGCGGCGCTGCTGGCGTCGGTGCTGACCTGGCTGGTCGTCCGGGTGACGGCGCTGCTGCCGGCCCGGCCGCGGGTGGTCGCGCTGCTCGGCACGGCGCAGACCGTGATCGACCTGGCCGCGCCGGTCGACCCGGAGCGCGACCACGTGCGCGGCCCGGAGCGCGCGCCGGTCACCGTGGTCGAGTACGGCGACTTCGAATGCCCGTACTGCGGCCAGGCCGAGCCGGTGATCCGTGAACTGCTCGCGGGGCAGGGCGACGTCCGGTACGTGTGGCGGCACCTGCCGCTCACCGACGTCCACCCGCAGGCGCATCTCGCGGCGCAGGCCGCCGAGGCCGCCGCCGCGCAGGACGCGTTCTGGGAGATGCACGACCTGCTGTTCCGGCACCAGGACGCGCTCCAGGCCAAGGACCTCGTCCGGTACGCGGGCGAGCTCGGGCTGGACGTGGCGCGGTTCCGCGACGACCTGCGCCGGTCCGCGGGCTCGGCCCGGATCGCCGAGGACGTCGACTCCGCCGACCTCAGCGGCGTCTCCGGCACGCCGACGTTCTTCGTCAACGGGCGCCGCCACCACGGCGCCTACGACCTGGAGAGCCTGCAGCACGCCGTCCGCATCGCCCGCAAGCTCGCCGCCATCCGCGCCTAGGGCGGGCGGCGCGTGGCCGTCAGGGGTTGCGGACGAAGGCGATGTCGAGCGGGCTGGCGCCCAGGGTCGCGCCGGGAGGGCCGCCGCGGATCGTCGTGACGACCTCGTCGGAGGAGGTGTCGATGACGGAGACCGTGCCCGTCATGCCGTTGCCGACCCAGACCTCCGAACCGTCGGGAGTCGCCGCGATGGACGCGGGACGCCGCCCCACCGGCACGTCCGCGAGGTGCCTGCGGCCCGTCGCGTCGTAGACGCCGGCCGAGTCTGAGTTCATGTCCGCGACGTAGACCTTCCGCCCGTCCGGGGCTGCGGCGACCGCCCACGGCTCCGCGCCCGCCCTCACCCGGCGGGTCACCGTGCGGTGCGCCGCGTCCACCACGTACAGCAGGTCGGCGTCCGGCCGCGTCGCGTACACGCGGGAGCCGTCGGCGCTCACGGCGACGCCCTGCGCGTCCGGGATGCCGGGGACCTCCCCGGCGACCTCGCCCTTCGCCGTGTCGATGACGGCGAGGCCGCGCGCCGTCGTGACGTAGGCGTCCTTCCCGTCAGGCGCGAACGCGATCCGGCGCGGCGCCGCGCCGACGTCGATACGCCGGATGACGGTGTCGGTGCGGGTGTCGATGACGGCGACCGCGCTGGACCCGCCCGGGCCGGTGTCGCCGCCGGTGACGGCCGCGTACGCCTGCGAGCCGTCCGGTGAGACGGCGACGTCCTGCGGGTAGGCGCCCACCACGATCGGGGTCGCGCGCAGCGTGGCCGCGTCCACCGCGATCACCTGGTACTGGCCGGCGGCGGCGACGTACACCTTCCGGGCGTCCGGGGTGACGGCGACGCCCTCGGCGGTGTCGGCGCGGATCGCGGTCGAGGTGACGGTGTGGGAGGCGACGTCCGCCCGGGCGACCCGTCCGCTGCCGGCCAGCGCGATGTAGGCGGTGCAGCCGGCCTCCGCGGGGCGGCCGCGCACCCACGGCGACGGTGTCGGCGCGTACGGGACGCCCTTCCGGACCGGACGGGACGGCGGAGCCCCCGGCCGCGCCGGCGCGGGCGGGACGAACGCCGCCCAGGACGGGGCGCCGGGCTGGACGCCCTGCTCGCCGGACGGCCCGGCGCCCGGGTACGGGC
>NZ_JABMCA010000071.1:0-48304 GCF_014706005.1 Actinomadura sp. RB99 | reverse complement strand
CCGCCCGCGGCGGTTCCGCCGCCGGCGCCGCAGGCGGACCTGCCGCCGCCTCCGGTGCCGGTGCCCGAGCCGGTCCCGCCGGCGCCGCCCGCGCCGGTGCCGGAGTCGGCCCCGCAGATCGCCGAGGCGTACGGGATCCGGTTCCTGTGCGGCGCCGACGACATCGGCCGGGTGGTGACGGAGGTGCGGCGGCGCGGCAAGTGGGCGCGGCGGCTGCGCGGGCAGGAGGTGTCGAGCGCGTCGGCGCCGGCGCTGCTGCTGATCGGCGCGCCGTCCAGCGGCCAGCGGCGGCTGGCGCGGATGGTGGCGCGGGCGCTGGCGGAGGTGGAGGCCTCCAGCGGCGAGGTCCATTCCGTGCACGCCGAGGACCTGCGCGACGCGGGCCCCGACGGGCTGCGGGCGGCGCTGGAGGAGCACGCCGGGCACGTGCTGCTGCTGGACGGCCTGGACGGGCTGATCCTGGACGAGGCGCAGGGCGCGGCGTACGCGTCGGTGCTGTACCGGACGCGGCTGGAGGGCGTCAACGACACCGCGCTGCTGGGCACCTGCGAGCCGGACCGGGTCGGGGAGCTGTCGGCGGCGTCGCCGGAGCTGGTGACCGATCTGCGGGCGGTGCGGCTGCCGGACCTGGCCGACGGGCGGGCGCGGTCGGCGCTGATCGGGCTGCTGGCCGAGGAGCGGTCGCTGCGGCTGGGCTCGGACGCCTGGGCGGTGGTGGAGCGGGAGGCGGCCACGCTGCGCCCGCGCGGCCGGCTGACCGGCGCGCGGCTGGTGGAGGCGTACCTGGACCGGGCCGCGACGCGGCATCTGGGCAGCGCGGAGGCGACGCAGGCGATCGGCAGCGCGCTGACGCTGACGGCGGCGGACTTCGCGGGGCTGGCCGCCGAGCTGTCGGGCCGCTGACCCGCCCCGCCGGGGACACCCCTGGGGGGCCGGTGCCGGGGGCCGGTGTCGGCGGGATCGCCCGTGCCGTAAGGGTTACAGGCGTCTTCGGCGCCGCATAATGTCGGCGGCGGCGGTCACGATGGGTGTGTGGAGCATGCCGATCGCGTGGACCGGCTCCTGGCGCTCGTCGCGGAGCTGCGCGCCGCCTCGCCCGAGCCGCTGGAGCCGCGGGAGCTGGCGGCGCGGCTGGAGGTCAGCGAGCGGACGGTGCGCCGCGACCTGGAGCTGCTGACGCACGGCGGGCTCGAGGTCCGGCAGCTCGGCCGCCGCGGGTACGTGCTGGAGGGGCCGGCGGAGCCGGAGCCGCTGAGCGAGGTCGCGTCGCTGATGGGCCCGGTCCGCGACACCCTCGCCGAGGCGGTGCGGCGGCGCCGGATCGTGCGGCTCGCCTACACCGACCGGTCGGGCGCGCGCAGCTTCCGGGACGTGGAGGCGCACGGGCTGGTCACCGCCCCCTACGGGGAGTACCTGGTGGGGTGGTGCCTGAAGCGGGACGGGCCGCGGATGTTCCGGCTGGACCGGGTGGGCGCAGCGGTGCTGTCGGGGCGCGGCGCGGACGTGCGGGATCTGGACGGGCTGCTGGCGGCGCTGCGGGTGCCGATGCCGCGCCCGGCGGCGGAGGCGGGGCGGCGCGGTCCGGCGGGTGCGGCGCGGGCCCGGGCGTGGACCCTGGACCGGTTGGAGTTCGTGCGGGCGCGGCTGCGGGAGGCGGCCGCGGAGGTGCGCGGCGGCGGGGAGGGCGCGGCGGCGCTGCGGGGCGTGCTGGGGCATCTGGCGGAGTGGACGCGCTGGCAGCTGGCGGCGATCCGGGCGGCGGCGACCGGCGAGGACCCGGTGCTGGAGGGGCGGCGTCCGCCGTTCCCGGCCGCGTTCGACCGGGAGCTGCCCTACGAGGCGCGGGAGCGGATGATCCAGGACGCGATGGCGCCGCGGTCGCTGGGGGATCTGGTGCGGGACCTGAGCCAGGTGCTGGAGGCGGCGGCGCACTGGGCGGCCGACTGCGACGACGCGCTGTGGGAGGGCGAACTGCCCGATCCGCGCCCGTACGGGCCGCCGGGCCCGCCGCGTCCGCTGGCGGATCTGCTGGCGGGCTGGCGGGGGCCGCTGGCGCACGTCGAGTGGCATCTGGACCGGCTGACCGACGAGCCGCCTCGGCCGCCGTCCGGTGACGAGGAGGACGTCTGGGTGGTGGACCGCTGCCCGCTCCAGGCCTGACCCGCCGGACGGCGGCCGGGTGGCGGGGCGGCGGAGCCGGCTCCTAGGCGGGGGCGGGTCCGGCGCCGGCGGTGACGGGCGGGGTCGCCGCGGCGGCGGGCGTCCCTTCGGCGGGGTGCAGGTCGCGGGTGAACCAGACGGTCTTGCCGGTGGGGTGGGTGCGGGCGCCGAACCCGGTGGCGAGCGCGGTGACCAGCAGCAGCCCGCGGCCGGCCTCGGCCCAGTCGAGGACGGGGGGCGCGGGCGGCGCTCCGCCGGGCGCGGCGGGGTCGGCGTCGCCGACCTCGCCGGTGAGGCGGGCGCCGTCCAGGCGCAGGCCGAGGCGGACGGGGCCGGTGCCGTGCACGACCGCGTTGGTGACCAGTTCGTCGACCATGAGGACGATGTCGTCGACGTCGCCGGGGTCGGTGACGTGCCAGGCGTCCAGGGCCTGTGCGGTGAGGGCGCGTGCGCGCGCGGCGGTGCGCCGCTCGGCGGGCAGTTCCCAGGACGCGGCGCGCCGCTCCCCCGCCCCGATGCCCAGCCCGTTGCTCTGCCCGCTGGTTCGCCCGTTGGTGCGGCGGGCGGTGGTCCCGCCGGCGGCGGGGTCGATGATGTCGATGCTGCGTTCGCCTGCGGCGTCCGCACCGGTGCTTCCGGTGCCGGCGCCGTTCCCCTCGAGTTCCACGTCCCCGTCTCCTCACCGTACGGCGGTGTGCGCGGGCCGGTGGCGCCCGCCGGGTGTTCCCCGTCCCGGCGGCCGGTTCCGGCGTTCTCCGCGTCGGTTCATCTTCAGGGACGCATCGGGCGCGGGGGCGGTGCACGGGCGCAGGCAATCCTCACCCGCGGGTGAGGTGATGGTGGACACGCGGGCGGCCCCGGTGGAATGAGCAGGGTCCGGTTGCCGTTATGGTGGGTGGCGTCGGTGTGGCATGTGTCCCCCGGGCTCTACACAACGCCTTCGGGGAATACCGCCGGTCCGTACGGTCCGGGCTGGAACTCCGTTGTGCCTTTCGCCGTGAGGCGACCACCACACCGGCTCAAGCGCCGAGGCCCCGGCGAGATCTCTCTCGCCGGGGCCTCGGCGTTCGCCGTCTCGGGGCCGGTTCGTTCCGGGGGGACGGCGGTGGAGCCCGCGGGTGGTCAGGGGTGGGTGCGTGCGCGGCGGGCCTGCGTGCCGGGGGCGGGGTGCCCGGGCGGGGGGCGGCCGGGTCGGGTGGCGGGGCGGGTCACTGCAGAAGGGCGGTGGCGATCGCGGCTCCGACGGCCGCCAGGACGACGACGGCCGCGATCGCGGTCGCGGTGATCACGCGGGCGCGGCGGCCGCGGGGGGTGCCGAGCCGTGCGAGGCGGCCGGCCAGCCGCGGGTCGTCCTCGCTCAGGCGGACCTCGATCTGGGTGAGGATCCGCTGTTCCTCCATCGACAGCGCCATGCTCAATACCTCCGGGGGGCGGGCAGTGCTGTGTTCTTCCCCACGGAGCATGATCATTATCCTTCGGCGGCGGTAACCGTTGAGCCGCGTGCGGGCGCGCTCTCGTGGTGGAGGCGGTCCAGGGCGGTGACGTAGTAGGTGTAGGCGCGGCCGGGTTTCGCGGAGGGGTCGATGACGCCGCCGCCGCGGACGTCGGCGATCAGGCGCGCGTCGCCGAGGGGCGCGCATCCGGCGGTCCTGCCGTCGGCCCGGTACACCGCGTAGGACACCGCGTCCTGGGAGGGCCGCCACTGCACCTTGATGCCTTCGCCGTCGGGGACGGCGCGGGTGTCCTGGACGGGGGGCGGGGCGTGCCCGCCGCGTCCGGTGACGGCGGGCGGGATCGCGGGGCGGGAGTAGTGGTCGTCGCGCAGGCGGGCGGCGAACCCGCGGCGGTTGGCGGCGATGTCGGCGGCGCTGAAGAACACGTCGCCGCGGACCTGCGGGTACTTGCGGTTGAGGGTGAGGTGGCGCGACAGCTCGTCGGCCTTGCGCCAGGCGCCGGGTTCGCCGACGCGGTAGCCGGCCTGCCCGATGGTCAGCTGCACCTTGGTGCCCTTGACCTGGTCGGCCCACCAGGCGACGAGTTCGGCGTAGCCGGCGCGGGGGTCGCCGATGGGCCAGTACAGCTGGGGGGTGACGTAGTCCAGCCAGCCCTTCTTGATCCAGCCGCGGGTGTCGGCGTAGATGTCGTCGTAGCTCTGCAGGGCGCTGGTGGGCGAGCCGGCGGGGTCGCTGGACTTGTTGCGCCACACCCCGAAGGGGCTGATGCCGAACCGGACCCAGGGTTTGGCCTGGTGGATCTGCTGGGAGAGGGTCTGGACGAGGGTGTCGACGTTGCGGCGCCGCCAGTCGGCCTTGGACAGGCCCTTGCCGTAGGTCTTGTAGGCGGCGGCGTCGGGGAAGTCGCCGTCCTCGGGGTAGGGGTAGAAGTAATCGTCGAAGTGGACGGCGTCGACGTCGTACTTGTGGACGACGTCCAGGACGGCCTTGGTCGCCAGGTCGCGGACCTGGGGCAGGCCGGGGTCGTACCACAGGCCGCCGCCGTACTTGCGGACCCAGTCGGGGTGGCGGCGGGCGGGGCTGTTCGCGGCGAGCTTCTTCAGGTCGTCCTGGCGGCTGACGCGGTAGGGGTTGAACCAGGCGTGGAACTCCAGGTTCCGCGCGTGCGCCTCCCTGACCATGAAGTCCAGGACGTCGTAGCCGGGGCTCTTGCCCTGGGTTCCGGTGAGCCACTGGGACCACGGCTCGTACGGGGAGGGGTAGAAGGCGTCGGAGTCGGGGCGGATCTGCACGAACACCGCGTTCATGTTCATCGCCTTGGCGGTGTCGAGCAGGCGGGTGAACTGCTTCTTCTGGGTGGCGGCGGGCCGGCCGGGCTCGGTGGGCCAGTCGGTGTTGCCGACGGTGGCGATCCACATGCCGCGGACCTGGCGGGAGGGTCCGTCGCCGTCGGGGGCGGCGACCTTGGGGCATTCTGGCTTGGCGCCGGCGGTGACGGGCCCGGCGCGGTCGCCGTCGTCGCCGCCGCCGAAGGCGGGCACGCCGCAGCCCGCCGTGCTCGTCACCGCGCCGGCCGCCAGCACCGCCGCCGCCGCCCGGATCCGCGTCCCCGTTCGCCATGCCATAGCGAGCCATTGTTACGCATCCGTTGCGGTGGTACGGACGGAACGGCGATGTCCGTGTGATGCCTCACCCTCCCGCTGCGTCCCTTTCGCCACCGGGGCCCGCCTCGTTGCGATCTTCGAACACACGTTCCATACTGGCCGCCTGACCAATGTCGTTCACGTGTTCGAGAGGGGGCGGCTGTGCGCTGGGACCACCTGCGGCTTTCCGGTGACGGCGCGGACGGCGGCGCCGGGGACGGCATCGCGGCCGTGCCGCTGATCGAGCGGCGGGCGGTGGCGCGCACCTTCGACACGCCGGAGTTCCGCGGGATGACCTTCTACGAGGTCCACGCCCGGTCGGTGATCAACGCGGTGCCGAAGGCGTCCCGGATGCCGTTCCGCTGGACGATCAACCCCTACCGGGGCTGCACCCACGCGTGCGTGTACTGCTTCGCGCGCAAGACCCACGAGTACCTGGAGATGGACGCGGGCGCGGACTTCGACTCGCGGATCGTGGTGAAGGTGAACGCGGCCGAGCGGGTGCGGGCGGAGCTGGCGGCGCCGCGGTGGCGGGGCGAGCACGTCGCGATGGGCACCAACGTCGACTGCTACCAGCGCGCCGAGGGCCGCTACCGGCTGATGCCGGGGATCATCGCGGCGCTGCGGGACGCGGCGAACCCGTTCTCGATCCTCACCAAGGGGTCGCTGATCCTGCGGGACCTGCCGCTGCTGCAGGAGGCGGCCGAGCGCACCACGGTCGGCGCGGCGGTGTCGGTCGGGTCGGTGGACTCCGAGCTGTGGCGGCTGGTGGAGCCGGGCACCCCGTCGCCGCGCACGCGGCTGCAGGTGTGCGCGCGGCTGAACGAGGCCGGGATCGGCTGCTCGGTGCTGATGGGCCCGGTGATCCCCTACCTGTCGGACTCGCCGGCGCAACTGGAGGCGGCGGTGCGGCAGATCGCCGAGGCGGGCGCGACGTCGGTGTCGGCGATCACGCTGCATCTGCGTCCGGGCGCGCGTGAGTGGTTCACCGCGTGGCTGCGCGAGCACCATCCGGAGCTGATCGTCCCGTACGCGCGGCTGTACGGGTCGGGCGCGTACGCGCCTGAGGGGTACCAGCGGCGGATCGCGGCGCGGGTGCGGGAGCTGGCGGCCCGGTACAAGGTGGGCGCGGGGCGCCGCGGGCCGTCGGGTCACCGTCCCGTCCCCGCTCCCCCGCGGCCGGTCGCCGAGCAGCTGCCCCTGCTGTGACCCGCGCCCCCGCGCCCCCCGCGGCGGGTCAGAGGGCCAGGTCGCGGCGCAGGCGGTCGGCGCCGGTGAACAGGAACGCGCGCAGGCCGGCGGCGCGGGCGGCCTCGACGTTGGCGGGGCGGTCGTCGACGAAGGTCAGGTCGGCGGGCGCGGCGCCGAGGCGGTCGGCGACGTGCGCGTAGATCGCGGGGTCGGGTTTGGCGAGCCGCAGGTCGGCGCTGAAGAAGCGGTGCCGGAACAGCGCGGCGAACGGCGCGGCCTCGATGTGGCGGGCCATCTCCAGCGGCGCGTTGGACAGCAGCGCGAGGGGGACGCGGCGGGCGTCGAGGTCGCGCAGGATCTTCAGGGTGCCCTCGTCGAGGTGCGACCACATCTCCAGGTCGAGGCGGACCAGGACGTCCAGCAGGGCGGGGGTGGCGGCGCGGCCCAGGCGCCCGCACAGCTCGCCCCAGTAGCCGGCGGCGTCGACGGTGCCGAGGTCGTAGGCGGGGCGGCCGCTCCAGTAGGCGTCCCAGAACGCGGCGGGGTCGCCGCCGACGGTGCCGGCGATGCGGGCGGCGGCGTCCTCGGGCGGTGCGTGGCAGACGACCTCGCCGTAGTCGACGACGACCCATTCCATGACGGCTCCCTCTGCGTGTTCGTTGAACCCTGTTTCTAACACATATCACGTTACTTCGAACACATGGAGGGTTCGGGGGTGGTTTCGGGGGCCGTGTGCGGGCCGGTGAGGCGGTCGCCGAGGGGGCTGCGCCGGTACAGCATGTGGCGGCCGTCGCGGGCGCGGGCGACGAGCCCGGCGGCGTGCAGGATCTTCAGGTGCTGGGAGACGGCGCTGGGGGTGACCGACAGGCGGCGGGCGATCTCCACGGTCGGCAGGGGTTCGCCGAGCATGCCCAGCAGCCGGGCGCGCGGCGCGCCGAGCAGCGCCGCCAGCGCGTCACCGCCACCGCCGCCGTCCGCGCCGGTGGCGGGGGCGGTGTCGGCGGGTGCGGGGCGCCACAGGGTCGCGACGCCGCGGCTGGGATAGACGAGCAGGGGCGGTTCGTCTGGGCTGACGGGCGGGGCGGGCTTGTGCGCGAACACCGAGGGGACCAGCAGCAGGCCGCGTCCGGCGGCGTGCACGGTGTGCCGGCCGATCATCTTGTCGATGTGCAGGACGCCGTCGTCCCAGCGCAGGTTGGGGTGCATGCCGGCGAACAGGGCGCGGGCGCCGCCGGTGGCCAGGCGGCGGGCGCGGTAGGTCATGTCGGCCTCCAGCACGAGCCGCATCTGCGGCCAGTGCGGCCGGACGGCGATGTGCCAGTAGCGGCGCAGCTCGTCGCAGATCGCGTCGTTGAGGCGGGCGACGCGGGCGTCGTCGGCGGCGGCGTCGGCGAGGGCGGCGGGCGGTGGGCCGGGGGCGTGGACGGCGAGCAGGTCGCGGCGGACCCGGCCGGGCGGGGCGGCGCGGGCGGCGGCGAGCTGGTCGTCGAAGCGGGGGGCGAACGTCTCGGGCCGGGGGGTGAGGTGGTCGGGGATGGCGTGCCGGTCGCCGACCAGCGCCATCAGCAGCGTGGTGTCGACGCCGGTGAGGCGCCGCAGGGCGCCGCGCCGCCAGGGCAGCTGCAGCGCGTAGCGGCCGGGGTCGCGCAGGACCCGCAGGCTCTCCATGGTCTCGCCGAGCGGCGACAGCGCGAAGCGGGTGTCGGCGAGGTCCTCGACACCGAGCACGAAACGGATCATTAAGCGTCACGCTACATCGTTTCTGCCGGGCGGGGCCTCCGCGATCGACTCGTGGGCATGACGACGAGCGCAGCGAACACGGCGGGCACGAACGCGGCGGGCGGTGGCACGGGCGGCGCACCCGCCGCCGCCACGGCGGCGGCGGGTGCGGGCCGGGGTGTGATCGTGTTGCTGGCGGTGACGTGCGGGGTCGCGGTCGGGAACGTGTACTTCCCGCAGGCGGTGGCTCCGGCGGTCGCGGCGGGGCTGGGGGTGGGTGCGAGGACGGCGGCGGGGGTGGTGTCGGCGGCGCAGTTCGGGTACGCGGCGGGGATCTTCCTGCTGGTGCCGTTGGGCGACCGGGTGGCGCACCGGCGGTTGATCGTGGTGCTGCTGGCGGTGACGGCGGCGGCGCTGGCGGTGGCGGGCGCCGCGCCGGGGGCGGGGGTGCTGGTGGCGGCGAGCGCGGCGGCGGGGGCGGCGACGGTGGTCGCGCCGGTGGTGGGGCCGATGGCGGCGGGGCTGGTTCCGGCGTCGCGGCGGGGGTGGGTGAGCGGGGTGATGCTGAGCGGGTCGCTGGGCGGGATGCTGCTGTCGCGGTCGCTGGGCGGGCCGCTGGCGCAGTGGCTGGGGTGGCGGTCGCCGTATCTGGTGGCGGCGGCGCTGGCGCTGGTGCTCGCGGTGGTGCTGGCGCGCGGGCTGCCGGTGACGGTGCCGCCGTCGGGGCAGCGCTACGGGCGGTTGCTGCTGGAGCCGCTGGCGCTGTTGCGGGAGGAGCCGGAACTGCGGCGGTCGTGCTTCTACCAGGCGGCGGTGTTCGGTGCGTTCTCGGCGGTGTGGACGGGGGTGGCGCTGCTGCTGGCGGGTTCCCGGTACGGGTTGGGGGGGCCGGCGGTGGGGGCGCTGGCTCTGGTGAACGCGGCGACGATGGTGTGCACGCCGGTGGCGGGCCGGGCGGCGGACAGGCGGGGCGCGGACGCGGTGAGCCTGTGGGCGATGGCGGGGGTGGTGGTGTCGGCGGGGGTGCTGGCGGTGGGGTGCGTCGGCGGCGCGGTGGGGCTGGCGGGGCTGGCGGCGGGGTCGCTGCTGCTGGACGTGGCGATGCAGTCGGGGATGGTCGCCAATCAGGTCCGCAACTACGGGTTGCGGGCGGACGCGCGCAGCCGGGTGAACACCGCCTACATGACGTGCGGGTATCTGGGCGGGGCGGCGGGGTCGTGGCTGGCGGCCCGGGCGTACGGGGGGTTCGGGTGGGCGGGGGTGTGTGGGCTGGCGGGGGCGCTGGCGGCGGCGGCGCTGGTGCGGCATGGGGCGGCGATGCGCTCCGGTCCGCGCGCCGCCGCCCGGACCGCCGACACCGGCGCGGGAGCGGGTGGGTGAGGCGCGGGAGGCGGTGAGGGCCGGTGCTCGTGCGCGGGGTGGGGTGTGGGCGGGGTGGGGTGTGCGGGGTCAGGTGCGGTGGACGGCGAGGTCGGTGCGTCCGGGGGCCAGGTCGGGGCGCAGGACCAGGTCGTCGTCGTAGCCGCCGCCGCGTTCGGGCCGGTAGGGGATGGGGTCGGCGGTGGGCAGGGCGGTGAGGCGCCGGTCGAGGCGGGCGGCGGCGCGGGCGTGCTCGGCGGGTCCGGCGCGGTCGGCGCCGGTGATCACCAGGGGCGGCAGGACGTCCATGCCGCTGTAGAACAGGGTGCCGTGCAGGAGGGGGAACAGGATGTCCTCGGCGTCGCCGTGGACGCCGCGGGGGCCGAGGCCGGTGGCGCGGGCGCCGGCGGTGGTGACGACGAGGGCGCGGTGCCCGGTCAGGCCGCCGTCGCCGTAGCGGCGGGCCCGGCCGTCGTCGTCGTGGACGCCGAAGGCGTAGCCCTGGACGAACACGCGGTCGAACCAGCCTTTGAGGATGGCGGGCATCCCGTGCCACCACAGCGGGAACTGCAGGACGAGGGCGTCGGCCCAGTCGAGTTTGGCGTGTTCGGCGCGGATGTCGGGGGCGAGCGCGCCGGTGGCGCGGGCGCGCTCGGTGGCGGGTCCCAGGCGCAGGGGTTCGCTGGGGTCGTGGGCGACGTCGCCGGGTCCGGCGACGGGATTCCAGCGCATCGCGTAAAGGTCGGAGTGGCGGACGCGGTGGCCGTGGCGCCGCAGGGTGGCGGTGCCGTGGTCGCGCAGGGCGCCGTTGAGGGAGCGCGGTTCGGGGTGGGCGAACACCCACAGCACGTTCATCGGGAGTCCTCCTTGCGGGGTGCGGTCGGGTGGTCCGTTTCCGATGCTGCCGGGGCGGGTCGACCGTCACGAGTGGCCGGTCGGCCATCATGTGCAAGGATCGGGCCATGAGCGGGAGTGGAGGCGGCCGGCATCGGATGGTGGTGCTGGTGCGCGAGGGTGTGCTGCCGATGGAGCTGGGGATCGTGCATCAGCTGTTCGGGGGGGCGCGGTCGGCGGCCGGGGAGCCGCTGTACGAGGTGGTGTCGTGCGGGGTGGCGGCGGGGCCGGTGCGCACCGACGCCGATTTCCAGGTGCACGTGCCGTTCGGGCTGGAGGCGCTGGAGGGGGCGGGCACGGTGGTGGTGCCGGCGTCGCACGAGCTGGACGAGCGGTGCCCGGGGGCGGGGCCGGTGCCGGCGGCGCTGGTCGAGGCGCACCGGCGCGGCGCGCGGGTCGCCTCGATCTGCACGGGCGCGTTCGTGCTGGCGGCGGCGGGTCTGCTGGAGGGGCGGCGGGCGGCGACGCACTGGCTGTCGGCGGACCGGTTCAGCGCGATGTTCCCGCGGGTGGACCTGGATCCGGCGGTGCTGTACGCCGACGAGGGGGACGTGCTGACCTCGGCGGGCGAGGCGGCGGGGATCGACCTGTGCCTGCACGTGATCCGGCGGGACCACGGCGCGGCGGTCGCGGGGGACGTCGCGCGGCGGACGGTGGTGCCGCCGCACCGGGAGGGCGGGCAGGCGCAGTTCATCGCGCGTCCGGTGGCGGCGCCGCGGGAGGCGTCGACGGGTCCGGCGCGGGAGTGGGCGCTGGAGCGGCTGGCCGAGCCGCTGACGCTGGCGGAGCTGGCGGCGCAGGCGTCGATGAGCGTGCGGACGTTCACGCGGCGGTTCCGGCAGGAGGCGGGGGTGTCGCCGGCGGTGTGGCTGGCGCGGCAGCGGGTGGAGCGGGCGCGGCAGCTGCTGGAGGAGACCGATCTGCCGGTGGAGCGGGTGGCGGAGCGGTCGGGGTTGGGGACGGCGGCGTCGCTGCGGGCGCGTCTGCAGGCGGCGGTGGGGGTGTCGCCGTCGGCGTACCGGGCGACGTTCCGGGGTTCCGGCTCGGGTCCCGCCGCCGGCGCGGGGCCGGGTTCCGGGCCGGGTGCGGGCCGCCCGGCGGGCTGACCCCGCGGCCGGCGGGCTGGCTGCCGCGCCGCCCGCGCGCCCGCGGCGGCCGCAGGCGGCGGGCGGGGGTCAGGCGGGTTCGGTGTCGGTGAGCTCGGTGGGTTCGGCGATGACGTCGACCATGGCGCCGTTGCGCACGACGGTGATCGGCAGGGGCCGGCCGATGGCGTCGGCGAACATCAGCCGCTGCAGGGACTGGGCGTGCGACACCGGCTCCCCGCCGGCGGTGAGGACCAGGTCGCCGCGCCGCAGCCCGGCGCGGTCGGCGGGGCTGGCGGGGACGACCTCGGCGACCCGCAGCGCCTCGTCCTGCCCGGTGCGGGCGCGCAGCGCCGCGGGGACCGGGACGGGCGCGGCGACCAGGCCGAGGTAGGCGCGGCGGACGCGGCCGTCGCGCATCAGCGCGCCGATGATGCGGCGGGTGGTGGCGTTGATCGGGACGGCGAGGCCGAGCCCGGCGCCGGCGACGGCGGTGTTGATCCCGACGACGCGGCCGCGGGAGTCGGCGAGGGCGCCGCCGGAGTTGCCGGGGTTGAGGGCGGCGTCGGTCTGGATGACGTCCTCGATGACGCGGGGGGTGCCGCCGCTGCGGGCGGGCAGGGACCGGCCGAGCGCGGACACCACCCCGGCCGTGACGGACCCGGCGAGGCCGAGGGGGTTGCCGACGGCGACGACGAGCTGCCCGACGACGAGGCGGTCGCTGTCGCCGAGGGTGGCGGGGCCGGGGACGTCGCCGTCGGCGCGGACGACGGCGAGGTCGGACAGCGGGTCGGTGCCGACCACGGTGAAGTCGGCGGTGGAGCCGTCGGCGAAGGCGGCCTGCCCGCCGGCGGCGGCGCCGACGACGTGGGCGTTGGTGAGCAGGAACCCGTCGCCGGTGAACGCGACGGCGGATCCGGCTCCCTCGCCGCGGCGGTGGCGGACGCGCAGCGCGGCGACGCGGGGGGTGAGTTCGCGGGCGACGGCGGACACGGCGGCGGAGTAGGCGTCCAGGGCGTCCGCGGCGGGCCCGTCGTCATCGGGCGGGCGGGCGCTCTGGCGGGGTTCGGGGGACATCGCGACACCTCCAGATGATTACAACATTACCGCGCAACATCCGGAAGCGGCGGAGTGTTCCCCCCGGTGCCGGTCGGAGCCGGTCAGGGGGCCGCCGTTGCCGCGGACCTCGGAGCGCAGGACGCTGTAGAGCACCTCGTCGCGGTACCGGCCGTCGCGGAAGCCGTACCCGCGCATCACGCCCTCGCGGGTGAAACCGGCCTTCTCCAGGGCGCGCTGCTCGGCGATGTTGTCGACCTCGGTCTCGGCCTGCACGCGGTGCGCGGTGGTGTGCGCGAACAGGTACGCCACCAGCAGCCGCTGCGCGCGGGACCCGGCGCCGCGTCCCCGCGCCGCCGGCAGCAGCGAGATCCCGATGCTCCAGCACCACAGCGACCCGGCCATGGGGACGCGCCGGTAGGACACGATCCCGAGGACCTCCTCGGCGCGGGCGACGGCGAGGGTGCCGGTGTCCTCCCCCAGCATCCCGTCCTGCTCGTAGCGGCGCCGGAACCGGTGCGGGTCGCTCCACCCCTCCCACAGGAACGGCCCGGCGAGCTCGGGGTCGGTGCGCAGCCGCTCGATCACCGGCAGGTCCGCCTCGGCGACCGGCCGCAACTCCACATGATCGTTCATGGCCGTCACCGTAGGGCGGACCGCTCCCGCCGCGCGACCCGCCCGCCCCGGGCGGAGCCCGTCGTGCGTCAGGGTGCCGTCGGGTACGGGTCGCCGGCCGGTTCGTCGCGGGCTTGCTCGTCGCGGGCGGCGCCGGCGGGCTTGGTGTGCGAGAGCGCGGCGAGGAGGCGCAGTTTCTCGTCGCTGTCGCTGCCCTTGTCGGGGTAGTAGACGACGAGGATGACGTCGTCGATGGGGAGTTTGTCGCGGTGCAGGCGCAGGTCGCCCACGACGGGGTGGTGGACGGTGGTGGTGCCTCCGTCGAGAGCGCGGACGTCGTGGCGGGCCCACAGGGTGCGGAACCGCTGGCTAGACAGGGCGAGCTCTCCGACGAGCTCGACGAACCGGGGATCGTCGGTGTCGTCCCCGATGGTGGTGCGCAGGGCGGCGACGAAGTCGGCGGTGGCTCTGGCCCAGTCCTGGTGGAAGGCCCGTTCCTCGGGATCGAGGAGGAGGGAGCGGAGCCGGTTCTGGCCGGGCCGCAGGCGCGGGGACAGCGCGACGGCCATGGGGTTGGAGGCCAGGACGTCGAACGCGCGCCCTTCGACGAACGCGGGGACCTGCAGGTGGGCGAGCAGCTCGTGCACGCGCGCCGGGACGTGCTCGGGCCGCTTGCGGCGCGGCGCTCTGGGGCGCGCCGCCGTCAGGCCCAGCAGATACGTCCGCTCGACGTCGTCGAGCCGCAGGACACGCGCGAGCGCCTCCAGGACCTGGAGTGAGGGGTTGGTGTCACGGCCCCGTTCCAGGCGCAGGTAGTAGTCGGGACTGATCCCGGCGAGCAGGGCGACCTCCTCGCGGCGCAGGCCGGGCACGCGGCGGTTGCCCCCGGCGGGGAGTCCCGCCTGCGCGGGAGTGACCAGCTCGCGGCGGGCGCGCAGGTAGCTGCCGAGCCGGTTGCCGGAATCCTCGTCCTTCATGACTCCACCGTATGCGGTGGGCATGTCTCCAAAGGGGGCCCTGCCAGGACCAGGGAGAACGGGGGCCCTGCCGCACTCGGCGGATCCCGCCGAGACTGCGGTCACAGCGTCCTTTTCGAGAAGGACGGATTCGAGAAGGACGGACATCGCCGTCCGCGCCGGCGGGCCTGAACGCCGCCGGCGCCCTGGACTGGAAGGGAAGATCTCATGGACATCTCCAACCGCACCGTCTTCATCGTCGGCGGGACCTCGGGCATCGGGCGGGAGCTGGCCCGCCGGTTCGCCGCGGCGGGCAGCACCGTCGCCGTCGGCGGCCGCAGCGCGGAGGCGCTCTCCGACCTCGCCGAAGAGGGCTTCGGCACGTTCGCCGTCGACGTCACCGACGGTACGTCCGTCGCGTCCGCCCGTGACGCCGTCCTGGCCCGGTACCCGGACCTGGACACCGTGGTGACCATGTCGGGCGTCATGCTCCTGGAGGACCTGCGCGACCCCGCGCACTTCCCCGCGGCGGAGACGACGATCGACACCAACCTCGTCGGCACCATCCGGGTCATCGACGCCTTCACCCCCCACCTGGTCGGGCGGGGCGCCGGCACCTTCGTCACCGTCACCTCGGGCATCGCGTTCCTGCCGTTCCCGCCCATGCCCACCTACGCCGCCTCCAAGGCCGCGGTGCACGCCTACTCCGAGGCGCTGCGCGCGCAACTCGACGGCACCGGCGTCGAGGTCGTCGAGCTCGTCCCCCCGGCCGTCGCCACGGCGGGCCAGGAGACGGTGAACCCGCACGCGCTGCCGCTCGATGACTTCGCCACCGAGGTCATGGACCTGCTCTCGGCGGACCCCACCCCCGACGAGATCCTCGTCAAGGGCGTCCTCATGCACCGCTGGGCCGAGCGCGACGGCACCTACGCCGATCTCGTCGCACAGCGCTCCCAGGCCCTGAGCATGCTCCCCGGCCGCCAAGGCTGATACCCCGGCCGGGGGGCGGCTCCCGGGAACAGGCGCCGGGCAGGGGGTCAGCGCAGGGTGGACAGGCCCCCGTCGACGTGCACGACCTGCCCGGTGACGTAGGCGGCGCGCTGCGACAGCAGGAACACCACGACGTCGGCGACCTCCCACGCGGTGCCCTGCCGGTGCATCGGGATCAGCGCGGCGACGCGGTCGCGGCCGGCGTTGCCGCCGGAGGCGTCGCGTCCCATGACCGTGTCGATCAGGCCGGGCGCGACCACGTTGGCGCGCACGCCGCGCCCGGCGCCCTCGGCGGCGATGTGCCGGACCAGCCCGGTGAGCCCGGCCTTGGACGCGTCGTAGGACGGGGACCGCGACCCGGGCTTGGTGCCGGCCAGCGACCCGATGAACACCATCGCGGCACCGGCGTCCAGGGCGGGCAGCGCCGCCTTGCCGACCAGGAACGGGGCGCGCAGGTTCACCTGCATGACGCGGTCCCAGTCGGCCAGGCCGGTGCCCGCCATCCCGTAGCCGATGCCGATCCCGGGGTTGAACACCACCCCGTCCAGGCCGCCGAGCTTCTCCGCCGCCCGGGTGACCACACGGTCGCAGGACTCGGGGTCGGTGACGTCGGCGATCACGACGTGCGCGCGGCCGCCCTCGGCGGCGATCATCCCGGCGGTCGCGCCCGCGGCGTCCTCGTCGACGTCGGCGCAGGCGACCTGCGCGCCCTCGCGGGCGGCGGTGACGGCGATGGCGCGGCCGTTGCCGACGGGCGCCTCGGGGTCGTCGCTGGGCCGGGTCCCGGCGCCGACGACCAGGATGCGGCGGCCGGGCAGCAGCGGCCCGCCGGGGACCGCGGGCGGGACGGAGGGACGCGCGGGCTGCGCGGGGGGACGCGCGGAGGGGTCGGGCATGCCCGGCACCGTAGCCGACCCGCCCGTCCCCCGCCCAGACCCCGGCGGCGGCACGGCGCCCCCGGCGCTCGGGCCCGGCGGAGCGCCTCGGGTGGCTAGGGTCGGGGCCATGGACGTGATCGGGGAAGGCCGGGCGGAACCGGTCGTCGTGGAGCGCGCCGCGGGCGTCGGCGGGGAGCTGGTGCTGCGCCGGGCGGGCGCCGACTACGAGATCATCAGCAACGGGATGTTCCTGATGGACACCCGCAACGGCGAGTCCGAGCGGCTGCTGGTCCGCGCCGCCGTCGACGCCGCCCTCGACCGGGACGGCTCCGGGGCCCACGGGCCAGGCGGGCAGCCGGACGGACAGCCGGGCGGGGAGCCGCTGCGGGTGCTGATCGGCGGGCTCGGCGTCGGGTTCTCCCTGGCCGAGGCGCTGGCGCATCCGGCCGTCGGGCACGTCACGGTGGTGGAGCGGGAACCGGCGGTGGTCGGCTGGCACGCCGGGCCGCTGCGGCCGTGGTCGCGCGGCGGCCTCGACGACCCCCGCGTCGCGCTCGTGCGCGCCGACCTCCTCGACGTCGTCGCCGCCGACCCGGCAGACGGTGTCGCCGGGGTCGCCGGTGTCGACGGGGCGGGGTTCGACGCGGTGTGCCTGGACATCGACAACGGCCCCGACTGGACGGTCACGCCCGGCAACGCCCGCCTGTACGGGCCGGACGGGCTGGACCTGCTCGCCGGGCGGCTCAGCCCGCGCGGGGTGCTGGCGGTGTGGAGCGCGGGCGCCGCGCCCGGCTTCCAGGACCTGCTCGCGACCCGGTTCGCGCGCGTGGAGGCGCTGCCGGTGCCGGTCCCGCGCGGCGAGCCGGACATGGTGTACCTGGCCCGCCGCCCGCGCCCGTAGGCGGCGGACAAACCCGGGGCGGCCGTTTCTGTCGACCGCGCGCTCGGTTCCGGATGACCCGTTCGCTAGGTTTCGGCTGACAACACCTTTAATGGGAGGTTCAGTGGCCACTGCTCACGCCGCCCGGCGGGGTCCCGCCGTCCTCGGCGACCTGCTGCCCGGTTCCCTGGCCCGCGACGCCGCGCTCGTCGCGGGCGCGGCCGCGTTCGTCGGCGTCGCCGCCCAGATCGCGGTACCGCTGCCCGGCACCCCCGTGCCCGTGACCGGGCAGACCTTCGCGGTGCTGCTGGCCGGCGCCGCGCTCGGCTTCGGCCGCGCCGGACTCGGCATGATCGTCTACCTGCTGGCCGGGATGGCGGGCGTCCCCTGGTTCACCGACGGCGCCTCCGGCGCCGGCTTCCCGACGTTCGGCTACGTCCTCGGCTTCGTCGTCGCCGCCGCCGTGGTCGGCCGCCTCGCCGAGCGCGGCGGCGACCGCACCCCGCTGCGGACCGTCGCGACGATGTTGACCGGCACCGCCATCATGTACGCGGCGGGCGTCCCGTACCTGATGGCGTCCCTGCACGTCGGACTCGGCAAGGCGCTGCACCTGGGCGTGACGCCGTTCCTGGCGGGCGACGCGCTGAAGGTCGCGCTCGCCGCGGCGCTGCTGCCGGCGGCATGGAAGCTGACGGGCCGCCTCACCGGCCGCGCCTCCTGACGCACCGCCTCACCCGCCCCCGTGCCGTGGAGCCTCACGGCACGGGGGCGGACGCGCAGGAACCGCCCGCCGGGAAGCCGCCGCAGAGGCGCAGAGGGGTGCCGAGGGGACGCGCGGGCGCGATGCATGGGTGCGGGCGGAGCGGGCATGTGCAGGTCGTGAGCGCCCGCCGCGATGTGGCGCACACCTCACCGGACGCCGCCGCCCCGCCTGTTTGAACAGGTTCAATTCTGCCGTACAGTGGCTTGCGTGAAGCTCGCCGTGACAGCACCGGACCGCCTCGTCGTCCGCACCGCCCCGGTCGCCGACCCCGGCGACCTCGTCTCGAGACTTCCGCACCCCTCCGCCCTGGCCTGGATCCGCCACGGCGAAGGCATCGTCGGCTGGGGCGAAGCCGCCCGCATCACCCTGCCCGGCGGCGAGGACCGCTTCACCACCGCGGCCGCCCTCCTGCGCGAACTGTTCGGCGCCGCCGACATCGACGACCCCGTCGCCCTGCCCGGCACCGGCCCGGTCGCCTTCGGCGGATTCGCCTTCGACCCCAAATCCCCCGACTCGGTCCTCATCGTCCCGCGCCGCGTCCTCGGCCGCCGCGACGGCCAAGCCTGGCTCACCACCATCGGCGACGACGCCGACCCCCTCTCCCTCGTCCACGAACCCCAGGCCCCCACCGGCCTCACCTGGGGCGACGGAGCCATGCCCGCGCACGCCTGGGGCGACGCCGTCGCCACCGCCGTCCAGCGCATCCGCGGCGGCGCCCTCGGCAAGGTCGTCCTCGCCCGCGACCTCACCGTCCACGCCGACGCCCCCATCGACGCCCGCGTCCTGCTGCGCCGCCTCGCCGACCGGTTCCCCGGCTGCTACACCTTCTCCTGCGCCGGCCTCGTCGGCGCCACCCCCGAACTGCTCATCCGCCGCACCGGCGGCGACATCGAATCCCTCGTCCTCGCCGGCACCACCGCCCGCGGCGACACCCCCGACGACGACCGCGACCGCGCCGCCCGCCTCTTCGCCTCCGCCAAGGACCGCGAAGAGCACCGCTACGCCGCCGACATGGTCCGCGACGCCCTCGACCCCCTGTGCGCCCGCCTGCACGTCCCCGCCGAACCCGAACTGCTCACCCTCCCCAACCTCCACCACCTCGCCTCCCCCCTGCGCGGCCGCCTCGCCGCCGACCGCTCCGTCCTCGACGTCGTCGCCGCGCTCCACCCCACCCCCGCCGTCTGCGGCACCCCCACCGACATCGCCATGGACCTCATCCGCGAACTCGAGGGCATGGACCGCGGCCGCTACGCCGGCCCCGTCGGCTGGGTCGACGCCCGCGGCGACGGCGAATGGGGCATCGCCCTGCGCTGCGCCCAACTCGACGGCACCCGCGCCCGCCTGTTCGCCGGCTGCGGCATCGTCGCCGACTCCGACCCCGCCGCCGAACTCGCCGAAGCCCGCACCAAGTTCCGCGCCATGCAGTACGCCCTGCAGGGCTGACCCGCCCCACCGGCACCCCGCCCGCCACGCCACACTGGTCACGTGCGCGCGTCCCGCCTGCTGTCCCTGCTCCTGCTGCTGCAGACCCGCGGCCGCATGACCGCCCGCGACCTCGCCGACGAACTCGAGGTCTCGGTCCGCACCGTCTACCGCGACGTCGAATCACTGTCCGCCGCCGGCGTCCCCGTCTACGCCGACCGCGGCCCCGACGGCGGCTACCGCCTCCTGGAGGGCTACCGCACCCGCCTCACCGGACTCACCACCGGCGAAGCCGAATCCCTCTTCCTGTCCGGCATGCCCGGCCCCGCCTCCCAGCTCGGCCTCGGCGACGTCGTCGCCGCCGCCGAACTCAAACTCATGGCGGCCCTCCCACCCGACCTGCGCTCCCGCGCCGCACGCATCCGCGAACGCTTCCACCTCGACGCCCCCGGCTGGTTCCGCGCCCCCGACGACGTCCCCCACCTGCAGCCCGTCGCCGACGCCGTCTGGAACCAGCAGCGCATCCGCGTCCTGTACCGCCGCTGGGCCCGCCCCCAGCAGGTCGAACGCGTCCTCGAACCGATCGGCGTCGTCCTCAAGGCCGGCACCTGGTACCTCATCGCCCGCACCCACCACCCCGACGCCCAACCGACCGACACCGAACAGCCGGACGCCCAACCGACCGACACCGCACCGGCGCACGCGGCGCCGCCGCGCACCTACCGCGTCTCCAAGATCCTCACCCTCCAGCCGCTCCCCCAGCGCTTCGAACGCCCACCCGGCTTCGACCTCGCCGCCTATTGGGACGCCTACGCCGCCCGCTTCGAAGCCGACTCCTACCGCGACCAGGCCACCGTCCGCCTCAACCCCAACGGCCTCCAACGCGCCGCACTCCTCATGCCACCCGTCATGGCACGCGCCGTCCACGACAACGCCGGCCCACCCGACCCCACCGGCTGGACCACCGTCACCCTCCCCGTCGAATCACTCCGCCACGCCCACGTCGAATTCCTCAAACTCGGCGCCGACATCGAAGTACTCGACCCACCGCCACTGCGCGCCATGATGGCCGACACCGCCCGCGCCCTCGCCGACCGCTACCTGCACTGACCCCCACACAGCCTCACCCGTACAGCCTCACCGCGCCGCAGGCTGGCACCCCGGACACCAGAACAGATTCCGCGCCGCCAGCTCCGCCGACGCCACCACCGACCCGCACACCAGGCACGGCGCCCCCGCCCGCCGGTACACGTACACCTCACCACCATGATCGTCCACTCGCGGCGGACGCCCCATCGCCTCCGGCATGTGCTCCGGACGCACCGTGTCGATCCGCCCCGACCGCACCCCCTCCGCCATCAGCACCACCAGATCCGCCCAGATCGCCGACCACTGCCCCTCCGACAGCGCCCGCCCCGGCAGCATCGGATCGATCCCCTGCCGGAACAGCACCTCCGCCCGGTAGATGTTCCCCGGCCCCGCCACCACCGACTGATCCATCAGCAGCGCCGCGATGCTCGTCCGGCTCCGCGAGATCCGCGCCCACGCCCGCCCCGGATCCGCGTCCGCCCGCAACGGATCCGGCCCCAGCCGATCCACCAGCAGCTTCACCTCACCCCACTCCAGCAGCTCGCACGCGTTCGGACCGCGCAGATCCGCGTGCCCGCCCGCACCCGACAACCGCAACCGCACCGCCCCCTGCGGCTCCGGCACCGGCAACCCGCCGAACCGCCACGTCCCATAGATCCCCAGATGGACGTGCAGAACGCGGTCGTCGTCGAACTCCAGCAGCAGATGCTTGCCGTACGCCTCGGCGGCGCTCAGCACGCGACCGTCGATCTCGGCCGCACCCGCCGCGAACCGGCCCTGCGGGCTCTCGGCGGCGACGGGACGGCCGCCGAACACCCGACGGTGCTCGGCGGCCAGACGATGGAGGGTATGTCCTTCGGGCATGACGCCCGCAATCCTACGACCGCAGCGGCGCCCCCACCTCCCGCATGTGCGACAGCGCCTGCCGGTACGACTCCACCAGCCCCGTCTCGGTGAACGGCAGCCCCACCGCCGCGCAATGCGCCCGCACCAGCGGCTGCACCCGCCGCAGACTGCACCGCGGAATCCCCGGGAACAGATGGTGCTCGATCTGGTAGTTCAGGCCACCCATCAGCCAGTCCACCACCACACCGCCCCGCACGTTCCGCGACGTCAGCACCTGCCTGCGCAGATGCCCCCACCGCTCACCCGGCTCCGGCATCGCCATCCCCTTGTGGTTCGGCGCGAACACCGCCCCCAGATGCACCCCGAACAGCGCATGGTGCAGCACCATCAGCACGACCGCCTTCCCCGGCGACAGCAGCGTGAACGCCAGCGACAGGTACCCCACCGCGTGCAACGCCAGCAGCCCGCCCTCGACCAGCCGCTCCCGCCGCGACCTCCCCCGCAGGTACAGCACGCTGCCCACCTTCAGGTTCAGCCCCTCCAGCGTCAGCAACGGGAAGAACAACCCCGCCTGATGCCGCGCCACCCACCGCAGCAGCCCCCGCTGCCGCGCCGCCTGCCCCTCCGTCCACGCCAGGACCCCCTCCCCCACGTCCGGGTCCTTGCCGACATGGTTCGGATTGGCGTGATGCCGGTTGTGCTTGTCGCTCCACCACCCCTGCCCCATCCCCAGCAGCAGGTTCCCCAGCACCAGCCCCAGCAGCCGGTTCGCCCGCGCCGACCGCGCGATCTGCCGATGCCCCGCGTCATGCCCCAGGAACGCCGTCCGCGCCGACAGCACCGCCAGCGGAATCCCCAGCAGCACCGCCCACCAGCTCGCCCCCGCCCACGCGACCGCCGCCCACACCGCCGCCGTCGCCGCGAGATTCAGCCCGATCGCCCGCGCGTAGTATCCGGGACGCCGGTCCAGCAGCCCGCTCGCGCGGACCTGCCGCGCCAGCGGAGCGAAATCACTGCCGGCCGCCCGGGCGGGCGGGGCGTCGAGGGTCGCGGTCATCGGGGCCTCCATCGGATCGTCGGTGCGCTGACTGACCCGAAGCTACGGAGACGATCATCAAACGGTCGCCACGCTGCGGAGCCAACCCCGCCCTGGCTCCCAGGTCCCGGTACCCCCCATCCGCCGTCGCCCCCGCGGACCACCCGGACGAGCCCGCGACCACCCCCGACGCCGACCCTGCATCGAAGACGGAACATCCCGTCCATATAGGGTCAGAAGTCATGAGCGAACCGACGCGGTGGATCGACCTGGACGGTGCCGTCAACGCCCGAGACCTCGGCGGTCTCCCCACGGCCGACGGAGGCACCACCCGGCGCGGCCGCGTCCTGCGCTCGGACAACCTCCAGGACCTCACCGTCACCGACGTCCGGATCCTCCTCGACGAGTACCACCTCAAGAACGTCATCGACCTGCGCAGCGACGCCGAGGTCCGCCTCGAAGGCCCCGGCCCCCTCGCCCGCGTCCCCTCCGTCACCCTGCACCACCTGTCGCTGTTCCCCGAGGGCGGCCGCCGCACCGACGTCACCGCCGACACCCCCGACCGCGCCGACGTCGACAAGGCGCTCCCCTGGCAGGACCGCGACGCCGGAGGCACCGAGCTCGACCGCTCCACCGGCCACTACCTCGGCTACCTGCGCGACCGCGGCGACAACATCGCCGCCGCCCTGCGCGTCATGACCCGCACCGACGGCTCCGCCCTCGTCCACTGCGCCGCCGGAAAGGACCGCACCGGCGTCGTCTGCGCCCTCGCCCTGGACCTCGCCGGCGTCACCCGCGAAGCGATCGTCGCCGACTACGCCATGACCGGCGACCGCATCGACGCCGTCCTCGGACGCCTGCGCAACAGCGACACCTACGCCGCCGACCTGGACTCCCGTCCCGCCGACACCCACGTCCCCCACGCCGCCATCATGGAAAAGCTCCTCGCCCGCATCGACGAGGAGTTCGGCGGCACCGAGGGCTGGCTCGCCGGCCACGGCTGGACCGGCGAGGACACCGACGCCCTCCGCGACCGCCTCCTCGGCTGACCGGCCCCACCGCACGCACCACCGCATAACCCCGCGCCGCCGCGACCGCCTCGCGAGCGGCGCGGCGCACGTGTACGGCCGCACCTCACGGGTAGCGCCGGGAACACCCGACACCAACCCGGAGGCAACGCCGATGAAACTGCGCTCACCGCACATCGCCGCCCTGCGCGCCCTTGCCGACCCCACCGTCCGGCCCCGCGACGTCCGCCGCGCCCTCGGCGTCGAGACCGCCACCCGGCGCTGGCTCATCGGCGGCGTGCTGCCGCTCTGGCTCGGCGCCGGCCTCGCCGACTGGCACCGGCACCGCAGGACGCACATCGAGACCACCGCCGGCGCCCGCGAGTCCATGATCCACTCGCTGATGATGGCCGAGGCCGGCGTCCCCGTCACCCTGGGCCTGTTCTGCGAGGTCAACCCCGGCGTGCTGGCCACCTGCGCCGGGGCCCTCGCCGTCCACGGCGCCACCGCGTACTGGGACGTCAGCTATGCCGAGGAGCGCCGCCGCGTCACCCCGCTGGAGCAGCACATCCACAGCCTGCTGGAGGTCGTCCCGCTGATGGCCACCGGCTTCCTGACCGTCCTGTACTGGGACCAGGCGCGCGCCCTCGTCGGCCAGGACGGCCGTCCCGACTTCCGCCTCCGGCTGAAACGCCGTGACCCGCTGTCCCGCCGGACCCGGATCGCGCTGCTGGCCGCGATGGGCGTCTTCGGTGCCCTCCCCTATGCCGAGGAAATGGTCCGCTGCCTGCGCGCCCGCCCCACCCTCGAACCGCAGCCGACCACCACGCCGGCACCGACCCCCACTCTGTCCATCCCTGCGGACCCGGAGCACGCCACCGCCGAATGACCTGCGAAGGCTCTTCTTTTTCGGTGAGGGGTTCTTGGTTTTCGGGTGCGGAGGAGGTGCAACCCGCCCGGCGCCTTTACATTGTAAAATGAGGGTTGAAACATCGAGACGAGGGGCCGACGCACGCCGGCCCCTCGTCTCGGGTGTCTCTCAACCGAACAGCTCCCGGACGGCAGCGTGCGCCGCCTTGCGCATCTCCGCGTGCAGCACCGCGTTCGCTTCCCGGTCGGTGCGGGCCTCCACGATGCGCAGCCCCTCCCCCGCCATCGCCTTCGGCACGTCCGCCGCCGCCTCCAGCCGCCGGTACGGGACGCCGTGCGCCGCCGCCACCGCCTCCAGGTCCACCTGGTGCGGCGTGCCGAAGACCCGCTCGAACGGACCCGCCAGCGCCGCCTGCGGCAGCAGCGAGAAGATGCCGCCGCCCTGGTTGTTCACCACCACGATCGCCAGGTCCGGACGGCGGTCGTGCGGCCCGATGACCAGGCCGTTCTGGTCGTGCAGGAACGCCAGGTCCCCCAGCAGCGCGTACGAGCGGCCGCTGTGCGCCAGCGCCGCCCCGATCGCCGTCGAGACCAGCCCGTCGATCCCGCTGGCCCCCCGGCTCGCCATGATCCGGATGCCGCGCCGCGGGCGCATCACCTGGTCCAGGTCGCGGATCGGCATGCTCGCCGCCGTGAACAGCAGCGACCCGCCCGGCATCGCCGCCACCAGGTCCCGCGCCAGCCGCGGCTCGCTCACCTCCGGGACGCCGTCCAGCACCGCGTCCACCGCCGCCGCGGCGACCAGGTCCGCCGACCGCCACGACTTCAGCCACGCGTCGTCGCCCGACACCACCGGGATCTCGATCTCCGGCGCCACCTGCGTCGCCGACCGCACCGGGTCCGGCCAGTGCGCGAGGTCCGGGGCCAGCACGATGTGCTCCTCGGCCCGCCGCAGCAGCGACAGCAGCGGCCGCGACAGCCCCGGCTTGCCCAGCGTCACCACCACCTCGGGACGGTGCCGCTCCACGAACTCCGGGATCCCCAGCAGGAAATGGTGCGAGGTCAGCGCGTGGTCGCCGTACCGGGCGTTCCCGTTCGGCTCCGACAGCACCGGCCACCCCGCCATCGACGCCGCCGCCACGTACCGCTTGACGTTGACCGCGCCGTCGCCGACCACCAGCACGCCGCGCCGCGTCGGCGGGACGTGCAGCACCGACCCGGGCGTCGCCGCCCGCACCTTCGTCCACGCCCCGGTCGCGTCGCCGTCCAGCGGCTCGCACCACGACTCGTCCCCATCCGGGATCAGCGGCTCGCGGAACGCCGCGTTCAGATGCACCGGACCCGGCACCGGCGCCTGCGCCAGCCCCCACGCCCGGCTCACCAGCGACCGCCAGTACGCCACCATCCCCGGACGGTTCTCCGGCACGCCGACCTCGGTGCTCCACCGCGCCGCCGTCCCGTACAGCTTCACCTGGTCGATCGTCTGGTTCGCGCCGGTGTCGCGCAGCTCCGGCGGACGGTCCGCGGTGAGCACGATCAGCGGCACGCCCGACTCGTGCGCCTCCACCACCGCCGGATGGAAGTTCGCCGCCGCCGTCCCCGACGTGCACACCAGCGCCACCGGACGCCCCGACCGCTTCGCCAGCCCCAGCCCGAGGAACGACGCCGACCGCTCGTCGATCCGCACGTGCAGCCGGACCCGGCCGGCCTCCTCGGCGGCGTGCAGCGCCAGCGCCAGCGGCGCCGACCGCGACCCCGGCGCCAGCACCGCGTCGGTCATCCCGCACCGCAGCAGCTCGTCGACCAGGACCGTCGCCAGCGCGGTCGCCGGGTTCACCGGCCCACCTCGACCAGCGGCGGGCCCGGCAGGAACGCCTGCGCGTCCGCCGCGCGGCGCCGCCAGGCGTCCTCCAGATCCGGCGGCGCCGCGAACCGCCGCAGCGCCTCCTCGTCCACCACCGGCCGCCGCACCTCGATCTCCCCGCCGCGCTCCCCCAGCGGATCCCGCACGACGTCGCCGTCCATCAGCGACAGCGTCCCGAGCCCGCACGCGTACGGCAGCTCCGGCAGCGCGGCGGCCAGCGCCACGCCCGCCGCCAGCCCCACCGACGTCTCCACCGCGCTCGACACCACCACCGGCAGCCCGCACGCCTCCGCGACCTCCAGGGCCGCCCGCACCCCGCCGAGCGGCTGCACCTTCAGCACCGCCACGTCCGCGGCCCCCGCCGCCCGGACCTTCAGCGGGTCCTCGGCGCGGCGGATCGACTCGTCCGCCGCGATCGGCACGTCCACCATCCGCCGCACCCGCGCCAGCTCGTCCAGCGTCGCGCACGGCTGCTCGGCGTACTCCAGCTCCCACCGGTCCAGCGACCGGATCATCCGCGCCGCGTGGTCGACGTCCCAGCCGCCGTTCACGTCGATGCGCACCCGGCCGTCCGGCCCGATCGCGTCGCGGACGGCCTCGACCCGCGCGAAGTCGTCGGCGTCGTCCTGGCCGCGCTCGGCGACCTTCACCTTCGCGGTCCGGCAGCCGGACGCCTTCGTCATCTCGAACGCCCGGTCGGGGCCGACCGCCGGGATCGTCACGTTCACCGGGATCCGGTCGCGGACCGGAGCGGGCCAGCCCTCGTGCGCGGCCTCCCGCGCGGCCGCCAGCCAGCGGGCGCACTCGGCCGGCCCGTAGTCGGCGAACGGCGAGAACTCCCCCCACCCGGCGGGGCCCTGGAACAGCACGCCCTCCCGCCGCGTCACACCGCGGAACCGCGTCCGCATCGGGATGGCGAAGACCCGCACCCGCTGACCCCCTGACCTGCCTACCGAATCACGCTATTCCGGACCACGTCGTGAGCCGGACCCTTAGTAGTACCACGGGTGGCGCGACCAGTCGGGGTCGCGCTTCTCCAGGAACGCGTCGCGTCCCTCCGCGGCCTCGTCGGTGCCGTAGGCCAGCCGCGTCGCCTCGCCGGCGAACACCTGCTGGCCCACCAGTCCGTCGTCGATGAGGTTGAACGCGTACTTCAGCATCCGCTGCGCCGTCGGGCTCTTGCCGTTGATCTTGCGGGCCCACTCCAGCGCCGTCGCCTCCAGCTCGGCGTGCGGGACGACCGCGTTCACCATGCCCATCCGGTGCGCGGCCTCGGCGTCGTAGGCGTCGCCGAGGAAGAAGATCTCCCGCGCGAACTTCTGCCCGACCTGCCGCGCCAGGTACGCCGACCCGAAACCGCCGTCGAAGCTCGCCACGTCCGCGTCGGTCTGCTTGAACCGGGCGTGCTCGCGGCTGGCGAGGGTCAGGTCGCACACCACGTGCAGGCTGTGGCCGCCGCCCGCGGCCCAGCCCGGCACCACGCAGATCACGACCTTGCCCATGAACCGGATCAGCCGCTGCACCTCCAGGATGTGCAGCCGGCCCGCCCGCGCCGGGTCGATCGTCTCGGCCGTCTCGCCCTCGGCGTACTTGTAGCCGTCCTTGCCGCGGATGCGCTGGTCGCCGCCCGAACAGAACGCCCACCCGCCGTCCTTGGGCGACGGCCCGTTGCCGGTCAGCAGCACGCAGCCGACGTCGGACGACATCCGGGCGTGGTCCAGCGCCCGGTACAGCTCGTCGACCGTGTGCGGGCGGAACGCGTTGCGCACCTCGGGCCGGTCGAACGCGATCCGGACGGTGCCCTGGTCCACGGCCCGGTGGTAGGTGATGTCGGTGAAGCCGAACCCCTCGACCTCTTTCCAGGCGTCCGCGTCGAACAGCTCCGAGACCATGTGTTCCTCTCCCGTCGGGGCCCGCGTCGATCCGGGTCGAGCCCATTCAACCGCCCCGCGGTTTGAACGCGTTCAGCGGGGTCGCCTACCCTGATGAGATCATGGATCGCCGCCTCCACGCCGTCGTACTGCCGCCCGGGCCCCGGCTGTTCCGGGCGCTCGCCGCCGCCCTCGACGGCGGCCCCGCCGTCTGCCCCCTCTCCCCCGAGCTTCCCGCGCCGGCGCTGGAGGCGATGCTGGAGGCGCTGGCCCCGGACGCCGTCGAGACCGAGGACGGCCTCGCCCCCTACCGGGCCGTGGGCGAGCACGCCCCGCCCGCCGACGGCACCGCCGTGCTGATCGCCACGTCCGGCTCCACCGGCGCCCCCAAGTTCGTCGAGCTGACGGCCGCCGCGCTGCGCCACTCCGCCGCCGGCACCCTCGCCCGCATCGAGGCCGCCCCCGGCGACCGCTGGCTGTGCTGCGTGCCGACCAGCCACATCTCCGGTGTCCAGGTCCTCGTCCGGTCCCTGCTCGCCGGCACCGACCCGATCATCACGCCCCGCTTCGACACCGCCGCCGTCGCCGCCGCGGGACCCGTGCACATCTCCCTGGTCCCCACGCAGCTGCGCCGCCTGCTCGACGCCGGCACCGACCTGTCCCGGCTCGGCGCGATCGTCCTCGGCGGCGCCGCCGCCGCGCCCGGCCTGCTCGCCGAGGCCCGCGAGCGCGGCGGCCGCGTCTTCACCACCTACGGCATGAGCGAGACCTGCGGCGGCTGCGTGTACGACGGCACGCCCCTGGACGGCATGCGCGCCGGGCTCGGCGCCGACGGCCGGATCCGCCTCGCCGGGCCGTCGCTGTTCAGCGGCTACCGGCTGCGCCCCGAGCAGACCGCCGCGGTCCGCGACGGCGAGTGGTTCGTCACCCAGGACCTCGGCGCCCTGGACGAGGACGGCCGGCTCCGCGTCCGCGGCCGGGTCGACGACGTCATCAACACCGGCGGCGAGAAGGTCCTCGCCGGCGAGATCGCCACCGCGCTGTCGAGGCATCCCAAGGTCCGCGACGTGGTCGTGGTGGGACGTCCCGACCCCGAGTGGGGCGAGCGCGTCACCGCCGTCGTGGTGCCCGCCGCCGACGCGCCCGGCCTGCCCGAGCTGCGCGCCTTCGTCCGCGAGACGATGCCCGCCTGCGCCGCGCCCCGCGAGCTGGAGCTCGTCGACGCGATCCCGCTGCTGGCCTCCGGCAAGCCCGACCGCGCCCGCCTGCGCACCCCGGGGTGACATCCGTACCGCGCGGGGCGCGCGGGGCGCATGGCACGGCGGCGATCGGGGGAGGACGAGCGGCATGGGCGGACAGCGCGAGGAACCGGAGAACGAGAGCGGCCTGACCGTCCTCCTGGCGCTCCTGGCCAACCTCGGCATCGCCGTCGCCAAGATCGTCGCCGCGCTGATCACCGGCTCGGCGTCGATGGCCGCCGAGGCCGCGCACTCGGTCGCCGACACCTTCAACGAGATCCTGCTCATGGTCGGGCTGCGCCGCAGCGGCCGCCCCGCCGACCGCCGCCACCCCTTCGGGTACGGCAAGGAGCGCTACATCTGGACGCTGCTCGTCGCCGTCGCGATCTTCGGCATGGGCGCGCTGTTCTCCTACTACCAGGGGTTCGAGACGCTCATCGGGGCCCGCTCGGGCGCCGAGGCCGACCCGCTGGTCGGGTACGTCGTGCTGGCGGTGGCGTTCGTCCTGGAGGGGATCTCCTGGCAGCAGGCCCTCCGGCAGACCCGCGCCGCGGCCCGCGAGGAGGCGCTGCCGTTCTTCGCCTACATCCGCCGCACCGACGAGCCCACCGCGATCAGCGTCCTGCTCGAGGACTCCGCCGCGCTCGTCGGACTGCTCCTGGCGTTCGGCGGGCTCGGCCTGCACCAGGCCACCGGCTCGGCGGTCTGGGACGGCATCGGGTCGGTCCTCATCGGCGTGCTGCTCACCGTCGTCGCCCTCGTCCTCGGCCGGATCAACCTCAACCTGCTGATCGGCAACCAGGCCGATCCCCGGATCGTCGACGACGTCCGCGCCCGGCTGTACGCCGCGCCCGAGGTGGAGTGGGTCGTCGACATCATCACGATGACGGTCGGCGCCGACCGGGTGCTGGTCTGCGCGCGCCTGGACTTCCGCGACGCGCTCACCGCCGCCGACGTCGAGCGCGCCTGCGTCCGGATGGCGCGCGAGCTGCGCGACGCCCACGAGGAGATCGACGAGGTCTTCCTGGAACCGGTCCCCCGCGACGACCCCGAGCTGCGGGAACGCGTGATCGCCCGGTACGGCCGGACGCTGCGGCCGAAGAGCCCGGAGGTCTAGTGGCGTTGGTCACAGTGCCACCGCCCGACGCCTTTACGAAGTAAGGTCAGGATTCGCGGGGTAGGACGGCATGAAACGCCCCCGAGCGGGCACCACGAAGGACCGGATCGCCCCCCTCGCGATCCCTCCGGGAGCGCCCATCCGGCCGGACCGGGAACAACCGGCCCTCCGTGCGACGTTCCCGTATATGCGTGCGCCTGCAGCGAACGACAATCCGCGCCGCATCCACACACCGAAGGGAGAGGGGTGCCCCCATGCCGCGAAGCGCTATCGAGACCCCGCTCACGGAGTCGGCGAGCCCCGCACTCGACGACCTCCTGAAGCGCGGCCGCGCCCAAGGGCGCCTCTCGCTCGACGAGGTGAGGGGGGCCTTCGAGAGCGCCGGCCTCAGCCCGGCGCAGGGCCGCTCGATCCTGCGCGAGCTGTCGGAGGCCGGGATCAGCCTGGCCGGGGAGCCCGACACCGTCCGCAAGCTGGCCGCGGCCGCCGACCACGACGGCGGCGACACCGCCCAGGCCACCCCGGGCGCCAAGAAGGCCGCCGCCCGCAAGGGCGCCGCCAAGACGACCGGCGGCAAGACGGCCGGCGGGCGGACCCGCAAGACCGCCAAGACCGCCGCCGAGGACGCCCCGCGGCCCGGTACCGGCGACGCCGACGTCCCCGAAGAGGGCTTCGAGGTCACCGAGGTCGAGGCCGCCGACTCCCCCGCGGACCTGGACGACCAGTCGACCGGCATGGGCGACTCGGTGCACACCTACCTCAAGGCCATCGGCCGCCGGCAGCTGCTCACCGCCGAGCAGGAGGTCGAGCTCGCCAAGCGCATCGAGGCCGGCCTGTACGCCGAGCACAAGCTGGAGACCGAGAAGCTCGCCCCGCGGATGCGCGCCGACCTGGAGTGGATCGCCGCCGACGGGCGCCGCGCCAAGGCCCACATGCTGGAGGCGAACCTCCGGCTCGTGGTGTCGGTCGCCAAGAAGTACTCCGACCGCGGCCTGTCGCTGCTGGACGTCGTCCAGGAGGGCAACCTCGGCCTGATCCGCGCCGTGGAGAAGTTCGACTACTCCAAGGGCTACAAGTTCTCCACCTACGCGATGTGGTGGATCCGCCAGGCGATCCAGCGCGGCTTCGCCGACTCGGCCCGCACCATCCGGCTGCCCGTGCACGTCCTGGAGATGCTGAGCAAGCTCAGCCGGGTCGAGCGCGACATGCACCAGCGGCTCGGCCGCGAGCCCACCCCCGAGGAGCTGGCCGTCGAGCTCGACAAGAGCCCCGAGCAGGTCCGCGAGCTGCTGCGCACCAGCCGCCAGCCGATCAGCCTGGACTCCACCATCGGCGAGGACGGCGAGACCCGCATCGGCGACCTCATCGAGGACACCGACAGCCCCGAGGCGTCCGAGCTGGTCGACCGCCAGCTGATGGCCGACCAGCTGCGCCGCACGCTGGACATCCTGTCGCCCCGCGAGGCCAAGATCATGGCGATGCGGTTCGGGCTGTACGACGGGACGCCCCGCACGCTCGACGAGATCGGCAAGGCGATGGGGCTGACCCGCGAGCGGATCCGGCAGCTGGAAAAGGAGTCGCTGTCCAAGCTGCGGCACCCCAGCAACGCCCGCCCGTTGCTGGACTTCGCCGTCTGACGCACCGTCCCGCACGACACCGGCGCCCGCCGGATCATCCGTGATCCGCGGGCGCCGCCGTCCATTGGGGGACGAGTCCGGCGGTCAGCGGCCCCGGACCGCGAACGCCAGGAACTCGGTGACCTCCTGGGCGTCGAAGTTGTCGTCGGAGCACACCACCAGCGTCCGCTCCCCCGACCTCAGCTCCGGGCCCCAGCCCATCCCCTCCAGGTTCTGCGTCGGGGAGGCGTACCGGCCGAGATCGGCGACCAGGTGCTTGCGGACCGGCCGGTACCCCCCGCCCTGCGCGAGGCTCCCCCTCGCGAGGACGTTCGTCGCGCCGCGGACGTCGAACTCGTACAGCTTGACCTTGTAGCCGACGCCCTGCAGCCACGACCGCTCGAGCGCCAGGTAGCGGTGGTCGTCGATCGCCAGGATCTCCGACACGCCGCTGTCGGCGACGCCGCCCGCCGGGACCGGCGCGGCGGGCAGCCGGTCCACCTGGTAGGCGTACTGCGCCCGCACCTTCCCGCGCGGGCTCCACAGCGTCAGCCGGGTCGCGGCGCCGTGCTGCACCGTCGGCAGCGGGCCGTCCTCATAGCGCGGCCCCTCGATCATCCCGGCGATGGTGTGCGGCGCGATCGCCAGCGCCTCCATGCCGAAGTTGCGGCGCGGCCCGTGGTGGCCGGTGGTGAGCCGCAGGTCCGCCGGCAGCGGCAGCAGGCCGCGGTACCGGCCGTCGCGGCCCGCCCACTGGACGGTCAGCGGCGCGAGCGGCACCCGGTGCGTCTCGTCGGGCCGGTCGCCCTCGTTGCCCCACAGCACCCGGCGGCGGCCCGGGTCGTAGCGGATCGACTCGGGGTCGACCGAGCGGGGCTTGCCGAACCCCGGGTAGGGCCCGCCGTCCGGGCCGGTCAGCGTGCTGACCCCGCTGATCCGCACGCCGCCGAACCGGCCCGTCCGCGGATCGATGTCCACCCGCCCGGTGTAGAAGCGGGCCGGGTCGTACCGCCACCGGTCGTCGGAGATCATGTACCAGTCGCCGGTGCGCGGGTCCCGGTCGATGCCCGACAGGCCGCCGACCGTCGTGCCCTGGAACTTCATCAGGTGCGGCAGCCGCCTCTCCCCCAGGAACCGCGTGATCCGCAGCCCCCGGTGCGCGCCGTCCGCCGCCCCGGCCGTGCGGTCCGCCGGCGCTCCGGTCCGGTCCGCCGCCCGCGCGGAGCGCTCCATGACCGCCGGGACCGCCAGCGCCGCGAGGACGGCGGCGGCCGCCGCCGTCCCCCGCATCATCGTCCGATGCCCGTTCAACCTGTCCACCATCACCCTTCGCATCCGACCGAATCCACTCCGTGGCCGGGCTCAGTATGGTGCATCACGCACGGTGACGGCGGTGTTTTCCGTTGGTGTCCGGGCGGCGCGCCGGTCAGTCGGCGTGGCGGAACTCGATGATCGCGACGCCCATCAGCCCGAAGCCCATGGCCAGCACGATGAGGATCTCCAGCCAGACCGGGACGACCCACCCGTTCCAGGTGACGCCGGGGTCGAAGGTGCGGCGCAGCGCCGGCGTCAGGTCCAGGTGGGAGAAGACCGCCTGCCGCAGCGGGTCGACGGCGTAGGTCAGCGGGTTGAACCGGGTGAGCACGGTCAGCCAGGCGGGCAGGCCGTTCAGCGGGTACAGCGCGCCGGACAGGAACATCATCGGCATCATCGCCATCTGCATGAGGCCGAAGAACGACTGCATCTGCTTGATCCGGGCGGCCATCATGACGCCGAACCCGGTCAGCGCGAACGCGCCGAGGAACATCAGCCCCAGCAGCTCCAGGATCAGGACGGGGTCGTAGGGGACCCCGGCGAGCCCGGCCAGCGCGACGATCACCGCGCCCTGCAGGGTCGCGACCAGCGCGCCGCCGATGCACTTGCCGATCACGATCGAGCTGCGGCTGACCGGGGCGACGAGCATCTCGCGCAGGAACCCGAACTCGCGGTCCCACACGATCGACCCGGCGGAGAACATCGCGGTGAACATCACCGACATCGCGCACACGCCCGGGAAGATGAACGTCTTCAGGTCGATATCGCCGTGCGCGCCGCCGCTGGCCATCAGGTTCGACAGGCCGGTGCCCATCACCAGCAGCCACAGCACCGGCTGCACCAGCCCCGACACCATCCGCAGCTTGTCGCGCCAGAACCGGATCAGCTCCCGGTGCAGGACGATCTTCACCGCGCGCACGTCCTGCCGCAGCCCCGGCTCCGGTACCCGGACCCGCACCACGTCCGCGACCGGCGCCGCCGCCTCGGGCGAGCCCGCCCGCGTCGAACTCGTCATCTCATCTCCTCGCCGCACGCATCATGACGCGCATCCTGTCGGTGGAGCCGGCCTCGGCGTCGCGGATCGTCGAGCCGGTGAAGGACATGAAGACGTCGTCCAGCGACGGCCGGGACACGCTCACCGACCGGATCGGGACGCCCAGCTCGGCGAACAGCCGCGGCACGAACGCCTCGCCGGAGGCCACCGGGAAGGCGACGGCGCCCTCCGACATGCCGGCCTCCAGGTCGAATCGCTCCCGGAGCGCGACTATCGCGGCCTCGTCGTCGGCGGTCTGGATGCGGACCCGGTCCTTGCCGACGCCCGCCTTCAGCGCCTCGGGGGTGTCCAGCGCGACGATCCGCCCCGAGTCCATGATCGCGATGCGGTCGCAGAACTCGGCCTCGTCCATGTAGTGGGTGGTCATGAAGATGGTGATCTCTTCGGCGTCCTTGAGCTGCCGGATGTAGTCCCAGATCGACGCGCGGGTCTGCGGGTCCAGCCCGACGGTCGGCTCGTCCAGGAACAGCACCCGCGGCGAGTGCAGCAGGCCGCGCGCGATCTCCAGGCGGCGCTTCATGCCGCCGGAGTAGGTCTGCACGAGGTCGGCGCGCCGGTCCCAGAGCCCCACCATCTCCAGCACCTGGCGGATGCGGTCGCCGGTCACGCCGCGCGGCACGCCGTACAGCTCGGCGTGGAAGCGCAGGTTCTGCTCGCCGGACAGGTAGCCGTCGAGCGTCGGGTCCTGGAAGACCAGGCCGATGTTGCGGCGGACGCTGTCGCGCTCGGCCACCACGTCGAAGCCGGCGACCCGCGCCGTGCCGGCGGTCGGCTTCAGCAGCGTGCAGAGCATGTTGATCGTGGTGGACTTGCCGGCGCCGTTCGGGCCGAGGAAACCGAAGATCTCCCCGGGGGCCACGGTGAAGCCGATCCCCCGGACGGCCTCCACCTCGCCGAACTTCCTGATCAGGCCGTCGACCTCGACGGCGGGTCCCCCGCCGGGCATGGGGCCTCCCCTCCGATGGAGATATGCGCCCATATTTTGGGCTTTCCAACGGTAGGAGTAGCCTATCTCTCACGTCAAGAGAGATAGGACGTTCCAGCGATCTCGAGGAGCGGGACGTGAAGGACCAGGACGACCCGATGTACGACTCGCCCACCTACCTGATGTACGAGACGGTGCGCGTCGTCCGGCGCGCCGGGGCGCGGATGTTCCCCGGCCAGCCGCGGATGCCGCACCTGCTCGTCCTGTGGTGCGTGGCGCGGTCCGGGCCGCTGTCGCAGCGCGACGTCGCCGAGCGGCTGCGCATGGACGCAGGCGACCTGGTCGGGATCGTCGACGCGCTGGAGGAGGCCGGCCACGTCCGGCGCCGCCGCGACCCGGCGGACCGGCGGCGCTACGCGCTGGAGGCCACCGACGTCGGCCACGGCTTCCTGGAGGAGAGCCTCCAGGCGCGCCGCCGCCTCAACGAGGTCCTGTTCGAACCCCTGTCACCGGACGAGCGGCGGCTGTTCCGGGAGATGCTGCTGCGGGTCCTCGCCCACCACGACGACCGGTTCGCCGGCCTGGCACCGGACGAGGCCCCCGCGAACGAAGCCTCCTCAGACGAGGCCCCCGCGGGTGGCGCCCCCGCGGGCGGCGCCTCCTACCGGGGAACGGCGCCGCGCGAACGGGTCGTCACCCCGCAGGTCGAGGCGGAGGCCCGGCTGCGGCAGCAGGCGCGTCACTGAACGCCGGCGGGCTCGCCCATGCGCGACCGCGCCTCGTCATAGCGGCGCAGGACCAGACGTGCGGCCGCGTCGTGCGCCCCGATCGGCGCGGTCACCGCGTCGGCGCCGCACGCCCGCATCCGGTCCAGGAACCGGCCGGGCGCCAGCAGGTACGACGCCACGACCACGCGCCCGGCGCCGCGGCGCCGCTGCCGTGCGACCACCTCGTCCAGGGCCGGGCCGCCGGCGGCCACGAACCCGTACGGGACGGGCCGCCGCAGCCGCCGCGCCAGCAGCCGCGCGGCCGCCCGCACGTCCGCGGCGCCGGCGGGGTCGGCGGAGCCCGCCGCGCCCAGGACCACGATGTCCTGCGGTCGCGGCGGGCCCCCGTTCCCGCGCCGGACGGACGGCATCGCGCCCAGTCGTCCGGCCAGCGCGTCGGCGAGCAGCGCGTCCGGGCCCAGGGGACGCGCCGTCACCGCGCCGGGCAGCAGCCGCCCGGCGCGTTCGGGGATGTCGATCAGCGCGTGGTAGCCGCGCCCGAGCAGCAGCGGCACCGCGACGGCGGGGCCGTCCAGCGCGGCGGCGGCCTCCTCCAGCGACGGGGAGACCAGCTCCCCGTACGCCTCCGCCACGCGCAGCGAGGGCCGCAGGGCCCGCACCCTGGCCAGCAGCTCCCGCACCGCGACGGGCCCCGCCGGGTCGCGGGTGCCGTGCGCCACGGCCAGCAGCACCGGCGCGCGGCCCGCCGCGGCGAGCGGGTCAGCCACCCGCGCCCGCCGCGAGCCGGTCCACCAGGCGCGGGTCGCACGCCAGCCGGTAGCCGCGCTTGACGACCGTCTCGACGATCCCGGGGCGGCCGAGGCCCCGCCGGAGCCGCGCCACCGCCATCTCCACCGCGTGCTCGTCGGCCTGCGGCCGCGCGTCCCGCGACCACGGAGAGCCGCCGACGACCAGCCGGCTCGGCAGCACCCCGCACAGCTCCGCGCGCGACACCACGTGCCCGGGCCGCCGCGCCAGCGCCCGCAGGATCGCCATCGGCGCGGGCGCGATGGGCCGCAGCTGCCCGTCCAGCACGACGGCGTGCCCGCGCAGCTCCAGCGAGGCCCCGCGCACCGACAGCAGCCGCGCGCGCCGCCGCGGCAGGTCCGACGCCAGCGCCCGCACGAGCGCCCCGAGCCTGGCCCTTTCCGGCTGGACGGCCGGCACCCCGCGCTCGGTCAGCGCCCGCGCCGTCACCGGGCCGACGCACGCCGCGACCACGTGGGTGCGCAGCGCCTCCAGCAGCGCCTCCTCCAGGCCGTCCTCCGCCGCCACCGCGAGCGTCGCGGCGACCGCGGGCGCACTGGTGAAGGTGATCGCGTCCACCGTGCCGGCGACGGCCTGCCCGACGAGCCGCCGCAGCGGCGTGACGTCTTCGGCGCGCGCCCACCGGTACACCGGGATCTCGATCACCTCGGCGCCCGCCTCGTACAGCGCCTCCGTCAGCTCCGGCTGGCGCTCCCCGTAGAGCTGGACCGCCACCCGGGCGCCCGCCAGGTCCTTCTCCAGCAGGTGCGCGATGACCTCCGCGCAGCCCTCCGACTCAGGGGACCAGCGCTCCTGCAGCCCGGCCGAGCGGATCGCGCCGCGCGCCTTCGGGCCGCGGGCCACGATGTCGGCGTCGCCGAGCGCCGCGATGAGGGCGTCGCGCAGCCCCCACCCGTCGGCCGTCTCCAGCCACGCCCGGAACCCGATCCCGGTCGTGACGACGGCGTGGTCCAGCGGCCGGGCCAGGCACGCCCGCGTCGCCTCCAGCAGCTCGGCGTCGTCGGAGAGCGGGACGAGGCGGATCGCGGGGGCGAGCACCACCCGCGCGCCGCGCCGCTCCAGCAGCGTCGCGAGCTCCTCGTGGCGGCGGGCCGCGGTCACCCCGACGGCGAACCCGGCCAGCGGCTCACTGTCGGCGGTCATCGGTGAGCGCCACCTCCACGCGGTCGCCGCCGGCCGCGCGGCGGACCGGGAACGTCGGCACCGCCACCCGCGGGTCGTCCAGGCAGACCCCGGTGCGCAGGTCGAACACCTGCTTGTACATGGGCGAGGCGACCGTCGGGACGCCGTCGCGCGTGCCGAGGATGCCCCGCGACAGCACGCAGGCGCCGCTGAACGGGTCGAGGTTCGACAGCGCGTACAGGGTCCCGTCGAAGGCGCGGAACACCGCGACCTGCGTGCCGTCCAGCATCGCGCAGGCCCCGCGCTCGGGGATCAGGTCGGCGTAGGAGCAGATGTCGAACCAGCGGGCCGCGGCTTCGGCGGGACGCCTCGTGATCGTCGCTTCGGATGTGATGCTCATCGGCCGGCAACCTCCAGGCGAGTCGCGTGCGGGAACAGTGCGGGCGCTACGGCGAACGTCGCCGGCCCGGCGCCTTGACGTTGTAAGGTTCGCTCGGTGGCCGGTCGTGCCGGTCCGTCCCCGATGTTCATGAACCGAGTCTCCGCAGAGGCCGTTTCACGGTTGGGTCTCCTTTGTCACCGCCGTGTTAAAAGGCGCTCACGCCGAGATCCGGACGGCGCACACCTTGAACTCGGGCATCCGCGAGACGGGGTCGAGGGCCGTGCCGGTGAGCAGGTTCGCGCGCCCCTCCCCCGCCCAGTGGAACGGCATGAAGACCGTGTCGCGGCGGATCGCGTCCGTGACGCGCGCCTCGGCGATCGCCGCGCCCCGGCGGCTCTCCACCTTCACGTCCTGGCCGTCCTCGACGCCGAGCCGCTCGGCGAGGTCGGGATGCAGCTCCACGAACGGGCCCGGCGCCGCGTCCGCCAGCGCCGGGACCCGGCGGGTCTGCGCGCCCGACTGGTACTGCGCCAGGACGCGCCCGGTCGTCAGGTACAGCGGGTACTCGGCGTCGACGTCCTCGGCCGGCCCGTGGTGCTCGACCGGGAAGAACCGGGCCCGCCCGTCCGGCGTCGGGAAGCGGTCCAGGTAGGGACGCGGCGTTCCGGGGTGGTCCTCGGCCGGGCAGGGCCAGAACACCCCGCCCTCGGCCTCGATCCGCTCGTAGGTGATGCCGGAGTAGTCGGCGGCGCCGCCGGCGCTCGCGCGGCGCAGCTCGCCGAACACCCGCTCGGGGTCGGTGCTCCACTCCCCCGGCGCGCCGAGCCGCCCGGCCAGCTCGGCGATGATCTCCAGGTCGGTGCGGACGCCGCCGGGCGCGCGGACCGCCCGCCGCCGCCGCAGCACCCGCCCCTCCAGGTTCGTCATCGTGCCGGACTCCTCCGCCCACTGCGCCGTCGGAAGCACCACGTCGGCGAGCCGCGCGGTCTCCGACGGCACGAAGTCGGCGACCACCAGCAGGTCCAGGGCACCGAGCCGCTCCTCGACGGACGCGGCGCGCGGCGCCGACACCACCGGGTTCGACCCGAACAGCAGCAGCGCCCTGGGGCCGTCCGGCGTGCCGAGCGCCGACAGCAGCTCGTACGCCGACCGGCCCGGCCCCGGCAGCGCGTCCGGGTCGACGCCCCACACCGCCGCGACGTGCGCGCGCGCCGCCGGGTCGTCGATCTTCCGGTAGCCGGGCAGCTGGTCGGCCTTCTGCCCGTGCTCGCGGCCTCCCTGCCCGTTGCCCTGCCCGGTCAGGCAGCCGTAGCCGGAGCCGGGACGGCCCGGCAGCCCGAGCACCAGGGCCAGGTTGATGAAGGCGCTGACCATGTCGGTGCCGCGCGCGTGCTGCTCGGCGCCCCGAGCGGTCAGCACGTGGGCGCGGTCCGCGCCCGCCAGCAGCCGGACGGCCTCGCGCATCTTCGGGAGCGGGACGCCGGTGATGCGCTCCACCCGGTCCGGCCAGTACGCGTTCGCGACCGTCCGGACGGCGTCGAACCCGCTCGTCCGCGCCGCCACGTAGTCCTCGTCGGCGAGGCCCTCGGCGATCGCCAGATGCAGCAGGCCGTTGGCGAGCGCGATGTCGGTGCCGGCCGCGGGCTGCAGGTGCAGGTCGGCCTGCCGCGCCGTCGCGGTGCGGCGCGGGTCCACGACGATGAGCGCACCACCGCCGTCGCGCATGTCGGCCAGGTGGCGCATGAACGGCGGCATCGTCTCGGCCGGGTTGCCGCCCGCGAGGAGCACCGCGCCGGACGCGGCCAGGTCGGTGACGGGGCCGGGCAGCCCGCGGTCCATCCCGAACGCCCGGCCGGACGCCGCGGCCGCCGACGACATGCAGAACCGCCCGTTGTAGTCGATCTGCGAGGTGCGCAGCGCGACCCGGGCGAACTTGCCGAGCTGGTACGCCTTCTCGTTGGTGAGCCCGCCGCCGCCGAACACCGCGACGGCGTCCGGCCCGTGCTCGGCGGCCAGCCGCCCGATCCCGGAGACGATCCGGTCCAGCGCCTCGTCCCAGGTGCACGGCTCCAGCGGCGCGTCGCGGGTGCGGCGCATCATCGGGACGGTCAGCCTGTCCGGGACGGTCAGCAGCTCCGCGGCGGTCCAGCCCTTCTGGCAGAGCCCGCCGCGGTTCGCGGGGACGTCGTCGCGCGGCGCCACCCGCACCGGCGCGCCCGCGGCCGCGCCGCCGTCCAGGGTCATCCCGCATTGCAGGGCGCAGTACGGGCAGTGCGTGGGAGTCCCGGTCATGCCGGAAGGCTCCGGCGATGCCGTTTCGCCGCCGCGTCCCACGTGTGACCCGCGCGTTAAATGCGGTTCACGCCCGCGCGTCCGGCAAGGTCAGCCGCCCGTTCCGGCGGCACCGGCGGAACGGTCCGGCAATGGTTGACGATCGCGTGTCAAGCGTTGTCGGCGATTGTCAGGGTCCATTCGTCGCCGTCCGGCCGGTTGCCGAACCGGATTCGCGGCGGCCCGGCGATCTCGCGGAAGATGCGGTGCCGGGCCCGCCGCGGCGAGGATCATAAGACGGTCGTCCGGCCTAATCTCGGTACATGCCCGACCTTGCTTACTACGCCTCGCTGCCGCGCTCCCGCGGCGCCGCGGCGGCACTGCTCCTGGACGGCCTCGGGCGGGTCCTGCTGGTCAAGCCCACCTACAGCGAGGGCTGGTTCCTGCCCGGCGGGGTCATCGAGACCGACGAGTCCCCGCTCGCCGCGTGCGTGCGCGAATGCCGCGAGGAGCTCGGCCTCGTCCCCCGCCTGGACGGCCTCGTCTGCGTCGACTGGGGCTCCCCGCGCGACGACGGCGTCGACTCGGTCAACGTGTTCGTCTTCGGCGGCGCCATCAGCGACGCCGAGCTCGCCGCGATCCGGCTGCCGCCCGACGAGCTGTCCGACCACGTCCTGGTCGCGCCGGAGAAGATCCCCGAGCTGTCGCCCGCGCACGTCTCGCGCCGGATGGAGCCCAGCCTGCGCGCCCTCGCCGACGGCCGCCCCGTCTACCTGGAGGACGGCCGCGAGCCCGCGTTCGGCGGCGCGGGGCGGACCGCCGGCTGAGCGGGCGGCCGCGCCACCGCCCGCGGCGAGGCGCCGGCCCGGCCCGGCGCCTCGGCGCCGCGCCTACACCGGCGCGGCGTCCTGGATGAGCCGCGCGCGCTCCGGCTCGGCGGCGCGCGCGCAGTGGGCACCGCAGTAGAACCGCCCGCCCACCTCGACACCGTGCCCGAGGATCCGGCATTCGCAGTGCTCGCAGATCGGCGCCATCCGGGTGATCGCGCACTCGAACGAGTCGAAGGTGTGCACGTCCCCCTGCGCGTGCACCTCGAACGACATCGCGTAGTCGTTCCCGCAGACCTCGCAGGTCGCCATCGGTCCTGTCTCCCTCCCCCGCCGCGCCGCGATCACGGTCTACCCCGGCGGGGCGGCGGCCACGCGCCCCCGGCCGGTCTCACACCTCGCGCGCGCACGCTGTGCAGTGGAGTTATCACCGCCGCATTGCGGGCCACACAAGCACGAAACGGCCGGTTCCTAGCGTCGTGCCGCGTCAGCGACCCCAAGGAGACACCCGATGACCGTCACGACCGAAGCGGCGCCGCGCACGCGCCGCCCCTCGCTGAAAGGCCGCTGGATCGAGGACTGGCGGCCCGAGGAGCCGGAGTTCTGGGCCGCGACCGGGGCCCGCACCGCCCGCCGCAACCTCGCGTTCTCGATCTTCTCCGAGCACATCGGGTTCTCGGTCTGGACGCTGTGGTCGGTGCTCGTGCTGTTCCTCGGCCCTGCCTACGGCATCGACCCGGCCGGCAAGTTCATGCTCACCACCGTCCCGGCGGCCATCGGGGCCGCGCTGCGGATCCCCTACACCTTCGCCGTCGCCCGGTTCGGCGGCCGCAACTGGACCATCGTCAGCGCCTCGCTGCTGCTGGTCCCCGCGGTGCTCGCCGCGTTCCTCATCAAGCCCGGCGTCTCGTACTCCACCCTGCTGGTCCTCGCGGCGGTCGCGGGCGTCGGCGGCGGCAACTTCGCCTCCTCGATGGCCAACATCAACGCCTTCTACCCGCAGCGGCTCAAGGGCTGGGCCCTCGGCATCAACGCCGGCGGCGGCAACGTCGGCGTCGCCGTCGTCCAGCTCGTCGGCCTGGCCGTGCTCGCCACCGCCGGCAAGGGCCACCCGGGCCTCGTCGCCGGCATCTACATCCCGTTCATCGTGCTCGCCGCGCTCGGCGCGGCGCTGTTCATGGACAACCTGTCGCAGGTCCGCAACGAGAAGCGGGCGATGCGCGACGTCTGCGGGGACGGCCACACCTGGATCATGTCGCTGCTCTACATCGGCACGTTCGGGTCGTTCATCGGGTTCGGGTTCGCCTTCGGGCAGGTGCTGCAGGTCCAGTTCAAGGCCGACTTCGACACCCCGATCAAGGCCGCCTACCTGACCTTCCTCGGGCCCCTGCTCGGCTCCCTGATCCGGCCCGTCGGCGGATGGCTCGCCGACCGGACGGGCGGCGCGAGGGTCACGTTCTGGAACTTCGTCGCGATGGCGGTCTCGGCGGGGATCGTCCTCACCGCCTCGCGGGAGAAGTCGCTCGCGCTGTTCGTCACCGGGTTCATCCTGCTGTTCGCGTTCAGCGGCCTCGGCAACGGCTCCACCTACAAGATGATCCCGGCGATCTTCCGGGCGAAGGCGCAGCTCGGCGTCGCGAACGGCGGCGACCCGGTGGCCGCCGAGCACGAGGCCCGGCGGCTCGCCGGCGCGCTCATCGGCATCGCCGGCGCGATCGGCGCGTTCGGCGGCGTGCTGGTCAACATCGCCTTCCGGCAGTCGTTCCTGACGTCCGGGACCGGGGACGGCGCGTACCTCGCGTTCATCGCCTACTACGCCGTCTGCTGCCTGCTCACCTGGGCGGTCTACCTGCGGACCCACCCGAGGAGGCCGGCGGGCGTCTGACGCCCTGCCGCGCGTTGCGCTGCCGCCCGCCCCGCGACCGGCCGGGCCCCTCCCCGGGGTCCGGCCAGTTCGGCGCGCGGCCCGACGACCGCAGCACCGACTCCCACGCGTCCCCGGACTCCAGGGGCAGGTGCGGCACCCCCCAGTGCCACGCCGACACCAGCACGTCGGGGTCGCGCGGCCGGTAGTCCGCGCCGATCGCGCGGGCCATGTCCCAGGCGTGCAGGTGCCACTCCACGCACGCGGCGCCCGCGTGGTCGCCCACGGTGTACTTGGTGCCCCGGTAGATCAGGTGGGTGCGGTCCCACATGTCCGGCATCAGGTCGGCGTAGGCGCCGGCCGACACCGAGAACGCCGTGATCCGCTCCGGGCCCGGCTCGGGCGGCAGCACCGCCAGCTCGGCCGCGTTCTGCCGCGCCTGCTGGCGGATCAGCACCGCCGACGCCGCGTCCTGCGCGAACAGCTTGGCCAGCCGGCTGTCCGGCGCGTCCTGCAGGTACTCCAGGAAGTTCTCCGCCACGCACCGCAGGTGCCCGGCCAGGTCGATCAGCTGCCAGTCGGCGCACGGCGTCGGCACGTCCCAGTCCTCGACCGCCGACGCCAGCTCACGGATCGCCCGCGTACCGTCCTGGTAGGACTCGAGTACGCGGCACCGATCCGGCGGCGTGCGCTCCACGTGACTTCCCCCCGCGTCCAGGGCACCGGCGCCCTCCCCGCCGGAGCGCGTCCCGCGCCCGCCGCGCGCGGCGGGCGGTACGGGCCGCCCCGGCGTTCCCCGAGAGGGCAGACTCTCAGAGTTCGGTGGCCGGTGCCACTCGGTGGTGCTGTGTCGTCCCACGTGGTCCCACGTGGGCACGGGCCGCCGCCACGGCCCCCCGGCTCGGGCGGCGGCGCCCCTGCGCGGCCGCTCAGACGGCCGCGGCGGGACGCGTCCGGAAGCTCAGCCGGTGCGCCTCCCGCGCGGTGCGCAGCCGGTCGACCTCGTCGGTCCACGGCCGCACGGACGGGCGCGCCTTGGCCTTGCGGCGCTCGATCTCCGCGGCGCGGCGGGCCTTGGCGTCCTGCGCGTCGGACACGTAGGTCTTCGGGCCCATCGCGATCCGCTCGGCCGCCTCCGCCGCGGCGAGCACCTCGGTCATGGTCTGGTCGAAAGCGATGGTCAGCTCGTGCAGCTCCGGCCCGGGCACGTCCGCGCCCTGGGCGTCCCGCAGCGCGCGCTCGGCCTCGCGCGCGGCCGCGAGGCGCGCCTCGTACTCGGCGGCCAGCCGCTCGTCGGCCTCGTACTGCTCCGCGACGTCCTTGTCCACCCTGCGGATCAGCGGCATGGCGATACTCCCTCAAGCTCACGATCTTCATCGTCCGATCGAGGCCAGCGTACGCGCGCCGCCCGCCGGGTGTGACGCCGGACACCGAACTCGGCGCCTTTACGCAGTAAGGTAACGCTGGGCGACGCCCCGCCGACCCGAAATCGGGATGCGAGGAAGATCCGGGATCAGTACCGTTTCCGCCGGAAACACGGGGAGGCGAGGGACCATGGCGAAGCTCAACCAGATCATCGCGGTCGAGAAGGGCGCGAAGAGCCGCGCGCAGCGCGAGATCGCCGAGATCGGCCAGCGGCTGCAGAAGACCGCGCTGCTGTCCGGCATCTCCCGCACCTACCAGCCGCTCGACGACGAGGGCGAGTCGCTGCCGCCCGAGTCCACCCGCGTGCAGGTGAAGGCGGAGGGGACGCTCAAGGAGGTCGCGGCGGCGCTCACCCGGCTCTTCGACATCAGCGCCACCAAGGACTGGGCCAACTGCGACGCCCGCGCCGACGTCACCGTCGACGGCCGGACCGTCCTGGAGCAGGTCCCGGTGGCGCACCTGCTGTTCCTGGAGAAGCAGCTCACCGAGCTGGCCGCCCTCGTCGACCGGCTCCCGGTGCTCGACGCCGCCGAGTCGTGGACGTTCGACGAGTCCGCCGACGTGTGGCGGACCGAGCCGGTCAGGACGACCCGCACCAAGAAGATCCCGCGCGCGCACGTCCTGTACGAGGCGACCACCGAGCACCCCGCCCAGGTGGAGACCTACACCGAGGACGTCATCGTCGGCACCTGGACCAGGACCGCGTTCTCCGGCGCCCTGCCCGCGCGCCGGGTGAACGAGCTGCGCGAGCGCGTCGCCAAGCTGCAGGCGGCGGTCAAGTTCGCCCGCGAGGAGGCCAACGGCGCGGAGGTGACCGACCGTAAGGTGGGCGAGGCCGTCTTCGGCTACCTTTTCGCCTGAACCGCCCGCGCCGGCGCGGGCCGCACAACTTGAAGACTCCCCCGCTGGAGCGCGGGGGTCGGGCGCAAGCCCGAAGCTGAGAATGAAGTTCAGCTTGATCACGTGGCGTCAGCGGAGGTTCGAATCCTCCCCGGAGCACTCGGGCCCCGGTAGCTCAGCGGCAGAGCGGCCCATGAATCTCAGGCTCTCGCTCCAGTCTCAGCATCTCCGCCCGTCACCGGCGGGCGGGGGACGGCGAAGGTCGCCGAGGTGCCAGTTCGAATCTGGTCCGCCGCTCTCGTGCGGCGGTGGTTCAAAGGGAGAACACGGCGAACTGAACCTGACCGTCCCCCGGAAACGCGCCGGTGCGCGCATCAGGGCGGAACCACCAAGGGCCCCGGGACTCGGGCAAGTCCCGGGGCCCGCCGCCGTCCGGCGCCCGCCGCCGGCACGGCACGGCGCGCCCGCGTCCCCGATCATGTCGGCGGCCCCCCGTACGCTTGCCCCCATGGTCAGGCAGCCCAGCATCAACGCCCAGAACCGCGCGCCGCTGTCGATCGAGCGGATCACCGAGGCGGCCCTGCAGATCGTCGACGGCCAGGGACTCGGCCGCCTCACCATGCGCCGCCTCGGCGACGCCCTCGACGTCGAGGCCATGGCGATCTACCACCACCTCCCCCGCGGCAAGGAGCAGCTCCTCGACGGCCTCGTCGCGCACGTCGCCGCCGCCCCCGCCGACACCGGGGCCGCGGACGCCGCGTCCTGGCGGGGCGTCCTGCGCGCCTGGGCCGGCGACTACCGCTCCCGGCTCCTCGCCCACGCGGGCGTGCTCCCGCTCGTCGTCACCCGCCGCAACCCGGCCGCGCTCGCCGCGACCGTCGCGTCCCTGCGGGAGGTGATGCGGCAGGGTGGCGTGCGCGAGGACTCCGCCGCGGTCGCCGCGCACACACTGCTGGGCTACGTCATCGGGCACGCCGCCCTGGAGGTCCGCGGGACGGCGGAGGACGGCGCCGACCGCGCCGTCGACTGGGACGCCCGCTTCGCCGCCGGCCTCGACCTCGTCCTCGCCGGCGCCGGGTAGCCGCCCGTGCGGCGGAGCCGTGCAGCGTGCGGGGCTCAGTCCTCGACGACCAGCACCTCGAGGTGCCGGGGGCCGTGCATGCCCTCCGCGCCCGCCATGTCCGCGGCGTACGCGGCCGACGGGCCGCTGATCCAGGTGAGCGGGCGGGCCGGGTCGAGCCGCTCGACCGCCTCCGGGACCGTCCCCACGATCTGCTCGGCCTGCACGACGCACAGGTGGTAGGCGGGCAGCAGGGTGAGGGCGCGGCGGCCCTGCGTCGGGCCGCCGTCCAGCACGACGGTGCCGGTCCGGGCGATCGCGACGGCGCACCCGGTGACGACGCCGTCCGCGGCGGCGAGGGCGTCCACGTCGATCGCCGGCCGGTCCGCCATCGCGCGCACCCCGTCCAGCTCCGCGAGCCAGCCGAACGGCAGGTCCGCCGGGACGACGATCTGCTTGGCCTCGCGTCCCCACAGCGCGGCGGCGACCGCGGTGGCCAGCTCGTCCGCGCCGACGTGCCGCACCGCCGCCCGGTTCTCCGCGAGCCGCTCGCCGAACAGCGCCGGCACGTCCGCGCCGGTCGCCGCCTCCGCGGCGGACAGCCGGCGCGCGTACCCGCGCGGCACCGGCGGGGGCGCGCCGCGCGCCCCGCCGAGCGCGTCCCGCACCCGCCGCAGCACCTCGTCCCGGGAGCTCACCCGCGCCTCCTCGCCCACCACGCGCGGAAGGTCTCCGGCGGCGGCGCGGGCAGGTCGCGGGCCTCGGTCCACTTGCCGAGCAGGCCGGGCAGCCGGCGGATCCGGCCGCCGCGCGACATCAGCCGCGCCCAGCGGGTGCCGCGGCGCAGCGCCGCCTCGTACCGGCGCGGCTCGGCCATCGTCCAGGCCAGGCCCCGCATCAGCACCAGCTCCGGCGTCGGGACGGGCCGGTGGCGGCGCGACTCGACCACCCGCCCGCGCAGGTGGACCAGCACCTCCGGGATGTCGATCTTCACCGGGCAGACGTCCGCGCAGGCGCCGCAGAGCGTCGAGGCGAACGGCAGCGACGCCTCGGCGGCCCGCTCCACCCCGCGCAGCTGCGGGGTGAGGATCGCGCCGATCGGCCCGGCGCGGACCGGCCCGTACGGGGCCGGCCCGGTCCGCTCGTAGACGGGGCAGACGTTCAGGCAGGCCGAGCAGCCGATGCAGCGCAGCGCGGCGCGCCCGACCTCGTCGGCGAGGGCCTTCGTGCGGCCGTTGTCGAGCAGCACGAGATGGAACTCGCGGGGCCCGTCGCCGGGGGTGACGCCCGTCCACGACGACACGTACGGCGTCATCGGCGCACCGGACGACGAGCGCGGCAGCAGCTGGAGCAGCACCTCCAGGTCGGCCCAGGTCGGGACCACCTTCTCGATGCCGGCGACGGAGATCAGCGTGTCCGGCAGCGTCAGGCACATCCGGCCGTTGCCCTCCGACTCCAGCAGCACGACCGTGCCGGTCTCCGCCACCAGGAAGTTCGCGCCGGTGACCGCGACGCGCGCGCCGAGGAACCGCTCGCGCAGATGCAGCCGCGCCGCCTCGGCGAGCGCGGCGGGATCGTCGGACAGACCCCCGGCGGCGCCGGGGAGCCGCCGGACGAACAGCTCGCGGATCCGGGCGCGGTCGCTGTAGGGCGCCGCGGACGCCGGCCCCGCCGGGTCGTCCTCGCCGAGCCGGGCGACCAGCTCGGCGAACCCGGTCTCCCGGACCGTGACGCCCGCGCGGGCCAGCGCCCCGTTCAGCCCGATCTCCCGGGTGACCGCCGACGTCGACTTGACGACCTCGGACGCCCCGGCGGCCCGCACCAGGCCGGTGACGATCCGGCGCGCCTCGGCCGCGTCGGCCGCCCAGTGCACGCGGCCGCCCGCCTCGGTGACGGCCCGCTCGAGCTCCTCCAGATGCGCGTCGAGCGCGAGCAGCGTCGCGTCCTTGACGGCCCGGCCCGCCTCGCGCAGGTCCTCCCAGTCGGCGGGCCCGGGGTCCGCCGAGCGCCGCTCCCGGACCGCCGCGGCGGCGCCGCGCAGGCCGCGGCGCAGGGCGGTGTCGGCC
>NZ_JABMCA010000070.1:0-49135 GCF_014706005.1 Actinomadura sp. RB99 | reverse complement strand
GCGCGACCCGCCCGAGGCCGGCGCCGGGCCCTCGGCGGCCCCGGCCGGCCCGGCCGGCGGCTCTCCGGCCGCGGGCCCGGCCTGCTGATCGGTCGCGTCCGCCCGCGTCTCGGACTGCTGTGGCATCGTCTCCGCCCTCCGCTGAACTCGGTTCCCGTCTCCCTGCGTCACCAGGGAGTACGGTGCGGGAGCGGCGTCGGTTCAAATCCGAACCAAAAACGATGATCTCCGGGGGCGTCCGGCCCGGGCGGTCAGCTGATGACGATGCCGCCGTTCTTCACCTGCACCGGGTACTCCTTCAGCGGGCGGGACGCCGGGCCGTGCGCGACGGAGCCGTCGGCGATCTTGAACTCGCTGCCGTGGCACGGGCACTTGATCACACCGTTGGCCACCTTGTTCACGAGGCAGCCCTGGTGGGTGCAGATCGCGGAGAACGCCTTGAACGCGCCCTGCCGAGGCTGCGTCACGACCACCTTGCTGTCGGCGATCGTCCTGCCGCCGCCCACCGGGATGTCGGCCGCCTTCGCGACCTCCTTGCCGCTGAGGTCCTTCGGCTCCTTGTTCTGGTTCGCCGCGCATCCCGCCGCGAGGAGCGCGGCGCCCGCCGCGCCCGCGCCGTACAGGACCGTCCGGCGGGCGAGCCCCCCTGTCCCGGCGGACCCCGCGTCGTCGCGCGGGGCTCCGGGCGTCACTTCGTTGGTCATGCCCCCATGATCCTGGACGCGCCGCGGCGCCCCGCACCGACCCACCGGGCCGAACCGCCCCGAGCGCCCGGCCCCGGCGGGACCGGGCCGGGGTCTGGGCGGGTCCGGGTCTGGGCGGGTCGGGTCAGCCGAGGATCTTGGCGAGGAACTGGCCGGTGTGGCTGCCCTCGACCTTCGCCACGTCCTCCGGGGTGCCGGTGGCGACGACGGTGCCGCCGCGCGACCCGCCCTCCGGGCCCATGTCGACGATCCAGTCCGCGGTCTTGATCACGTCGAGGTTGTGCTCGATCACGATCACCGTGTTGCCCTTGTCGACCAGGCCGTTCAGCACGCCGAGGAGCTTGCGGATGTCCTCGAAGTGCAGGCCGGTGGTCGGCTCGTCCAGCACGTAGATCGTCCGGCCGGTGGAGCGCTTCTGCAGCTCGGCGGCCAGCTTGACGCGCTGCGCCTCGCCGCCCGACAGCGTCGGCGCCGGCTGCCCCAGCCGGACGTAGCCGAGGCCGACCTCGTTCAGGGTGTTCAGGTGCCGGTGGATCGCCTTGATCGGCTCGAAGAACTCGGTGGCCTGCTCGATCGGCATGTCGAGCACCTCGGAGATCGTCTTGCCCTTGTAGTGGACCTCGAGGGTCTCCCGGTTGTAGCGGGCGCCGTGGCACACCTCGCACGGGACGTAGACGTCCGGCAGGAAGTTCATCTCGATCTTGATGGTGCCGTCGCCGGAGCAGTTCTCGCAGCGGCCGCCCTTGACGTTGAAGGAGAACCGGCCCGGCTGGTAGCCGCGCACCTTCGCCTCGGTCGTCTGCGCGAACAGCTTGCGGATGTGGTCGAACACGCCGGTGTAGGTCGCCGGGTTGGAGCGCGGCGTCCGCCCGATCGGCGACTGGTCGACGTGCACGACCTTGTCGAGCTGGTCGACGCCGTTCACCCGCCGGTGCTTGCCGGGGACGGTCTTCGCGCCGTTCAGCTGCTTGGCCAGCGAGTTGTACAGGATGTCGTTGACCAGCGTCGACTTGCCGGACCCGGACACGCCCGTCACCGCGGTCAGCACGCCCAGCGGGAACGCCACGTCCACGTTCCGCAGGTTGTTCTGCTGCGCGCCCTTCACCGTGACCTCGCGGCCCCGGGTGCGCGGGCGGCGGATCTCCGGCACCTCGATCGACCGGCGGCCCGACAGGTACGCGCCCGTCAGCGAGCGCTCGGACTTCAGCAGGTCGTCCACCGTGCCGGACACCACGATCTCGCCGCCGTGCTCGCCGGCGCGCGGGCCGATGTCGACCACCCAGTCCGCGGCGGCGATGGTGTCCTCGTCGTGCTCGACGACGATCAGCGTGTTGCCCATGTCGCGGAGCCGGATCAGCGTCTCCAGCAGCCGGTGGTTGTCGCGCTGGTGCAGGCCGATCGACGGCTCGTCCAGCACGTACAGCACGCCGACCAGGCCGGACCCGATCTGCGTCGCGAGCCGGATGCGCTGCGCCTCGCCGCCCGCCAGCGTCGCGGACGCGCGGTCGAGCGTCAGGTAGTCCAGGCCGACGTCGAGCAGGAACCCGAGCCGGGCGTTGATCTCCTTCAGCACCCGCTCGGCGATGTGCTTCTCGCGCTCGTTCAGCTCCATCGCCAGCAGGAACTTCGCGGCCTCGCCGATCGGCATGGCCGCGACCTCGGCGATCGACATCCCGCCCATGGTGACCGCCAGGACGACCGGCTTCAGCCGGGCGCCCTCGCAGGTCGGGCACGGGATCTCCCGCATGTAGCCCTCGAACCGCTCCCGGCTGGAGTCGCTCTCGGACTCGGCGTGCCGCCGCTGGATGTAGGGGATCACGCCCTCGTAGGCCGTGTAGTACGACCGCGTGCGGCCGTACCGGTTCTTGTACCGGACGTGGACCTGGGTCTCGTGCCCGTTGAGGATCGCCTTGCGGGCCTTGGCGGGCAGCTTGTCCCACGGGGTGTTCAGGTCGAAGCCCATGGCGTCGCCCAGCGCGGACAGCAGGCGCAGGAAGTAGTCGCTGACGTGCCCGCCCGACCACGGCTGGATCGCGCCCTCGCCGAGGGTCAGCTCCCCGTCCGGGATGACCAGCTCGGGGTCGACCTCCATGCGGGTGCCGAGACCGGTGCAGTCCGGGCAGGCGCCGTACGGCGAGTTGAACGAGAACGACCGCGGCTCCAGCTCCTCGAACGACAGGTCGTCGTACGGGCAGTACAGGTGCTCGGAGTACATCCGGGTGCGGTTCTCGTCGTCCTCGGGCAGGTCGACGAAGTCGAGGACGATCGTGCCGCCCGCGAGCCCGAGGGCGGTCTCCACCGAGTCGGCGAGCCGCTGCCGCGCGGAGTCCTTCACCGACAGCCGGTCGACCACGACGGAGATGTCGTGCTTCTCCTGCTTCTTCAGCTTCGGCGGCTCGTCCAGCCGGATCATCGCGCCGTCCACCAGGGCGCGGGAGTAGCCCTTGGACTGCAGCTCGCGGAACAGCTCGAGGTACTCCCCCTTGCGGCCGCGGATGACCGGCGCGAGCACCTGGAACCGCGTGCCGGGCTCCAGCTCCAGCACCCGGTCGACGATCTGCTGCGGCGCCTGCCGGCTGATCGGCCGGCCGCACTCGGGGCAGTGCGGGTGCCCGATCCGGGCGTAGAGCAGCCGCAGGTAGTCGTAGACCTCGGTGATCGTCCCGACCGTCGACCGCGGGTTCTTGCTGGTCGACTTCTGGTCGATCGACACCGCCGGGGACAGGCCCTCGATGAAGTCGACGTCGGGCTTGTCCATCTGCCCGAGGAACTGCCGGGCGTACGCCGACAGCGACTCGACGTACCGGCGCTGCCCCTCGGCGAAGATCGTGTCGAACGCCAGGCTGGACTTCCCGGACCCCGACAGACCGGTGAACACGATCATGGCGTCCCGCGGCAGGTCGAGCGAGACGTCCTTCAGGTTGTGCTCGCGTGCTCCACGCACGATGAGTCGGTCATGCACGGCGTACTTCCGGTTCCTCTTCTGGGCGCGGTGATGGGGAGAGACAGATCGCTCTCCAGGCTAGCCAGGGGGTCCGACAGAATCCCCCGAGTCATTAACAGCGGCGGTCGCCGCCGCATTTCGTGCCGCGCCCCACCCGTCTCCGGACGGTCCCGGCGGCACCCTCGCACCGTACACGTGTTCGAACACCACCCGCCACCGCAACCCGCCTACCGGGGCCGGAGGGCGTCCTGGACGAGCGCGACGGTGCGGTGCCGCAGGTCGTCGGACCAGCCGCCGGCGACGGCGCCGTGGCCGGCGGCGGTGACGAGGGCCATGACCTCGTCGAGGCGCGCGTCGGCGCGGACCGTCCCGGCGCGCTGGGCGGCCTCCAGCAGGGCACCGAAGGCGTTGGCCAGGGCCATGATCTGGTCGCCGGGCTCGATCTCGGTGCCCTCCTCGGCGAGCAGCCCGATGACGGGGCCGATGTTCGCCGAGGTGTCGACGAGGAACGTGAAGTACTCGTAGAAGGCGGTGGCGGGATCGCCGCCGGCGACGAGCGCGTCGGCGCGGTCGACGAGGCGCCCCCGGAGCTCCTTCATGATCGCGGCGAGCAGGTCGCGCTTGGTCGGGAAGTGCCGGAAGACCGTGCCGATGGCGACGCCGGCCCGGGCGGCGACCTCCTCGGTGGAGGCGGCGGCACCGTGCTCGGTGAACACCTCCTCGGCGGCGGCGAGGATGCGGGCGCGGTTGCGCCGGGCGTCGGCGCGCAGGGGCTTGTCCGGGGCCATCCGTCCGTCCGTTGACAAGATGAGTCGTGACTCATATTTTGCAAGATGAGTTCAAACTCATGTTAGTCCGCTCCGAAGGGATGACGCATGTCCGAGCAGACGCCGCTGTCCGAGGCGCTCGCCGGGTGACCCCCCGCGCGGCCTACTCGTCGTCCAGCGCGAACGACAGGTAGCGGTCGGCGGAGCGGCGGACGGCGTTCTTGCCGTCGGTGTAGACGATCTTCCGCCACCAGGCGCCGTACACGCGGTCGAACTGGTAGGGCTCCAGCAGCCGCAGGGCCCGGCGGACGGTGCGGGGCCGCTCGGGGATGTGGTTCGGGTAGCTGTACATGAAGCTGACCCAGTCGCGGTCGTTGACCACCGTGAGGATGTCGCCGGAGAACAGGGCGCCCGCGTCCCGCCAGTGCAGGACCTGGCCCCCGTCGAAGTGGACGCCGGCGTTGATCAAAGTGAGGCCGTCGGCCAGCTCGTGGGTGTCGCCCTCCCAGAAGACGACCGCGTCATCGGGGCGGGCGACCCAGCGGCGGTCGGCCTCATGGATGTACACGGGCGCGTCGAACGCGTGCGCCCATTCGATCATCGAGCCGTAGAAGTGCGGGTGGCTGATCGCGATCGCGCTGACGCCGCCCAGGTCGTTGACCTGACGGACCAGGTCGTCGTCGAGGTGCGTGACCATGTCCCACAGGACGTTGCCGGACGGGGCGCGCACCAGCAGGGCGCGCTGGCCGATGGCGGTGGACGGCTCGGTTCCGATGCCGACGACGTCCGGCCCCTCCTCCTCGACCCGGCCGCGGTGCCCGGCGGCGCGCAGCTCCTCCAGGCTCGTCCAGCGCTGGCCGTCCCAGCCGACGTACTGGCGCTCGTCCTCGCAGATCGGGCAGTCGGGGCGGGGAGCGCCGTACTGGACGCCGCAGGTGACGCAGATGGGGTACTCCATGATCCACATTGTGGTCCCGGAACGCCGCCGGAGCGAGGAGGAACGCACCGGAGGGCCGCCGCGGGCCGTCTGGTGCGGGCGCGGCGGCTGCGCCAGGATGGTGCCTCCGACAGAGAGCGGGGGGCGCGATGGAGACCTGGCGGCTGGCGATCGACGCGGTGGACGCGGGCGCGGAGCGGGCGGCGGAGCGCATCGCCGGGCTCACCGAGCATGAGCTGCGGGGGCCGTCGGCGCTCCCGGGCTGGACCCGCGGGCACGTCGCGACGCACCTCGCCCGCAACGCCGACTCGCTGTGGAACCTGCTGGAGTGGGCGCGGACGGGCACGAAGATCCCGCAGTACCCGAGCTTGGAGGGCCGCGTCGCCGACATCGAGGCGGGCGCGGGCCGCGGCGCGGACGAGCTGGCCGAGGACGTGCGGAAGACGGCGGCGCGGTTCGCCGAGCAGGTGCGCACGCTGCCGGACGACGCGTGGAACGCTCCCGTCGCGGCGATGGCGGGATGGCCGCACCCGGCCTGGTACACGGTGCTGCGCCGCTGGCACGAGGTGGAGGCGCACCACGTCGACCTCGCCGCCGGGTACGGGCCCGCCGACTGGCCCGAGCCGTACGTGCGGTGGGCGCTGACCGCCACGCTCGCCGACCTGGCCGCGCTGCCGGCCGGGCGGTACGGCGGGCTGGCCGGGTACCGGATCACCGCGACCGACTCCGGGGAGTCCGCCGACCTCGGCTGGACGGCGGGCGGACCGGAGGCCTCCGGGTCCGGGCGTGCGCTGCTGGGCTGGCTGAGCGGCCGCTCGGACGGCGCCGGGGTGACGGTGCGCCCCGACGGCCCGGTCCCCGTCCCGCCGCCGTGGCCGCACCGGCCGTCCGGGTTCTGACCGGGCCGGGCTAGCCCGGGTCGTCACCGCCGGCCAGGCGGCGCAGCGCGGCCACCGAGCGGACGGTGATCGTGCCGCGGGCGACGGTGAGGCCGCCGCCCAGCGGGTCGGAGGCGAGGAGCTGCGCGACCTTGCGGCGGCCCATCCCCGCCCAGCGGCCGAGGTCCTGCTGCGTGACGGGCACCTCGATCCGGACGGCGTCGTCCGGCGCGGCGACGCCGTCGGCGTCGTCCTCCTTCAGCGGCGTCCCGAACCGGGCGGCGAGCCGCAGCAGCCGGCCGGCGAGCCGCCGCTCGGCGTCGTCGGGGAAGTGGGCGACGCGCAGCTCGTTGGCGTCGCGGAGCCGCTCGGCGAGGACGGCGGCGACGGCCCATGCCGACCCGGGGTGGGCGTCCAGGACGCCGCGGAACCGGTCGGCGGGCAGCACCAGCGCCTCGACGCGGGTGAGCGCCTCGACGTTGGCGTGCCGGACGCCGCCGTCCGCCGCCTCCAGCTCGCCGACGAGGTCGCCTGGCCCGAGGACGTCGAGGATCGCGATGTCGCCGTCCCGGTCCGCCCACACCTTGACCGCACCGGCCCGCAGCACGAAGACCTGCGACGCGCGGGTGTGCTCGCGCGTCAGGAACGCCCCGGGCCGGATCACGGCGGGGGCGCCGGTGCGGCGCAGCGCCTCCCGCGCCGCCCCCGGCAGCGCGTCCCAGAACGGTGCGGGTGCCATCTCGCCCTCCTCGCGCGACCCGGCGGGGCTCCCCGCGCCGCGAGGTCCCGCCTCACGGGGCGCCCGAGTCCAGTGAACGCGGCGGTACGCCGATGGACCGCGTAGTTCGTCACATGTCAAGCGACCTGTCCGAGGCGAGCCACTTGTCCAGCGCCCCGATGCGCCGGGCGCAGTCGGCCGCGCCGGCCTCGTCGCCGAGCGCCTTCCGCGACCGCGCCTGCAGTTCGAGCGCGACCCGCCGGCCACCATGATCGTCCATGTCGCGGCGGATCGCGATCTCGGCCTCGAAGTGCTCGCAGGCGGGCGCGTGCTCGCCGAGCAGCTGGCACGCGCGGGCCATGGCGTGCAGCGCGTACGCCTGCTCGCGGGCGTCGCCGACCTCGGTGGCCGCCCGCAGCGCCCGCGCCCCGGTCGCGCGGGCCTCGGCGGCGCGGCCGAGGTCCAGGTGGATGGCGGCGAGGTGGACCAGCGCGGTCGCCTCGCTGTGCCGGTCGCCGACCTCGCCGAGGACGCGCAGCGCCTCCAGCTCCATCTCCAGCGCCTCCTCGGGGCGTCCGCTGCGGCGCAGCACGGCGGCGAAGGTGTCCATGCCGACGCCCATGCCGTACCAGTCGCCGCCGGCCCGCCGGATCCGCAGCGCCTGCCCGGCGGCGCGCTCGGCGTCCTCGGGCAGGCCCAGCCGCAGGTAGGTGCGGGCGAGGCTGCCGAGGGTCCCGGCCATGCCGCTCTGCGCGCCGAGCCCGTGCCACAGGTCGAGCGCCTCCAGGCCGAGGACGAACGCCTCCTGGGGGCGGCCGAGCCGGCGCATGACCACCGACAGGTGCTCCAGGTCGTGCGCCTCGCCGTGCTGGTCGCCGATCTCGCGGCGGATCTCCAGGGCGCGCAGCAGCTGCTCGCGGGCCTCGCGGTAGCGGCCGAGCCGCCAGTGGACGATGCCGATCTGCGCGACGGTCTCCGCCTCGCCGTGCCGGTCGCCAATGTCGCGGTGCAGGCGCAGCGCCTGCCCGCAGTAGGTGAACGCCTCCGGGTACCGGGCGGCGTCGCACGTCAGCATGCCCAGGGTGGTCAGCGCGCGCGCCTCCCCGTGGCGGGCGCCCAGTGCCTGATAGGTCCGCAGCGCCTGCTCGGCATCCCGCAGCGCCATCTCGCGCAGTCCCAGGGAGGCGTTCATCCGGGCCAGCTCGGTGAGCGCCTGCGCGGCGCCGTGCCCGTCCGCCATGTCCTGGCGGATGTAGAGCGCCTCCAGCGCGTGCGAGACGGCCTCGTGGACGTTCCCGAGGCGGCGGTGCACCTGCGCGATGGTCAGGAGCGTCTCCGCCACCCCGGGCTGGTCGCCGATCCGGCGGCGCACCTTCAGCGCCTCCCCCGCGTGGTCCAGCGCCACCTCGTAGTCGCCGAGCCCGAGACGGGCGCGGGCCAGCGTGTCGTGGTCCTTCGCGAGGCCGCCGCGGTCGTCCATCTCCCGGTGGCCGTCCAGCGCCCGGCGCGCGTGCTCGATCGCCGTCAGGTACCGGCCGAGCGACACGTGCACGTCGGCGAGCGCGGCGAGCGCGGCCGCCTCGCCGTAGCGGTCGGGCGGCTCGACGGTCCGGAACGCGCGCCGCGCGTCCTCCCCGTACCCGATCGCCTGGACGGAGCCGCCCGCCTCGAAGTGCGCCACCGCCAGGTTGTGCAGCATGACGGCGGCGGCCGCCCAGTCCTCCTCCGTGCGGGCCGCGTGCAGGCCCGCCTGGTGGACGGCGATGTTGTCCTCGCTGTAGCGGCGGAACTCCTGGAAGTCGAACAGCGCGTCCGCCAGCTCCCAGCAGGTGCGGTGCAGGCCGAGGCGGGCCGCCTGGTGCACGGCGGCGACCAGGTTGCGCCGCTCGGCCTCGAACCACGCCAGCGCCACCGCCCGCCCGGCCCCCGCCGCCGCGCCCGATCCGGGCGGGGCGGACGGGCGCCCCCGCGCCCCGTCCGGCCACCGGTCCCGGCGGACGGCCGGGCGACGGCGACCGGCCAGCGCGTCCCCCGCCGCGCGCGCTTCGGCGAGGTACCCGGCGAGCAGCCGGCGCTGCGCGGCGAGCCGGTCGCTGTCGGCGTCCTCGGCCAGGCCCCGGTCCCGGGCGAAGTCGCGCAGCAGGTCGTGCATCCGGTACCGCCCGGGCGCGACGTCGTGCACGAGGTACGCCTGCCGCAGGCCCTCCAGGCATTCGCGCGCCTCGTCGACCGTCCCGTCCCGCAGCGCCGCGAGCGCGGCCGGGGTGAAGTCGGGGCCCGCGACGAGGCCCAGCACCCGGAACGCCTCCCGGTGGTCGCGGCGCAGGCTGCGGTACGCGACGTCGAACGTCGGGTCGAGCACGCCGCGCAGCCCGGGGCCGGCGGGACCGTGCCCCGGCCCCTCGTGCAGCTCGATGCCGGTCAGCCCGACGCCGCCGGCCTCCGGGCCGACCGGCCGCGCCCCGGCCCGTCCCGGCCCGTCCGGCGGCGGCGCGTCGGGCGGCGGCCCGTCCGGGGCGCCGGGCAGAGGCTTCCCGTAGGACGAGGCGGCCTGCGCGTCGCTCTCGGCCAGTTCCCGGACGGTCCCGGCGATCGACTCGCCGGGGTTCTCCGCCAGCCGGCCGGCCATCACCGACAGCGCCAGCGGGAGGTGCCCGCACTCGCGGGCGAGCCGGGCCACCGCCCTGCGCTCCTCGCGGACGCGCGCGTCGGCCGGGCCGAGCACGTTGGAGATGAGGTCCACGGCCTCCTGGGTGACCATCTCCCGGAGCTCCAGGGCGCGGACGTCGGCGCCCTCCAGCAGCGCGGGCAGCCGCCGCCGGCTCGTCACCACCGCCAGCCCGGACGCCATCGCCCCGACCAGCGGCCTGATCTGCTCCGGCCGCGCCGCGTCGTCGAGGATCAGCAGCATCCGCCGGTCGGCGAGCAGCGACCGGCACTGCGCGGCCAGCTCCGCCTCGGTGCTGCGGACCTGGTCGCCCGGGACGCCGGCGGCGCGCAGCACCTGCCCCATCGCCTCCGCGGGCGTGACGGGGCTGCGGGTGGTGCCGCGCAGGTCCGCGAACACCACCCCGTCGGGGAACCGGTCGACGACCCGGTGCGCCCAGTGCAGCGCGAGCGTCGTCTTCCCGACCCCCGCCATCCCCTGGACGATCACGGCGCGCGGCCACTCGGCCTGCGCGACGAGCAGGTCCAGCTTGCCGAGGCTGACCGCCCGGCCGGCGAAGAACGGATTGTCGGCGGGCAGGCGCACCGGCGGCTTCCCGCGGGCCGCGTCCAGCCCGGCCGGCGTCCGCGCGGCCAGCCCGGACGGCCCGTCCTGCTCCGGGCGGACCTGCGGGGCGACCGCCGGGCCGTCCGGCTCCGTCTCGATCGCCGGCCATTCGTCTCCCCACGGGCTCGCGGCGCGGCGCAGCTTCTCGGGGTCGAGGACGGTCAGCGGCCGCGGCCGGCGGTCGATGATGCCCTTCTGCCGCCACAGCCGGAACCAGCGCACCAGCGTCTCGCGGGAGATCCCGGCCCAGTTCGCCAGCTCCGCCTGGCTGAGCCGCAGCGGGATCTCCGTCCCGCGCGCGGTGCGCACGCCGAACCGGTGCGCCAGCTCCAGCAGGTGGTAGGCGAGGCGCTGCGGGTGCTCGGCGGCCCGCACCGCGTGGCGCCGCCCGCCGTACCCGACGCTCTCCGACACCGCGTGCATCATCGCCTCGGCGACCTGCGGGTTCGCGGCGAGCAGGCCGCGGAACCTGCGGCGGTCCACGCGCAGCGCCTCGACGTGGTCGAGCGCCGCGACGGTGCCGCGCTCGGGGTGCCCCCACGCCCCGAGCGCGCCGACCAGGTCGCCCGAACCGAACAGGTCGATGATCGACTCGTCGCCCTCGCTGGAGTCGACGAACTCCTTGGCGACGGCGTTGCTCGCCGCGCGCGGCGCCGCCTTGAACACCACCCACACGGACGCGGCGGTGACCCCCTGGTGGCAGAGCGTCCCGCCGAGCGGGATGGTGGTGCGCCGCCCCATCGCCCGCAGCGCCTGCCGGTCGTCCGGGCCGAGCCGCTCCCAGAAGCTGCCCGGCCGGACGTCGTGGTCGATCACCCCGGTCACCCGCCCGCCATCGCCGTCGCCAGCCACCAGAACAGGAACAGCACGGCGGTCGCCGCCGACCAGGCGACCGCCAGCCACGACAGCTCGCCGCAGCGGTGCGCCGCCCCCAGCAGCCGGCGCAGCTCGGCGTCGCGGACCCGGGCGTCCAGCGCGGCCGCCGAGCCGAACGGCGTCCACGGCGCGGACGGGTCGACCGGCGCGCCGGTGCGGCCGCGGACCTCGCCGAGAACCGACACCAGGGTGCGCCGGGACCGCACCGTGTACCCGGCCGAGACCGCGAACGCGCCGGCCAGCACCGGCAGCAGGGCGAGCGCGACGGCGCCGGGGAGCCCGGCGGCCAGCCGGCTCACGGTGCCGACCAGCACCAGGGCGAGGAACACGGCGGCGATCGCGGCGTCGCGGCCGCAGAGCCGGACCAGCGCGCACGCGTGGCCGAGCAGCTCCTCCGGACGTTCCCGGTCCGGACCGGGACGGAATGCGGTGATCAACGCGGCACCGTCCTCACGGGTCGATCCTGATCTTCCAATGACCATGGTCGGACGGCAAGGCGGAAACGTCCGTCGCCGAGCGCACGGTTCGGCTGAGTCCCGTGACTCATCCGGCCCGGGCGCGCCCGGCGGCGGCCGATGGGGGAAGATGGTCTGCGCGCACCACGACCCGGGGCGCACCACCGACGGCGCGTACTGCCGATGGGAGAATCTCGCCCATGACCTACACGGGGAACGTCGAGGCGGGCGGCCGCCCCGACGTCCGGGAGCTACCGGGCCTGACGGTCACCAAGGTGGCGGTCGGGCCGTACGACAACAACGCCTACATCCTGCGCTGCACCGCGACCGGCGAGCAGTTGCTCATCGACGCGGCCAACGAGGCGCCGCGGCTGCTGGAGCTGATCGGCGACGGGCCGCTCGCGCGGATCGTCACCACCCACCGCCACGAGGACCACTGGACGGCGCTGAGCGAGGTCGTGCGGGCCACGGGCGCGCCGGTCGTCGCGCACCCGCACGACGCGGAGGCGCTGCCCGAGCCGGTCTCCGAGCCGGTCGAGAACGGCGGCACCGTCCGCGTCGGGCGGGCGGCGCTGGAGGTCATCCACCTGCGCGGCCACACGCCTGGCTCGATCGCGCTGCTGTACGACGCGGGCGGCGAGCTGGCCGACCGCCCGCACCTGTTCACCGGCGACAGCCTGTTCCCGGGCGGCGTCGGCAACACCTGGGGCGACCCGACGCTGTTCAAGCAGCTGTTCGCGGACGTCGAGGAGCGGGTCTTCGACCGGCTCCCGGACGCCACCTGGTTCTACCCGGGCCACGGCAAGGACTCCACGCTGGGCCGGGAGCGCCCGTCGCTGCCCGAGTGGCGCTCGCGCGGCTGGTGACCGCGCCCTCCTGAAGGTCCGCCGGGACGCGCGCGGCGCGCCCCGGCGCGCCCCGGTGCGCCGGCCGCCGGAACCAGTGGTGCGGGGTGTTCGTTCTGACGACCACATCCGCACCGATCCGGGGGCCGAGACCAGGAGCGCATCATCGACGACACGGAACCGGGCTCCGCCCTGCGCTACCCGCGGGGCTCGCTGGTACTGCTCGCCGGGCTCCCGGGGGCGGGCAAGAGCACCCTGCTGAACCGGCTGTACGGGCTGACGGGCGAGGAGACCGCGCCGGTGCCCGCCGGCGACGTCCGGATCATCGACTCGCGGCAGTCCCGCAACTGGTGGGCGCGCTTCCTGCGCCCGCTGCCGGTGCGGCTGCGCACCCCGCTCGTCCACGTCACCCACGTGTGGCGGATCGGGCGGGCGGTGCTGGCCGGCCACGGGGTTGTCGCCCACACGCGCGGCACCTGGCCGCACATCCTGTACTGCTTCGCCTGGCTGGCGCGCCGCCGGGGCGGCCGGCTGCACCTGATCCTCATCGACGTCGACCCGGCCACGGCGCGGGCCGGGCAGTTCGCGCGCGGGCGCGCCGTCACCGGCGCCACGTTCGCGCGGCACTGCCGACGCTGGGTGCCGCTCATCGAGCGGGCCCGCGGCGGCGCCCTCCCGCCCGCGGCCGGGGTGACCGTGCTGGACCGGGAGGCCGCCGACCGGCTCCGGGCGATCCGGTTCGGCTGAGCGCGCCGCTCAGCGGAGCCCGCTGAACCAGCGGACGGCGAGGGCGGTGCCCGCGATGTTCGATCCGAGGTGCCGGGAGCCGCCGTAGACCTTGTCGCCGACGTCGACGACCGGCACGCCGGCGCCCCGGGCGCGGAACGCGGCGGCGCAGTGGTCGGTGTTCGCGGTCACCGCCTGGTCGTCGTTGGTGATCTTGTAGAGCCGGACCGGGACGCGCGGGGTCCACGCCGTGCAGACCTCGCCGTCCACCCGCAGGGCCTCGGCGAACGTCCCGGACGGGTGGCGCAGCACCTCGAAGCCGCGCGGCGTGAGCAGCTCGCCGAGGGTGCCCGGCAGTCCTTTCAGCATGACCTGGCCGGGCGTGGTGCCGTCGAAGTACTTCTCGACGCGGCTCGCGTACGGCTCCTTGAAGACGTCGGACGGCTTCCCGTAGATGCCCCCGTGGATGCGGTTCCACGAGGTGAGCAGGTAGGAGAGGTACGCGACGGACGTCTTCGGATCGACCCGCCCGTCCAAGAGGGCGGGCAGTTCGACACCGCCGAAGTCGTACCCGCCGCTGATCGGCGCGACGGCGCGGAGCCGGAAGTGCGGGTCGGCGCCGTCCTGGAGGGCCCGGGCGAGCCCCAGCGCGGAGGAGGCGCCCTGCGAGAACCCGGTGACGAAGACCCGCCCGTCCAGTTCCCGGTGCTCGCGCGAGGTGAACTGCCGGGCGGCGCGGAGCATGTCCAGCGACGCGGACGTCTCGGTCGGCACGTCCTTCCACGGGTGGACGCCCGGTCCCTCACCGAGGCCGAGGTAGTCGGGCGCGGCGGCGGCGAACCCGGCGGCGCTGTAGGTGACGGCCGGCCCGGGTCCCCACACGTCCTGCGCCATCGACGGCGCGTCGCCGATGTAGCTGGTGGTGCCGTGCGTGTAGGAGACCGTGCGCAGCTTCCGCTCGCCGTTGCGCGGGAGCACGAACAGGCCGCTGGCGACGGTCGCGCGGCCGCGCGCGTCGACCGTCCGGTAGATGAGGCGGTAGGAGTCCACGCCGTAGCGGACGGACGAGGCGTCGAAGCCCTCCGTCGCCAGCCAAGCGCGCACCTCGTCCGCGGACCTGGTGCCGAGGTAGCGCGCGGAGATCAGCTGCCCGCGCGCGGCGGCCTGCCCGTGCGTCGCGGCCGGGCGGTCCTTCGTCCCCTCCCCGGCCAGGGCGGGCACGGCGCCGGCGGCGATGATCGCGGCACCGGCGGCGCCCGCGGCGGCGATCCTCAAACGGCGGGTCATGGCGGTCCTCTTTCAGCTGGGGGAACGAGCGGCCACCAGCCTCCGGCGCGGGCGCCCGGACGGACATCGCGCCGAGTGGTGATCTTCCATCCGGTACCTCCGGGGGCGGCGGCCTCCCTCCGGCGGGGGTGCCCGGAACTTCCGTCCGGCAGAAGACCCGCGGAGAGGCCGTGGCCGGGGTCTATAGGGTCGGAGCAAGGACCGAACACGACGAGAGGCGGCAGCATGGCGCAGCAGGTACGCGGGGTCGTCGCACCCGGACGGGGCGAGCCGGTGCGGATCGAGACGATCACCGTTCCCGACCCGGGTCCGGGCGAGGCGGTCGTCCAGGTGCAGGCGTGCGGGGTGTGCCACACCGACCTGCACTACCGCGAGGGCGGCATCAACGACGAGTTCCCGTTCCTGCTGGGGCATGAGGCCGCGGGCGTGGTGGAGTCGGTCGGCGAGGGCGTCACCGAGGTGGCGCCCGGCGACTTCGTCATCCTGAACTGGCGCGCGGTGTGCGGGCAGTGCCGGGCGTGTCTGCGGGGCCGCCCGTGGTACTGCTTCAACACCCATAACGCCGCCCAGAAGATGACCCTTGAGGACGGGACGGAGCTGTCGCCCGCGCTGGGCATCGGCGCGTTCGCCGACAAGACGCTGGTGGCCGCGGGGCAGTGCACCAAGGTCGACCCGGCCGCCAAGGCGGAGGTCGCGGGGCTGCTGGGCTGCGGCGTGATGGCGGGCCTCGGCGCGGCGATCAACACCGGGAACGTGGGGCGCGGCGACTCGGTCGCGGTCATCGGGTGCGGCGGGGTCGGCGCGGCTGCGGTGCTGGGCGCGCGGCTGGCCGGCGCGGCGAAGATCATCGCGATCGACCTGGACGAGCGCAAGCTCGCCACCGCGTCCTCGCTCGGGGCGACCCACACCGTCCACGCCAAGGGCACCGACGTCGTCGAGGCCGTGCAGGAGCTGACCGGCGGGTTCGGCGCGGACGTCGTCATCGACGCGGTCGGCCGCCCGGAGACCTACAAGCAGGCCTTCTACGCCCGCGACCTGGCCGGAACGGTCGTGCTGGTGGGCGTGCCGACGCCGGAGATGAAGCTGGAACTGCCGCTGCTCGACGTGTTCGGCCGCGGCGGGTCGCTGAAGTCGTCCTGGTACGGCGACTGCCTGCCCTCCCGCGACTTCCCCATGCTCATCGACCTGTACCTGCAGGGCCGCCTCGACCTGGACGCGTTCGTGTCCGAGACGATCGCGCTGGACGGCGTCGAGGCCGCGTTCGAGAAGATGCACCACGGCGACGTGCTGCGCTCGGTGGTGGTCCTCTGATGGCCCCGGCTTCGCCACGGGCGCGCATCGACCATGTCGTGACGTCCGGGACGTTCTCCCTGGACGGCGGGACATGGGAGGTCGACAACAACGTCTGGATCGTCGGCGACGACAGCGAGGCGATCGTCATCGACGCCGCGCACGACGCCGACGCGATCGCGGCGGCGGTCGGCGACCGGCGGCTGGTGGCGATCGTGTCCACGCACGGCCACGACGACCACATCGACGCGGCTCCCGCCCTCTCCGCCCGCACCGGCGCGCCCGTCCTGCTGCACCCCGACGACCTGATGCTCTGGAAGCAGAAGCACCCGGACAAGAGCCCCGATGGCGAGCTGTCCGACGGGCAGGTCATCACGGTCGCGGGCACCGGCCTGACGGTCCTGCACACGCCCGGGCACAGCCCCGGCGCGGTCTGCCTGCACGCCCCGGACCTCGGCACCGTGTTCTCCGGCGACACGCTCTTCAGCGGCGGGCCGGGCGCGACCGGCCGGTCCTTCTCCGACTTCCCGACGATCATCGACTCGATCCGGGAGCGGCTGCTCACGCTCCCGCCGGAGACGGTCGTGCGGACCGGCCACGGCGACTCCACCACCATCGGCGGCGAGGCGCCGCACCTCGACGAATGGATCGCGCGAGGCCACTGATCCAGGCCCGCCTGCGGTACGGGCGGCGATCCCCGGATGCCGGGGGTCGCCGCCTTCCGCGTCGCCGCAGCGTCCGTGCTGCTCCTGGCCGGATTCTCGCCCCCGGGCCGCCCGGCCGCCGCGTCCGGGATATCGTCGCCCGTGGCGGACGAGCCGGAGCGCACGCGCGCGGACCGGAGGTGAGGGGGCGCTGATGCGGCCGAGGGCATCGCTCGCCGCCGCGCTGGCGCTGTGCGGTGCCCTGGCCGGGTGCGGCCGGGCGTCCGGGAGCTCCACGGGCGCGCTGGACGTTCCGCCGCCCACCGCGACCGGCGCGTCCTCTCCCGCCACTTCCCCCGCCGCCTCGCCGGACGTGTCGCCGGAGGCCGACCGGGTGGCACCGCTCGGCAGGCCCGGCGCGTGGCGGATCACCACCTACTACACGGCCGTCGAGAGCCTCCACAAGGGACGCCCCAAGGCCGTCAAGGGCTGCCCCGAGCTGCACTGCTCGCACGGCAGGACGCCGCTCGGCTCCTACCCGGAGGACTTCCTCGCGGTGATCCAGGAGGAGGGCAGCGGGCGGATCACGTCGGGACCGCGGCGCGGCCGGTACCTCAACTGGTCGCACAGCGTCGGCTACTGGCTGGACGACACGACCCGCGACTCCGCCGGCCGCCCGCTGCGGCCGTGGTCGTCCGCCGCCGCCGACAGGTCGGTGCTCGCGCGCGGGCAGCGGTTCGCGATCGTCGACTGCGGCAGGGACGGCAGCGGGCACCGCATCGAGGCGGCGGTGTGCGCGGCGTTCCGGAAGGCGCGCTGGACGGTCACCGACCTGTTCCGCCCCGGCTACGGCGGCGAGAACCACGCCGACGTGTACATCGGCGAGGAGACCGGCCCCGGCTTCGCCGACTCGCCGTTCTACACGACGCTGAGCGGCGCCACCCTCGGCCCGTCCTGAGCCCTAGGCTGGACGCGGCGAGGCGAGCCGCGTCGCCCGGGTGCGGCCCCGGAGGGTGACCTCCTCGCCGAGCTCCCACTGCGCCGCCTCCTCGGGATCCGCCGCGGCGACCAGGGAGCCGGACGCGAGGACGCGCGCCTCGGTCGACTTGGCGAGGTCGGTCAGCCGGGCCGCCTCGTTCACCGGGTCGCCGATCACCGTGTACTCGAACCGCTCCTCGGCGCCGATGTGCCCCGCGACGGCCTCGCCCGCCGACACCCCGACCCCCGCGCGCAGTTCCGGCACCTCCTCGCGCAGGCGGCGGGCCAGCTCCCGGGCGGCGGCCAGGGCGCGGCCGTGCATGCCGGCGAGGGCCAGCGGGGCGCCGAACACCGCGAGCGCGGCGTCCCCCTCGAACTTGTTGATCCAGCCGCCGTGCGCGCCGACCACCTTCACCACCACGGCGAAGAACGCGTTCAGCAGCCCGACGACCTCGGCGGGCGGCCGGTCGGCGGCGAGCCGGGTGGAGCCGGCGATGTCCACGAAGAGCACCGCGACCTCGCGGGTCTCGCCGCCGAGGTCGATGCCGCGCTCGAGCGCGACGCGCGCCACGTCCTCGCCGACCTGCCGGCCGAACAGGTCCTGGAGCCGGGCGTGCTCGCGCAGCCCCGCCGCCATGTGGTTGAACCCGGCCTGCAGCAGCCCGACCTCGCTGGCGTCGTAGACGGGCACCTCCACGTCCAGGTCGCCGCGCTCCACCCGGGCCAGCCCGAGCCGCACCGACTCGACCGGGTCGGCGATCGCGCGCGCCGCGCCGTAGGTGACGGCGAGGCCGATGACCAGCGCGGTGCCGCCGAGCGCGAGGACCGCCAGCGCGAAGTCCCGCACGGTGATCTTCGCGATCACGAACGAGCCGACGGCGAGGGTGATCAGCCCGAGGATCGGCACCGCCGTGCCGAGCCCCCACGCCAGCACCGAGCGGGCCACCACGCCCGGCAGCCCGGTGCGGCGCGGCATCTCGCTGCGCAGCGCCGTCGTCACCGCGCGCCGCAGCAGCCGCTCCGTCAGCAGGTAGACGATGGTGCAGGTGGTCAGGCCGCCGAGCAGGCTGGTGAGGCCCAGCTTGACGGCCAGCAGCGTGGAGAACGGCGCGTTGATCACCACCCAGCCGACCGTGCCGATCCCCCACAGCGTCAGGTGCAGCGCCATCAGCCGCAGCGGCCCGTACAGCAGCAGCGACCGCTCGTGCCGGTCCGGCTCGTCGTGCCGCTCCACCAGCCGCCGGACGCGCCGGAAGAACCGCTCGCCGAGGACGAGCCCGGCGGGCACCGCCGCGACGACGTAGGCCGTGAACACCGCGAGGTTGATCGTCTGGAGCCGGTCGGAGACGCGGCCCACCGGATCGGGCACCACGACCGCGAACACCAGCACGACCAGCGCGCCGCCCAGGTTCGCCAGGCCGGTCGCGATCGTCACCAGGATCCGGGCGCGGCGCGCGATGGCGGCGCGGGAGTCGTCCGGCCGGCCGTCGATCAGCCGCCACAGGGGGCCGAGCAGGGGGCGCCCGGCCCGCGGGGCGGGTCCGGGCGGTTCGGTCTCCATGAGCGTGCAGGGTATCCGCTGCCGGGCACCTCACTCCCCGTCCCGCCGGCATTACCCCGGGGCCGTACCACCGGCTCCGGCGCGGAAGGTTGACCGGTCGGTCAATCAGGAATCACTGAAGTGGACAAAGAGGTCCAAAGGTGATCGTCCCGGAGGAGCGACGGATGGACAGGTTCGCATGGCAGGACGGGGTGGCCTTCGCGGCCGGCCTCGTCGTCCTGGTGGCCCCCGAGCTGTGGGGGGACAACGCGGGCGAGCAGCCGCTCATGGTGCTCGGCGCGCTGCTGATGACGGCCGGCCTGTGGGCGCTGCTCGGCGGCCAGGGCGTCCCGTCGTGGGCGGCGACGGCGTTCGCGCTGCTGATCTTCGTGGCGCCGTGGGCGTTCGGCTTCACCGGCGCGCACGCCCCCGCGTGGACGGCATGGATCGCGGGCGGCGCGGCGGCTATCGTCGGCCTGTGGGGAGCCACCCAGGCGCACGGCGGCAAGCCCGCCGCGGCCTGATCGAGATCCCGCGACGGCCTCGGGCGCACCGCGCCCCGGGGCCGCACGGGCCTGCGGGGGGCGGTGCCGATGGGCGTGCGGCGGACCGGCGCGGCGGCGGACTCGCGCACCCGCATCCTGGACGCGGCGGAGGCGCTGTTCGCCGACCGCGGCTACGAGGCCAGCTCGACGGCGCGCATAGCGAGCCGCGCCCAGGTGCCCAAGGGCCTGGTCTTCCACTACTTCCCGCAGAAGATCGACGTGCTCGTCGCGCTGGTCGACGAGCGGACCTTCGTGGAGGACCCGGCGGACGAGCCCGCCGAGGCCGTCCCCGGCGACCCGGCCCGGACCCTGTCGCGGCTGGCCGGGCGGCTCCCGCTGCACGCCTCGCCCGCGATGCGCCGCATCCTGTTCCGCGAGGCCGACACGCACCGCTCCGTCCGCGACCGGCTGGGACACCTCAACCGGGTGCTGTTCCTGCGCGCCCGCCGCGCTCTGGAGATCGCGCTGCCCGGCGCCCGCGGCGACCAGGCCCGCCTGGAGGCCGCCGCCGCCACCTTCGCCGCCGTGCTGATCTACCAGGAGAACCTCGCCGGCCTCACCGGCCAGCACCTCGACCCCGAAGCCGTCGCGGACCTCCTCACGCGGGCCTTCTAGCAGCGCCCTCGGCGTCAGGGGGCTCGCCGCGCGGTCAGGCCGGCCTCAGCGGCTCCAGGAGGCGGTGGGGGGTGCGGAGGAGGCGGCTGACGGGGTCGTCGCGGTGGCGCGCGCCGGGGCCGGCGTGGATCTCCATGTCCTCCAGCGCGACCGGGCGGCCGCAGGCGGGGCAGACGCCGTCGGTGCCGACCCGGCCGCCGCAGCCGGCGTGGACGAACAGCCGGCACGGCTCGGCGGACAGGTGCTCCTCGCCCCACCGGGCGAGCGTGTGGACGACCGGCCACAGCTCCTTGCCCATGTCCGTCAGCACGTAGTCGTGGCCGTCCTTGGCCAGCACGCCGGACTCGACGAGCGCCTGGAGGCGGGCGGACAGCACGGCGCGCGGGACGTCCAGATGGGCGAGGAAGTCGCTGAACCTGCGCACGCCGTAGAAGGCGTCCCGGACGATCAGCAGCGTCCACCGCTCGCCGACGACCTCCAGCGCGCGGGCCAGCGAGCAGTCCTGGGCCGCGTAGTCCTTGCCGAGTGCCATGGCCTTACAGTACCGCCCCATCGGTTCAATGAACGAACCGGACATGCTACGGTCTCCCCACTGAGTTCATTGACTGAACCGATGGGGGCTCCGATGACGACTCTGGCGACACCGCGCGCCGGGCGGCACGCGGCGGGCACCGCCGCCGCGCTGGCGCTGCCGGCCGCCGCGACGCTGCTGGCGCTCATGAACTACACCGCGCCGATGGCCGCGCTCACCGAGACCGCGCACGGGCTGGGGGCGGGGCCGACGGCCCGGATCTGGCTGATGTCGTCGATCAGCCTGGGCCTGGCGGCGGCGCTGCTGGCGACCGGGAGCCTCGCCGACGACCACGGCCGGCGGCGCGTGTTCGCCATCGGCGCCGCCGCGCTCGCCGCGTCCAGCGTCGCCTGCGCCGCCGCGCCGACGACCGGGGTCTTCGTCGCGGGACGGATCGTGCAGGGCGCGGCGAGCGCCGCGCTGCTGGCCACCGGTCTCGGGATCATCGCGGCGGCGTTCCCGCCGGGCCCGCGCCGCGCCCACGCCACCGGGGTGTGGGGCGCGATGCTCGGCCTCGGCATCGCGCTCGGGCCGGTCGCGTCGGCGGGCCTCGCCTCGGCGGCCGGCTGGCGGGCCTGGTACTGGGTCGCGGCCGTCGCGTCGGCGGCGCTCGGCGCGGTCGCGGTGCGGACGCTCGGCGAGTCGCGGGCCGACCGGCCGCGCGGCCTGGACCTGCCGGGGCTGGTCACCATGAGCCTCGGCGTGGCGGCGCTGGTCGCCGCGATCACGTGGGGGCGGGCCGGCTGGACGCGTCCGGGCGTGCTGGCGCTGCTCGGCGCCGCGGCGGTGCTGCTGGCGGCGTTCACCGTCGTGGAGGCGCGGCGCGCCGAGCCGATGCTCGACCTCGGCCTGTTCCGGCGGCCCGCGTTCCTGCTGTCGGTGTCCGGCGCGCTGGTCACCGGCCTCGCCGTCATCGGGATCATGAGCTACCTGGCGACCGTGATGACGCTGGTGCTGGGCCTGTCGCCGGTCGTGTCGGCGCTGGTGCTGGCCATCTGGTCCGGGCTGTCGTTCGTCGCCGCGCTGCAGGCCCGCCGGCTGCCGTCCCGGCTGCCCGCGGGGCGGCTGCTCGCCGCCGGGCTGGCGCTCAGCGCGGCCGGCGAGTTCGCGATGCTCGGGCTCGCACCGGACGCGCACTGGTGGCGGCTCGTCCCCGGCCTGGTCGTGTCCGGGGTCGGGAGCGGGCTGGCCAACGCGATGCTCGCGCGGCTGGCCGTGGAGAGCGTGCCCGCCGACCGGGCGAGCATGGGCTCCGGCGCGAACAACACCGCCCGCTACGTCGGCGCGTCCATCGGGGTGGCGGTCGTCGGCGCGATCGCGACCGGGTCCGGCGACGGCCCGTCCGCGCTCGCGCACGGCACCGACGTCGCGATGCTCGTCTCCGCCGTCGTCGCCCTCGCCGGCGCGGCCCTGGCCGTCGCCATCCGCGAGCACGGGTGAGCGCCGCCGGTCAGGCGAGCTCCTCGATGAACGCGGCGAGCTGGGTGAGGTTGCGGCACTCGAACATCGGAACGAGGTCGCCGTAGCGGGACGCGGCGGAGTCGCCGGTGTCCCACAGCCGCCGCGGCTCGGGGTTCAGCCAGTAGGCGTGCCGTGCCCGGTCGACCATGGACCGCAGGATCGGCAGCGACAGCTCGCCGTAGTTGGAGCGGGCGTCGCCCAGGATGAGCAGGGACGTCTTCGGCGTGATCGCGTCGCGGTACCTGTCGTCGAACACCTTGATGGCGTGGCCGTAGTTGGACCGGCCGGTGATCCAGACGAGGTCGGCCTCGGCGGCCATGCGCGCCATCGCGTCGGTGACGTCCGCGCCCGGCGCGAAGTACTTGGTGATCTCGTCGGTCGCGTCGATGAACGCGAACGCGCGGACCTTGCTGAACTGCTCCCGCAGCGCGAACGTCAGCAGCAGCGTGAAGTGCGCGAACGCCGACACCGAGTCGCTGGCGTCGCACAGCACGACCAGCTCCGGCTTGTGCGGGCGGCGCGGCCGGTAGTGCGTCGTCAGCGGCACTCCCCCGCTGGCCAGCGACGCCCGGACCGTCCGCCGGAAGTCGAGGCGGCCGCGCTTGCCGTGCCGCTGCTTCTGGACGAGCCTGGACGCGAGCTTGCGCGCCAGCGGGTACACCTCGCGGCGCAGCGCGGCGAGGTCGGCGCGGCTGGCGCTGGAGAAGTCGAGGCGCTCCAGCGGCGGCCGGACGGCGAGGCGCGCGGTCCGCTCGACGCCGGTGTCCTCGGCGATGCGGCGGCGCACCTCGCTCGCGACGAACTCCTCGAACCGGCCGATCCGGTCGCGGAACGTGCGGCGCGCGACGCGCTCGGCCATCCCGCCGCGCTCCTGACCGTTCAGGACGGCGTTGAGCAGCCCGGCCATCAGCGTCTCCGGCGACAGCGCCCGCAGCACGCCCGAGGAGAACCACGACTCCTGGCCCGGCGTCCGCCCGTACTCGGCGACGGCCGTCCGGGCGAACTGCCGCAGCGCCGCGTCGTCGCCGGACAGGAACAGCTCCATCAGCTCCCCTCGGCGGCGCTGCACCTCCGGGTCCAGGGCGGGCGGAACGGGGTTGCCGTCCGCGCCGAGCGTCCGGACGGGCCGGTCCTCCTCGCGCACGGCTCCGGCGCCGTCCCCGACCGCGGCCGGGAACCACAGGTCGAACAGCGTGTCGAAGGTCGGACGGTGCTGGGGCCGCTTCACCACCGTGGCGGCGTACGCGGCCCGCAGCGCGCCCCGGTCGAGCAGGTCGACGGCCTGCATCGCGCGGACCGCGTCCAGGCCCTCGGCGACCGACACCGGCAGCCCGGCCTCCCGCAGCGCGGCCACGAACCCGGTGTGCCGGTCGACGAGCGAGGCCATCCGATCAGCCCCTCAGGCCCAGTTCCTTGGCGGCGCGCTCCTGGTCGGACGCGTGCTTGAGGACGACGCCGAGGGTGCGGGCGACGGCCGCCTCGTCCAGCTCGTCGAGGCCGAGCGCGAGCAGCGTGCGGGCCCAGTCCACGGTCTCGGCGATCGACGGCGCCTTCTTGACCTCCAGCGCGCGCAGCGTCCCGACCGTCCGGACGAGCTGCTCGGCCAGCTCCGCCTCGATGCCGGGCACCTGCGCGAGGACGATGTCGCGTTCCCGTTCCGGCGCCGGGTAGTCCAGGTGCAGGTAGAGGCAGCGGCGCTTGAGCGCCTCCGACAGCTCCCGCGCCGCGTTCGAGGTGATCAGCACGAACGGCCGGCGCACCGCGCTGACCGTGCCGAGCTCGGGGATGGTGACCTGGAAGTCCGACAGGACCTCCAGCAGCATGCCTTCGACCTCGACGTCCGCCTTGTCGGCCTCGTCGATCAGCAGGACGGTCGGCTCCGCGCGCCGGATCGCCGCGAGCAGCGGCCGCTCCAGCAGGAACTCCTCGGAGAAGATGTCGTCGTGGGTCTCCTGCCAGGCCCGGTCCGCCGGGGCGGCCTGGATGGCGAGGAGCTGCTTCTTGTAGTTGAACTCGTACAGCGCGCGGGCCTCGTCCAGACCCTCGTAGCACTGCAGCCGGATCAGCTCCGCCCGCGTGGCCGCCGCGACCGCCTTGGCCAGCTCCGTCTTGCCGACCCCGGCGGGGCCCTCGACGAGCAGCGGCTTGCCGAGCGCCTGCGCGAGGAACACGGTGGTGGCGATCGCCTCGTCGGCGAGGTAGCGGACGCCGGCCAGCCTGCGCTCGACGTCGGCGGGCGAGGCGAACGCGCCGTCGCTCGCCGCGGCTCCGGCGTTCCCCGCGTCCCCGGCGTTCTCGGTGGTGTCGGTCATCCCTTGCCCTTGTGTGCGACTGCCTTGGTGTACGTCTGGTTCGTTCCCGCGAACACCAGCTTGGTGTTCTTCTCCGACAGGGACACCCCCCAGTAGGACGCGGTCTTCGGGTCGCCGCCCTGCCAGGAGAAGCGGTACTTCCCGCCGCCCTCGGGGATCGCCGTCCCGCTCCAGAGCCTCTGCCCGCCCTTCACCCACACGCCGCTGCCGTCCGCCGTGAACTGGAAGTAGTCCTTGGCGGTGCCGACCCAGCGGCCGACGAGCGGCTTGACGTCCGCGGGCTTGATCGCGGGGATCGGCCCGAGCGCGGCGGGCGCCGCGCCGGGGGACGCGCTCTCCCCCGCGCCGTCCTCCTTAGTCCCGCCGCCGCATCCGGCCAGGGCGAGCGCGGTGGCGGCCGCGCACGCGGCCAGGACGGTCGAGCGTGCCCGCACGGTCACGGAAACCTCCGGCGATTATCGGACGAAAGCGGCAGTTTATCGGCGCCCGGAGCCGTCCCCCCGCTCATCCCTGCGGGGTACGCCGCGGATGGCACCGCGGAGTGAGGCGGCACCGGCCCCCGCGCGCCTATAACCGAACCATGACGACCCGACGACTGCCTCGCGAGGACCTCGCCGCGGCGCTGGCGGCCCGGCGCGAGCTGGGCCCCGACTACGACGCGGCCTTCATCGAGACGGTCGTGGACCGCATCGAGGAGGCCCTCGACGCGCGTCCCGCCGCCCCGGCCCCGCGCCGCCGCCCCCGCGTGCCCCGCCCGTCCGGGGACGGCGACCACAGCCTGCTGCTGGCGGTGCTGTCGATGCTCGCCGCCATCCCGCTCAGCGCCATCGCGGTCGTGAACGCCGGCGGGGTCGGCCTCTTCCTGGCCTGGTCGGCGATCGTCCTGATCAACATCGCCTACAACTTCCGGCCGCGTTAGCGGCCCGGCCACGCGCGGCACGGGCGGGCACGCGGAGCGAGTGCAGCGAGAGCAGCGGGCCCGCCCGCCGGCCGACAGGCTGTTTCGCCGCGGAGCGCCAGCGGAGCGGGGAAACAGCCTGTCGGCCGTTGACGGGGGTTCCAGGGGGTCGCCCCCCTGGGCGAACACCCCCGCTACTTGCCGGGTTCGGGGTCGCGGGGGAGGCCGAGGAGCCGCTCGCCGATGATGTTCAGCTGCACCTCGGTGGTGCCGCCGTAGATCGTCATCGCGCGGCTGAACAGCATGGCCCGGGCGATGATCCCGCTCTCGGCCATCGGCGTCTCGGTGGCCGCCGCCTCGCCCTGCGCCGCCCAGCAGTAGTCGGCGACGTCCTGGTTGAACTGCACGCCGAGCAGCTTGCGGACGCTCGCCTCGGCGCCCGGCTCCACGCCGTTGAGCTGCTTCAGCGTGGTCCGCAGCCCCAGCAGGTCGATCGACTGGCCCTGCGCGACCAGCTTGCCGACCTCGGCGGCCGCGACCGCGTCCAGTTCCCGGCCCTTGAAGAAGTTCAGCAGCTCGGGCACGCCCATGCCGAGGCCGCCGCCGGTCGACAGCGACACCCGCTCGTTGGACAGCGTGTTGCGGGCGACCTGCCAGCCCTTGTCGACCTCGCCGACCACGCAGTCGTCCGGGACGAACACCCCGTCGAGGAACACCTCGTTGAACAGCGCGTCGCCGGTCAGCTCCCGCAGCGGCCGCACGTCCACGCCCGGCGACTTCATGTCGACCAGGAAGTAGGTGATGCCGTCGTGCTTGGGCGCGTCGGGGTTCGTGCGGGCGATGCAGAAGCCCCACTGCGCGTGCTGCGCCACCGACGTCCAGATCTTCTGGCCGGTCAGCTTCCAGCCGCCCTCGACGCGCTCGGCCTTCATCGACAGCGACGCCAGGTCCGACCCGGCGCCCGGCTCGGAGAACAGCTGGCACCACACCATCTGGCCGCGCAGCGTCGGCCGCAGGAACCGCTCCTTCTGCTCCTCGGTGCCGTAGCGGACGAGCGACGGCACCAGCCACGCGCCGATCACCAGGTTCGGCGCCTTGACCCCGGCGGCCTTCAGCTCCTGCTGGATGAGGATCTGCTCGACCGGGCCCGCGCCCCGTCCCCACGGCTTGGGGAAGTGCGGGACGGTCCAGCCGTCGTCGCCCATCTTGACCTTGAGGGCGTCCTTGTCCTCGATCGCCGCGAGCTCGGCGACCTCGGCGCGGATCCGCTCGCGCAGCGGCTGCGCGCCCTCGTCCAGCTCCAGCTCGACCTCGCGGCGGCCGCCGTCGAGCGCGAGCGCCGCGACCTTGGCGGCCCAGTCCTTGGCCGGGCCGAGCAGCGCCCGCAGCGTCAGCGCGCGGCGCAGGTAGATGTGCGCGTCGTGCTCCCAGGTGAACCCGATGCCGCCGAGCATCTGGATCGCGTCCCGGGCGGTCTGCACGCCCGCGTCCGCCGCGATCACCGCCGCGACGGCGGCGGCGAACCCGGCGTCCTCGGTGCCCTCGTCCAGCGCGCGGGCGGCGTCCCACGCGGCGGCGCGGGCCTGCTCCAGCGCGATCAGCGCGCGGGCGGCCTTGTGCTTGACGCCCTGGAACTGCCCGATCGGGCGGCCGAACTGCTCGCGCACCTTGGCGTACTCGGCGGCGGTGTTCACCAGCCACCCGGCCAGGCCCGCGGCCTCGGCGCCGAACAGCGTCGCGGCCAGGTCGCGGACGCGGCCGCCGGTCACCCCGTCCAGCACCCGGTCGGCGGCGACGGCGACGCCGTCGGCCTCGACCGCGGCGACCCGGCGGACCCGGTCCAGGCTCGCCACCGCGGTGATCTTCAGGTCGGCGGCGTCCACCGCGACCCACTGCTCCTCGTCGCCCCCGGACCCGCTCACGGTGACGGGCAGGACGACCACGTCGGCGAGCAGCGCGCCCAGCACCGTCGCAGCCGAGCCGGACACCGTCAGCGCGTCGCCGTCGCGGGTGCCGGTCAGGCCCCCCGACAGCGCGACCGCGCCGGTCCGCGACCCGTCCGCGAGCCCCGGCAGCAGCTCGGCGCGCAGCTTGGCGTTGCTGGACGCGTCGATCACCGAGCTCGCCAGCACCGTCGGCAGGAACGGGCCGGGCGCCGCGGCCCGGCCCAGCTCCTCCAGCACCACCGCCAGCTCCAGCAGGCCGTAGCCCTGCCCGCCGTGCTCCTCGTCCAGATGCAGGCCCAGCAGGCCCTGCTCGGCCAGGGCCGGCCAGAACCCGGGCCGGGTCTCCTCGTCCGCGTCCAGCGCGGCGCGGACGGCCGTCGCCGGGATGTTGCGCTCGGCGAAGCCGCGCACCGAATCGGCGAGCGCCTCGTGCTCCTCGGTCAGCCCGATGGCCATGTGTCGAACCCTCTCTCAGACCGCGTGTCGACAGCGATTCTAGAACAGGATTCGGGTCGCGTGGGGCAGTGATTCCGCTCTCACCGGCCGCCTCACCGGCCGGAGGTGCGCGAGGCCCGCTCGCCGCCCGCGCCGGCCTCCCCGGCGGGCTCGTCCCGCCCCTGGTCAGCGGCACCGCGGGCGCGGTCCCCGACGGTCAGGCTCGCGACGGTGGTGGCCGCCAGCGTGCCGGCGATCACCGCGAGCGACAGCCAGATCGGCACGTCCGGCGCCCAGGCGACACCGTACTCGTGCAGCGCGTGGAAGATCAGCTTGACCCCGATGAAGCCGAGGATGAACGCCAGCCCGTGCCCGAGGTACACCAGCCGGTCGGTCAGCCCGCCCAGCAGGAAGTACAGCTGGACCAGGCCCATCAGCGCGAACGCGTTGGCGGTGAACACCAGGTACGGCTCGGTGGTCAGCCCGAAGATCGCCGGGATGGAGTCCAGCGCGAACAGCACGTCGGTGGAGCCGATCGCGATCATCACGATCATCAGCGGGGTGACCATGCGGCGGCCCCCGCGCCGGGTGAGGAACCGCGAGCCGTCGTACTCGTCGGACGTCGGGATGACGCGCTTGGCCCAGCGCAGGACCGCGTTCTCCTTGAACTCGTCGTCGTCACCGCCGCGCACGAGCCCGTAGGCCGTCCACAGCAGGAACGCGCCGAAGATGAAGAAGACCCAGGTGAAGGTGGAGATCGCGGCCGCGCCGACCGCGATGAACGCGCCGCGCAGCACCAGGGCGATGACGATGCCCGCCATCAGGACGGTGTGCTGCGCGTGCTTGGGCACCGCGAACCGCGTCAGGATCACCATGAACACGAAGAGGTTGTCGACGCTGAGGCTCTTCTCGGTGACGAAGCCGCCGAAGTACTGCGCGGCGTGCTGCCCTCCGGAGAACAGCCAGACGCCGAGGCCGAACAGCACGGCGAGGCCGATGTAGACGACCGACCAGAAGGCGGCCCTGCGGGTGGTGAACTCCCGCGTGTCGTTGCGGTGGATGACCAGCAGGTCGACGGCGATGACGGCGAGGATCCCGGCGAGCGTCAGGATCCACACCCAGGGTGCGACGGACAACGTGAAACCTCCGGCGGACGTGGTCGAGCGCCGGAGGTCTCTCCCGCCCCCGGGGCGAGGGCCGCGGGCGCCGGGCCGGTGCGGACCGGCCGTGCTGACGACACCCGTGCGCGGGGATACTCCCCTCCACTTGCCCTGTTCGACGCCGGACGCCGCCCCAGGGTTCCCGGCTCCCGCAGATTTCTCGGCATTCCCGCGAACCCGGCCCCGCCGTGCGGCATCTAAGGCCCGGCGCGGGCGGGTCAGCGGCGCGCCGCGCTCAGCTCCAGGTAGACGGCGGCGAGCTGGTCGACGGCGTCGGCCTCGTCCGGGAGCTCCGCGGCGCGCTGCGCGGCGGCGGCGCCGAGCCGCACCGCGAGCGCGGAGTCGTCCAGGATCCGCCGGACGGCGCGGGCGAGCGCGTCGGCGTCCCCGGGCGGCACCAGCAGCGCCGCCTCGCTCTCCGGCCCCTGCAGCAGCGCCCCGTCGCCGGCCGGCCGGTCGTCCGCGCCGACCATCCGGGGGATCCCGCCGACCCGGGCGGCGACCAGCGGCCGCCCGGCCCGCAGGATCTCCTGCACGATGAGCGGCTGCCCCTCCCACACGCTCGGCACCACCGCGACGTCCGCGGCGGCCAGCAGCGCCGGCACGTCGCCACGGCGGCCCAGCAGCCGGACGGGCAGGTCCTCCGCCTCGATCCGGGCGCGCAGCTCCTCCTCCAGCGGGCCGTCGCCGGCGATCGCGACCAGCGGCGGCGGGGTCCGGCCGGTCCAGGCGCGCGAGGCGTCCAGCAGCGTCGGCAGGCCCTTCTGCTCGGCGAGCCGGCCGACGGCGAGGATCAGCGGCCGGTCCCCCACGCCCAGCTCCGCCCGCACGTCGGCGCGGACGGCCGGGCCCGGATGCTCGCGCGGGACGGGCGCCGGGACCAGCGCGTACCCGACCGACCGGGCGCCGAGGGAGCGCATCCGCTCCTCCAGGTCCGGCGAGACGCCGAGGGCCAGCGCCGCGCCGCGCGCGACGATCCGCTCCAGCGCCCCGTAGATCGCGGCGGTCCGGCCGCCGGTGATGACCGCGTTGTGCAGCGTGACGACCAGCGGCGGCCCGCCGCGCGAGAACCGCAGCGGGCCCGGCGCGACGCGCGCGCAGGCCGCGACGGCGAGGGCGCCGGCGCGCAGCCCGTGCGCGTGGACGACGTCGGCGCCGCGCAGCAGCCTCCGCAGCCGCGCGACCGCCCGGGCGTCGCGCACCGGGCGGGGCCGGTCGGCGACGTCCACCTCCTCGAAGCGGGCGCCGCCCTCGGTGAACCCGAACAGCCGCTCGGTCTCGGCCGGCCCGCAGACCACCACCCGCGCGCCGCGCGCGGCCAGGCGCTCCGCGACGGACCGGACGTGCCGCCCGACGCCGCCCGCGGCCGTCCCGAGGACGAGCGCGACGCGCAGCCCGTCAAGATCGGGGACCGCGGGCGCCTCCGGCCCGCCGGAGCCGGCCGGCTTCTCGGACATGTTCGTCTCCTCAGGCACTGCGAGCGACCTTCCGGGTGAGGACGGCCCGCAGGTCCCGGCCGTCGACCACGAACGCGATGATCAGGAACACGGCGGCGGCGACCAGCGCGGCCAGCGCCCCCGTGCCGATGTTGCGGAGCTGCCCGGCGAGGCCGGGCGCGCCGACGCCGAGGACCGCGGCCGTCCCGTAGCCGGCGGCGGCGCCCGCGCAGGCGCCGAGCACCCCCGCGGCCAGCACCCGCCCGAGCCCGTGCACGGCACCCGCGCCCCGGGCGCGCAGCAGCGTGCCGACCAGCAGCACGCCCGCCACGGTCATGCCGGCGGCGTTGCCCGCGCCGAGGCCCGCCACGACCCATTTCGGATCGAGGACCCACAGCGTCAGCACCACGTCGACCGCCGCCACCACGACCCAGCCCACGACCACCGCGATCGCGCCCATCCGGCCGCGATGGCAGGCGTACAGGACGCGGCCGAGGTGCGCGACCAGCCCGTACCCGAGCAGGCCGGGCGCGAAGGCGAGCACCGCGCGGGCCAGCACCTCCTGCTGGTCGGGATGGCCCGGGTTGAACACCACCGAGACCGGCACCGCCACCGCCGCCAGCACGGCCGCCCCGGCGCACGAGACCAGGATCACCGCGCGGGTGGTGGCGGCGGTGACCTGGTCGAACCTGGCGTGCTCCCCCGCGCTCATCCGCGCGGACAGCATCGGGAACGCGCTGGTGGCGATCGGCACCGCCAGGATCGCCCAGGGCAGCAGGTAGATCGCCCAGGCGTACTGGTAGTTCGCGAGCGCGCCGCGGGTGCCGCGCGAGCTGAGCCGCACGATCAGCAGCGTCGACAGCTGCTGCGCCGCGACCGTCGCGATCCCCGCCAGTGCCAGCCGCCGCACGCGCCGCGCCACCCCGTCCGGGAACCGCAGCGTGGGACGCAGCCGCAGGCGCAGCCGCCACGCGGCGACCCCGGCCGTCGCTGCCATCGCGACGCCGCCGAGCGCCGTGCCGACCGACAGCGTCAGCTCGGCGTCCAACGGCAGCCCGGCCAGGTCGTTCTCGAACCCCCGGCCGAGCGGCGCGTAAGCGACGTACGCGCCGATCACCACCAGGCTCGACACCAGCGGCGCCAGCGCGGGCGCCACGAACCGGCGATGCGACTGCAGCAGCCCGTACAGCACGACGGCCGCCCCGTACATCACCATCTGCACGGACTGGATCGCCAGCATGTCCCCGCCGACGCGCACCACGTCGTCGCGCGAGCATCCCTGCAGATGCTCGGAGACCGCCAGGTCCATCAGCGGATGGGAGAGCCCCGCCATCAGCGCCGTGAGCGGCAGCATCAGCAGCACGATCCACGTCAGCAGCGCCGAGGCGGTCCGGCGGACCTCGGCGCGGTCGCCGCGCTCGGCGGGCCCGGCCAGCACCGGGACGACCATGCTGGCCAGCGCGCCGCCCGCCACGATCTCGTAGATGCTGCTGGGCAGCTGCGTCGCGCTGAAGTACGCCTGGCTCAGGCAGGACGTGGTGACCGTCTGCGAGAAGGAGTACGTCCGCCCGAACCCGGCGAGCCGCGCCAGCACCGTGATGACCCCGATCACCACGGCGGCGCCGGCGAGGCCGCCGGTCAGCCGCCGCAGCGCGGACCCGCGCGGCGACGGCGTCACGGCGTCGCCGTCGTGCTCATCGGGCGGCCCGCCGCCCGCCGGCGGGTCGCTCGGCGAGGTGCGGGACGGGGTGTTGGCGGGCATCGGTGAGGGGCACTCGTCACGGAAGGCGCTGTCGGGACCGGCGGGGGCTCCGCGATCCTACGCGGGGTCCGCGGTGACGCCGTCGCCGGCGGGGCCCGACTGCGGCGGCACGTGCGGCCGGAACGCGTCCTCCATGTCCGGCTTGTCGGCCGCGGCGGCGGCCGCCGGGGCGGGCGCCGCGACGGGGCGCCGGCCGAGCATGTCGATCCGGTTCAGCACCGGGTTCGCCGCGATGACCTTGGTGAAGCTGACGAACTCGCTGGCCGCGTTCAGCGCGACGAGCCCGCCCAGCACGGCCAGCCGGGGACCGCGGCCGAGCCGCGTCGCGGCCAGGCCGAGCAGCGCGCCGAGCGCGTTGGAGCCGGTGTCGCCGAGCATCGCCCGCTCGGCGAGGTCCTCGGGCAGCAGCGCCGCGGCGGCGCCCAGCGGCGCGGCGGCGACGGCCGACGACGGCCGGGCCAGCGCCAGCGGCGTCCCGGTGATGACGCCGACCTTGATGGCGCGGCCGGGCCGCAGGTCGAACAGGTTCATCAGATTGGCGCCGCCCGCCACGATCGCGCCGTTCACGACGGTGTCGAGCGCGCGGCCGCGCCGCGTCGGAGCGGGCGAGCCGGCGATCGCGGCGGCGGCCAGCCCGGTCGCGCCGATGCCGAGGATCTTCACCGCGCCGCTGGTCACCTCGCCGCGGGCGAGCGCGCCGAGATGGCCCTTGAAACCGCGGGACGACGCCGAGCCCGCCAGGTCGTCGTAGCCGCCGAGGATCCCCGACGCGGCGCCCGCGAGCAGCGCGGCGGCGCGGGTGCGGCCGGTCGCGCCGGGCACCAGCAGCCCGGCCGCGGCGGCGCCCGCCACCAGCGCGGGGCCCTCCAGCAGCGTGACCGGCTCGCCGCGGTGGTTGGTGCGGTCCCACACCTCCTCGCCCGGCAGGCCGTTGAGGCCCGGCGGACGCCGCGTCAGCGCGACGTACGCGGCCCGCGCCGCGACGGCGCCCAGGCCCATCCCCGCCAGCAGCCGCGCGCCCCTCGCCGAACCCGAGGCGATGCGTCGGTTCATCAGGTCGTCACCCGCTCTTCCCCGCCGTGGGCGCGGGCGAGGGCAGGTAGCCGCTCGCGCCGGCGCCCGTCCCGTACTGTCCGGACTTGCCGTTCAGCTCGTTCTGCAGCGCCAGGATCGTCACGACCTGCCCGGACGAGGTGTCCACCATGTCGACGGCGGAGACCGAGTCGCCGGCGTCGGAGTCACGCAGCGCCGCGATCAGCCCGCCCTCCTGCGCGGAGGTGACGGGGCCTCCGACGACCGTACCGCGACCGGCGCCGTCGAGGGCGGTGGCCAGCGAGATCAGTGCCTTGTTGTCCTGGTCCCCGCCGTCGTAGGCGTACGGGTTCGCCGGCGCGACCATCACGGCGAGGGTGGCGTGGCGGCCAGGCTTGCCGCTGGTGGTGATGTACCCGGCCTGCTTGAAGCCGCTGAGCACGGCCCCGCCGGCGGCGTCCTCGCGACCCGTCTTCGCGGGGTCGCGGGTGAGCAGCGCGTTCGCCAGCACCGCGCCCGCCTTGTCGTAGGAGCTGGCGCCCGACGGGAACTCCACGCCGTCGCTCTTCAGCTGGGTGGCCAGCTCGTCCAGAGTGCTCTGCTGGTCGTCGTCCAGCAGCTTCTTCTGGATCGTCACCCGGCCGGTGACGGCGGCGCCCGCGTCCTTGGCCAGCCCGCTGACCTGGTCGATGCTGTCGCTGCCGGCGCCCGGCGTCTCGATCAGCACGACGGACTGGCCCTTCAGCCGGTCCGCGACGAGCTGCGGCGACAGCACCTTGCTGAACTGCTCCTCCCCGTTCACCTGGTGCTGCAGCTGGCGCTGCTGGACCCGCGCCTCCTGGGCGCTGCGGGTCGCCGAGCTGACCTGCTTGCGCAGCGTGTCGCCGACCGAGTTGGACAGGGTGGTGGAGCCCAGCACGATGCCGAGCGCCAGCGCGAGGAAGATCGCGACGATGGAGACGAGGTGATAGCGGAAATCGATCACGTGAAGAGTCCGGTCAGCCAGAAGACGAAGGCGTGCCAGCGGTCGGCCAGCAGGGGACTGATGACGTCCCCCGCCGGGGACATGGCGACGGCGGTGACGATGGCGACGAACGCGCCGAGGACGAGGAACAGCAGCGACCAGGTGGAGATGCGGCTGCGGTACAGCCGGGAGACGCCCTTGGCGTCCACCAGCTTGCTGCCGACCCGGAGGCGGGTGAGGAACGTGCTGGCCATGCCGGCGCGGCCCTTGTCGAGGAACTCGACCATGTTGGCGTGCGTGCCGACCGCGACGATCAGGGTGGCGCCCTTGTCGTCGGCGAGCAGCATCGCGATGTCCTCGCTGGTGGCGGTCGCGGGGAAGACCACGGCCTCCTGGCCCAGCTCGTGCACGCGCTTCAGGCCGGGCGCCCGCCCGTCCCGGTAGGCGTGCACGACGATCTCCGCGCCGCAGGTCAGCGCGTCGTCGGAGACCGAGTCCATATCGCCGACGATCATGTCGGGGCGGTAGCCGGCCTCCAGCAGCGCGTCCGCGCCGCCGTCCACCCCGATCAGGACCGGCCGGTACTCGCGGATGTAGGGCCGCAGGGTCGCGATGTCCTCGCGGTAGTGGTAGCCGCGGACCACGATCAGCGCGTGCCGGCCGTTGATCTTCGTGGCCACCTCGGGCACGCCGACGCCGTCGATGAGCAGGTCGCGCTCGCGCTTGACGTACTCCATCGTGTTGGCGACGAACGCCTCGAGCTGGCTGGCGAGCCCCGCCTTGGCCTCGGTGAGCGCCGTCTCGACCGTCTCGGCGGACTGCTCGGTGCCCTTGGCGACGACGTCCTCGCCGAGGTAGACGGACGGGCCCTCGACCCGGACCTGGTCGCCCTCGTGCAGCTTGCCGAAGATCTCCGGGCCGACGTCGTCGACGAGCGGGACGCCGGCGTCCACCAGGATCTGCGGGCCGAGGTTCGGGTACCGGCCGGAGATGCTCGGCGCGACGTTCACCACCGCGCCGACCTGGCACGACACCAGCGCCTCGGCGCTGACCCGGTCGAGGTCGACGTGGTCGATCACGGCGACCTCGCCGGGCTGCAGCCGCTTGGTCAGGTCCTTGGTGCGGCGGTCCAGCCGGACGGTCGCGCTGACCCCCTGCCGGCCGTCGTCGCGGCCGCGGCCGAGCGCGAGCACGCGGCGCGGCAGCGTCAGCCGCTGCGTCAGCCGGGCGCGCCGCTCGGTGGTGGGAGCCGGTTCGTTCATCGCCTGCCATCCTGCCAGAGCACGGGAGTAAAGAGCCGCAGGGACGATCGACGAGGCGTGTCCGTCCCGTCGCCCACCGTGTTCACTTGTGCGTTCTCCCTGTTCGCGGAGCGGCTAGCGTTCCTCGGCGGCCATGGCCAGCAGTTCCTCGGCGTGCGCCCGGCCGAGCTCGGAGTCCTCCAGGCCGGCGAGCATCCGGGACAGCTCCCGGATCCGGCCCTCCCGGTCCAGCGCGGTGACGCCGCTGCTGGTGACGGTGCCGTCGTCGGACTTCTCCACCAGCAGGTGCTGGTCGGCGAACGCGGCGACCTGCGGCAGGTGCGTGACGACGATCACCTGCGCGTTGCGGGCGAGGCGGGCGAGCCGGCGGCCGATCTCCACCGCCGCCTTGCCGCCGACGCCCGCGTCGACCTCGTCGAACACGAACGTGGGGACGGGGTCGGCGCCGGCGAACACCACCTCGATCGCCAGCATCACCCGGGACAGCTCGCCGCCCGACGCGCCCTTGTGCAGCGGCAGCGGCGGCGCGCCGGGGTGCGGGGCGAGCCGCACCTCCACCTCGTCGACGCCGTGCGGCCCGTAGTCGTCGGTGGGGGTGACGGTCACCACGACCCGGGCGTGCGGCATCGCCAGCGCGGTCAGCTCCGCGGTGACGGCCTCGGAGAACCGCTCGGCGGCGCGGCCGCGGACCGCGGTCAGCTCCGCCGCCTCGGCGGCGAGCCGCTCGGTCAGCTCGGCGTGCTCGGCGCGCAGCTCGTCGATGCGGTCGTCGTCGCCGTCCAGCTCGGTGAGGCGGGCCGCCGACCGGCGCGCCCACTCCAGCACCTCCGCGACCGTCCCCTCCTCGCCGCCGTACTTGCGGACCAGCGAGGTCAGCTCGGCGCGCCGCTCCTGGACGGCGGCGAGCCGCGCCGGGTCGGCGTCCACCGACTCGGCGTAGGAGGCGAGGTCGGTGCCGACGTCGGAGACGAGGTAGCCGGCCTCGGCGAGCCGGTCGGCGAGCGCCGCCAGGTCCGGGTCGTGCTCGCGGACGGCCTCCAGGGCGTTGCGGGCCTGGCCGAGCAGGCTCGTCACGTTCGCGGCCTCGAACGCCGCGGCGGCGTCGCCGAGCAGCGCCTCGTGCGCGGTGTCGGCCGCGCCGCGCAGCGCGTCGGCGTGCCCGAGCCGCTCCTCCTCGGCGGCGAGGTCGACGTCCTCGCCCTCCTTGGGATCGACCTTCTCGATCTCCTCCAGGCCGAAGCGGAGCACGTCGGCCTCCTGCGCGCGCTCCCGCGACCGCGTGGTCAGCTCCTCCAGCAGGGCGCTGACCTGGCGGTGCCGCTGGTAGGCCTTGGTGTAGGCGCGCATCGGCTTGGTGAGGGCGGCGCCCGCGTACCGGTCCAGCGCGCCGCGCTGCCGCCCGGCCTGCAGCAGCCGCTGCTGGTCGGACTGGCCGTGCACGGCGACCAGGTCGTCGGCGAGGTTGATCAGCACGCTCACCGGGACGGACCGGCCGCCGAGGAACGCCCGGGAGCGGCCCTCCGCGGACACCGACCGGGTCACGATCAGCGCGCCGTCGTCCAGCTCGCCGCCGGCCTCCTCGACCCGCTCGACCGCCCGGCCGCCCGGGTCGACCACGATCCGCCCCTCCACGGCGGCACGGCCGGCGCCGGGCCGGACCCGCTGCGGGTCGGCGCGGCCGCCGAACAGCAGGCCCAGGCTCGTCACCACCATGGTCTTGCCGGCCCCGGTCTCACCGGTCACCACGTTGAACCCCGGCGACAGATCGAGCACGGCCTCGTCGATCACGCCGAGGCCCTGGATCCGCACCTCATCGACCATCGGACGCACCAGCGTCACAACCCTCCGCAAACGAATCCCCGATCAGCGCCTGTGGAGATTATCCACTCTGCGCGCCGGATGCTCCCCCGTCCGTCCCGGCGAGGTCGGACGCCCCCGGCGCGGCCCCGGTTCCGCCGCCGATCGTCTCGACCCCGGTGACCTGCGGCACCTCCTCCGCCGGGGAGGGGGTCGCGGGCTGCCGGACCCGGCCCCGCCAGCCCGTCACCGGGAGCCCGAACTTGGTGACGAGCCGGTCGGTGAACGGGGTGAGGTGCAGCCGGGCGAGCCGGACCGGCTCGGCGCCGCGCCGGACCTCGACCCGGGCGCCGGGCGGCAGGTCGAGGGTCCGCTGCCCGTCGCACCACAGCACCGCGCGCGGCGTGTCCGCGAGCACCTCCACCGCCACCAGCGACCGCGGCGACACCACCAGCGGGCGCGCGAACAGCGAGTGCGCGCTGATCGGCACGACCAGCATCGCCTCGACCTCCGGCCACACCACGGGGCCGCCCGCGGAGAACGCGTACGCGGTGGAGCCGGTCGGGGTGGCGCACACCACGCCGTCGCAGCCCCAGTTCGACAGCGGCCGGCCGTCGATCTCCGCGACGACCTCCAGCATCCGCTCCCGCTCGGCCTTCTCGATGCTCGCCTCGTTGAGCGCCCACGTCGCGCCCATCACCGTGCCGTTGCGGCGGACGGTGACGTCGATCGTCATGCGCTCCTCGACGTCGTAGCGGCGCGTCACCACCCGGTCGACGGTGGCGGCGAGGTCCTCCCGCTCGGCCTCCGCGAGGAACCCGACGTGCCCGAGGTTCACGCCCAGCAGCGGCGTCCCGGACGTGCGGGTCAGGTCGGCGGCGCGCAGCAGCGTCCCGTCGCCGCCGAGCACCATCACGACCTCGGCGCCCTCCGCCGCGGCCGCCGCGCTCGGCATCACCTCCACGCCCTCGCGGCCGAGCTCCTCGGCCTCGCGGTCCAGGACCCGGACGCGGATCCCGGCCGCGCTGAGCCGCTCGATGACCAGCTGGGCGCTGCGGACCGCCTCCGGCCGCCCGGTGTGCGCCACGACCAGCACCGACCTCTTGCTCATACCCTCGCCCCACTCCCCGGCCCGACCCGGCGTGCCGACGTTCTCTCGACGAACGCCCCCGCCGCGGGCGTTCCCGCCGCGGGCGCCGTTCTCCGGGCCGCTGTGTTCTCGGACGCCCTCTGTACGGCCGCGCGCGCACGCACGATCACTGCGGGCCCTCCGCGATCGCCTTCTCCAGGTCGGCGTCGTCGAGGGGCGGCGCGCCGGCCCTCAGCCACAGGAAGTACTCGACGTTCCCCGACGGCCCGGGCAGCGGACTCGCGGTCACGCCGAGGACGCCGAGCCCGAGCGTCGCGGCGTGCCCGGCGACGCCGCGGACCGCCTCGGCGCGCAGCCCCGGGTCGCGGACGACGCCGCCGGCGCCGACCCGGTCCTTGCCGACCTCGAACTGCGGCTTGACCATCATCGCGTAGTCGGCGGCCGGGTCGGCGCACCGCTGCACCGGGCCGAGGACGAGCTTCAGCGAGATGAACGACAGGTCGCCGACCACCAGGCCGGGCCGCGCCCCGCCGAGCGTCGCGGGCTCCAGGTCGCGGATGTTGACCCGCTCGATCACCGTGACCCGCTCGTCGGTCCGCAGGGACCAGGCGATCTGCCCGTACCCGACGTCGACGGCGTACACGTGCGCGGCGCCCGCGCGCAGCAGCACGTCGGTGAACCCGCCGGTCGAGGCGCCGGCGTCCAGGCACACGCGGCCCTCGGTCTCCAGTCCCTGGAAGGCCGCGAGGGCGCCGGCGAGCTTGTGGCCGCCGCGCGAGACGTACTCGGGGCCGCCGGCGGCCTCGTCGACGAGGATCGCCGCGCCCGTCTCGACCTGCGTCGCCGGCTTGGTCGCGCGCTGCCCGCCGACCCTGACCCGGCCGTCGGCGATCAGCTGGCTCGCGTGCTCGCGGGACCGGGCGAGCTCGCGCCGCACCAGCTCGGCGTCCAGCCGCCGCCTCACCGCCATCGTCCCGCCCCCGTGATCGTCGCCACCGGGCTCACGGGCGGGGGCGCAGGGCGTCGGGGAACGCGGGCCGGGGCTGCGGCACCGCCGGGCCCGCCTCGCCGGAGGGGCCCTCCGCCCCGGCCAGCAGGTCCTGGAGGCGTTGGTGCACGCCCTCGAAGATCTCGACGTGGCCGGGGACGGGCCGTCCCGCCAGATCGGCCAGGCGCGCGACGGCCTCGTCCACCCGCGGGTCGCCGGTGGGCTCGGGCGGCGGCGCGGCCGGGAGGCCCGGCTCCTCGCCGTCCGCCTCGGCCGGCGGGAGCGGCGCCGGTCCCGGCGTCGCCGCGGGCTCGTCGGACATCACGTGTACCTCCCCTTGGGTCCTCCCGGCGCGGGCGGCGAGTCGCCGCACGGCCACTGCGAACGCTACCGTCCCAGAACGACATCGTTGCCGATCGAACGGGGAACGGCCTGACCATGGCGAACGAGGACGACTGCCGGACGGCGCTCGACCGGATCGCGGAGCGGCTGGCGGAGGTGGACGCCGACCGGTTCGCCGAGCACGTGGTCGAGCGCACGATCAGCTGCCGCATCCCCGATCTCGGGCTGGCCTACCGGACGCGCCTGCACGTGGGCGGCCTGGACCCGTTCGAGCCCGCCGCCGACCCGGCCGCCGCCCAGGTCCGCCTGACCGTGGACAGCGACGACCTCGTCGCCATGGCGCACGAGGAGCTGAACCCGGCCAAGGCGTGGGCGGCCGGCCGCCTCAAGGTCGAGGCGAGCGTGTTCGACCTGCTGCGGCTGCGCAGGCTGCTGTGATCGCCCGGTTCGTCCCGTTCGCCCCTCGCGGCCGCTCAGCCCGCTCAGCCCGCTCAGCGCAGGCGGGGCAGCCCCAGGGCGCCCAGCGCGCCGCTGAGCGCCTCCGCCGCCGGCGGGGCGGCGTCCTGCCAGGCGGCGGACGCGAGGGCGCGCAGGCCGTCGTAGGGCTCGCCGGAGCCGGTGACGTCGAACCGGTCGCCGTCCCGGGTCACCGTCCAGCCGCCGCAGGAGTGCCGGCCGCCGTCCCGCGCGACCTCGGGGTGCGGGACGAGCAGCCCGGTCAGGTCGTGCGCCAGGTAGGTGGGGCGGTGGTTGGGCGGCGCGGTGAGGGCCTGCATGTGGTCGGTGACGCCGGTGAAGACGAGCAGGCTGTCGGCGCCGCCGTTGAAGGCGCCCTCGATGTCGGTGTCGAGCCGGTCCCCGACGACCAGGGGGCGTTCGGCGCCCGTCCGCAGGATCGACTCATGGTGCAGCGGCCGCTCGGGCTTGCCGGTGACGATCGGCTCGACGCCCGTGGCCGAGCTGATCACGCGCAGCAGCGCCCCGTTGCCGGGGTGCAGCGGCCCGTCGCCGCCCGGGATCGTCAGGTCGCGGTTGGAGCCGACGAACAGGGCGCCCATGCTGACCGCCTGGGCGCCCTCCGACAGCAGCCCGTACGACAGCCGGGGGTCGTAGCCCTGCACGACCGCCGGGGGGCGCCCGGACGCCACCGACACCGGCCGCAGCCCCCGCGCGTACAGGGCGTGCCGCAGCCCCATCCCGCCGACGACCAGCACCTCCGACCCGGCGGGCAGCCGTTCGGCCAGCAGCCGGGCGGCGGCCTGCGCCGAGGTCACCACGTCGTCGGCGTGCGCGGGCACGCCGACGTCGTTGAGCAGCGCCGCCACCGCGGACGGCGTGCGGGAAGCGTTGTTGGTCACGAACGCCAGCCGCTGCCCCGCCGCGCGGGCCTTGGCGAGCGACTCGGCCGCCGCCGGGACGGGCCGCTGCCCGACGTACACGACGCCGTCGAGGTCCAGCAGGGCGACGTCGTACGCCTCGCTCAGGGGACGGTCACTGCCCTTCATCGCACGCTCCTCGGGATCGGGGGGCCATGGCTCGTTCGGGGGCCAAGCCTGGATCGGGGGGCTGAACGGGGCGGACGGCGGTCACCTGCGGGACGCGAGGGTCGCTCGGGCGTGCCGCAGCGCCCGGGCGTAGTCCTGGTTCTCCGGACGCATGGCCGCCGCGAGCGCGAGATGCTCGACCGCGCCCTCGAAGTCGCCCATCCTGCTGAGCGACAACCCTAACCCGAACCGCGCGTAGTCCTCGGCGGGCTCCTCCTCGACGATGCTCTGGAAGCTCTCGGCCGCCGCGCCGAACTGCCGCGCCCCGAACTGCGCGCGGGCGAGCGCCTCCCGGATGCTGTGCGACGCCGGCTCGGCCTCCGCGGCCCTGGTCAGCAGCTGCAGCGCGGCGGCCGCGCTCCCGGAGCGGAGCAGCTCCAGGCCCCGGGTGTACCACTCGTAGACGCCTCCGCCCGGAGCGGCGGGATGCTCGCCGGGGGCGTCGCCTTGGGAATCGTCCGGGCGTCCCTGTCCTTCACCACTCATGTGGACCTCCCATCGGACCTTGATCACCACGACGGTACCCGGCCGACGCGCGGGGGCCCGTCGCTGATTACCATGCCCACAGTGGACGACGACCTCCCCTCCGGGCTCGGACCGGAACAGTTCAGCGCCCGGATCTTCGGGTCCGCGGGGCCCGCGACGGGCGGCGGGCTGGAGCTGGCGCCGTTCCGCGGCGTCCGGTTCGTCCCCGAGCGGGCGGGCGACCTGGCCGCGGTGACCACTCCCCCGTACGACCTGGTGGACGACGCGGAGGTCGGCCGGCTGCTGTCGGGCGGCGGGCACAACATCGTCCGGCTGAACATGCCGCGCGCCGCCGGGGAGAGCTACCGGGAGGCGGGCGAGACGCTGCGCCGCTGGCTCGCCGAGGGGGTGCTCACCACCGACCCCGACCCGGCCCTGTACGTCTACGAGGCGGCCAAGGACGGGACGGTGCTGCAGCGGGGCCTGATCGGGGCGCTCGGGCTGCGCGCGGAGGCCGACCGGGTCGTCCTGCCGCACGAGAACGTGTTCCCCGGTCCCGTCCGCGACCGGCTGGCGCTGATGGCGGCGGCCCGCGCCAACCTCGAACCGATCTTCCTGGTGTACGAGGGCGGCGGCGACGCGGCGCGGATCGTCGACGACGCCGCGGGACAGGAGCCGCTGCTGGGCTTCCGCGCCGACGACGGGCTCACGCACCGGCTGTGGCGCATCGCCGATCCCGCGCTGCACGCCCGCGTCTCCGCCGACCTGCGCGGCAAGCAGGCGCTGATCGCCGACGGCCACCACCGCTACGCCACGTACCGCGCCCTGCAGGCGCGCCACCACGCCGCCGGGGACGGTCCCGGCCCGTGGGACCAGGGCCTGGCGCTGCTCGTCGACTCGACGCGGTACCCGCCGCATCTCGGCGCGATCCACCGCGTCCTGCCGGGCCTGGCGCCCGGCGACGCCGTCGAGCGCGCGCGCCGTGCCTTTCACGTCACCGGCTTCGAGGACGAGAGCCGGGCCGTGTGCACGCTGGGCGAGGCGCAGGGCCCCGCGTTCCTGCTCGGCGGCGGAGAGAGGCTCCACCTGCTCACCGACCCCGACCCCGCGGCGCTGGCCCGCGTGATGCCGTCCGAGCACTCCCCGCGCTGGCGCCGCCTGGACACCGCGATCCTCGACCACCTGCTCGTCGGGGACCTGTGGAACGTCCCCGAGAACGAGAACGCCATCGAGGTCGTGCACGACGACCCGTCCGCCGCCCTCGGCCGGGCCCGCCGCGCGGGCGGCACCGCCGTCGTCCTCAACCCGCTGCGGGTGGCGGACGTCCTCGCCGTCGCGAACGGCGGCGAGCGGGTCCCCCGCAAGTCCACCTCGTTCGGCCCGAAGCCCCGGACGGGCCTCGTGCTGCGCCTCCTCGACCCGGAAAACGAGCGATGACCGACCGCACCATCGACAAGATCGCGTGGATCCTGCTGGACGGGGGCCGCGTCCTCAGCACCCGCTCCCGCGGCAAGGACGTCTACTACCTGCCGGGAGGCAAGCGGGAGCCCGGCGAGTCCGACGTGCGGACGCTCGTCCGCGAGGTCAAGGAGGAGCTGACCGTCGACGTCCTGCCGGAGACGGCCGCCCACCTCGGCACCTGGGAGGCGCAGGCGCACGGGCACGCCGGCGGCGTCACCGTCCGGATGACCTGCTACACCGCCGACCACACCGGCACGCCCGCGCCGAGCAGCGAGATCGAGGAGATCGCCTGGCTCGGCTACGCCGACCGCGGCCGGGTGTCGCCCGTCGACCAGCTGATCTTCGACGACCTGCACGCGGCGGGCCGGCTGCGCTGACCGCCGCCCCGCTTCGGCCGCGCGGGCCGTCCGGGCACCGCCCCGGGTGGCCGGGACCGGCCGCCGGGGGCGATGATCTGCCCATGAACTCCTCGAACATCACGGCGCTCGGCGGAGGCGTCTACGAGATCGACACCCTGCTGGCGGGCCACTCCGGCATCACCGCCGCGTACCTGATCCTCGCCGACCGGCCGTGCCTGATCGAGCCGGGGACCGCCGGCTCCGCACCCGTCGTCCAGCGGGCGCTGAGCGAGCTCGGCGTCGGCGCGGACGACCTCGCGAGCGTCGTGGTCACCCACATCCACCTCGACCACGCGGGCGGCGTCGGCGACATCGCCGCGCTGTACCCGCAGGCCGAGATCGTCGTGCACGAGAAGGGCGCCCGGCACCTCGCCGACCCGTCCCGCCTCATGCGCAGCGCCCGCATGGTGTGGGGCGACGCCCTCGACACCCTGTTCGGCGAGCTGAAGCCGACCGACTCCGCGCGCATCCGCGCCGTCGAGGACACCGGCGTGGTCGACCTCGGCGGCGGCCGCCGCCTGGAGTCGCACTACTCCCCCGGCCACGCCAAGCACCACGTCGGCCTCGTCGACTCCGGCACCGGCGACCTGTACGTGGGCGACGCCGCCGGCATCTACATCCCGGAGACGGCGGACGTGCGGCCCGCCACCCCGCCGCCGGACTTCGACCTCGACACGGCACTGGCGTCGCTCGGCAGGTTCCGCGACCTCGGCCCGCAGCGGCTGCTGTTCGCGCACTACGGCCCGGTCACCGAGGTCGAGGGCACGCTGGAACGCTCCGCCGAGGAGCTGCGCGTCTGGGTCGACGCGGTCCGCGACGCCAGGGACCGGGGCCTCGAACTGGACCACGCCGTGGCTGCGGTGGTGGAGCGCACGAAGGACCGCTACGCCATCAACAGCGCCGACCTCGACCCCGAGCTGGCCGCCAAGTACGACGTCCTCAACAGCCCGGCCAACAACGTCGCGGGCATCATGCACGCCCTCGACCGGCACGCCTGACGGGCGGCGCGGCCTACGCGCCCTCTCCGACGGGCGCCTCGTCGCCCTCCGGGAGGAGCAGGCGGGCGCGGAACAGCTCCAGGACCTGCTCCAGCGCGTCGCGCGTGGGCTGGCCCGGCTCGTCGATCAGGTGCTCGGTGAGGACCGAGTGCGGCCTGAGCAGGGCGTCCGGGTTCGCCGCCGAGTCGTCCAGTTCCACGGCGACGAACGCGTCGCCGAGCTGCCGGCGCAGGAAGTCGAACCGTTCGCCCGGGACGAGCCGGTCGCCGCGGAACCGCAGGCCCAGCACCGTCAGGTCGTCCGCGCCGCGCCGCTTCACCGCCGCGAGGTCCGCGGGCGCGATGTCGATCGTGCGCCGCTGCGCGCGGGTGACCGGCAGCGGCAGCGACGGCTGGGACAGCACGGCCGCCAGGAGCCGGTCGTCGGCGGCCATCGCCAGCGCGAACCCGCCGGTGAAGCACATGCCCACCGCGCCGACGCCGGGCCCGCCGCATTCGGCGTGCTCGCGCGCGGCCAGCGCGCGCAGCCAGGTCACGATCGGCGAGGTCCGCCCCGTGGCGAGCTTGGTGAACTCGCGGCGGACGCAGAGCGGGGCCATGGCGCGGACGCCGTAGGCGATGGTGCCGGACCAGCCGTGCGCGGCGGGATCGGGGTCGCGTCCGGCCGTCCCGAAGAGGTCCGGAAGCACGACGGTCAGGCCCAGGTCGCGGACGCGCCGGGCGAACGCGAGCACCTTCGGGGTGATGCCCGGGACCTCCGCCATCACGATGACGGCGGGCCCGGTCCCCGACCGGAACACGCGGTGGGACGCGCCGCCGTGCGCGAAGGCCCCCCGGGAGAAGTCGGACATGCTGTCGTCGGCCATGACCCGGCCCTTCCGTCGCAGCGGACCCGGCCTCCCGCGCGGGCCGCCGAGCCAAGTTATTGACACACTATCGAATAACTCGTGCGCGGCCTGCCCGTCCGCCGAACCCGACGTGCCGTCCGGGCGGCGATCACGGCTTCCGGGCCACGCCGCCCCACATCCCGGTCGTGGCCGACGGCGCCGCGTCCGCCTCGGGACGCCAGTCCTGGACCGGGACGACCCCCGGGTCGAGGAGGTCGAGCCCGGAGAAGAACGCGCCGACCCCGTCGCGGGTGCGGAAGGTCACGCGGAAGCCCATCGCCTTGGTGAGGGCGTCCTCCGCGGCCGCCATCTGCTCCGGCATCTGGTCGATGCCCGGATGGGTGACGGCGAGGAAGCTGCCGGGCGCGAGGGCGTCCAGCAGCGTGCCGACGATGCCGCGCGGATCGTCATCGTCCGGGACGCAGTGCAGCACCGCGATCAGCAGCAGGCCCACCGGACGGTCGAAGTCGAGCAGCCGCGCGGCCTCGTCCAGGATCCGGCGCGTGTCGCGCAGGTCGGCGTCCACGAACGCGGTCGGCGCGGTCACGCCGGACAGCAGGGCCCGCGCGTGCGCGAGCACGATCGGGTCGTTGTCCGCGTACACCACCCGGCACTCGGGGTCGGCGGCCTGCGCGACCATGTGCGTGTTGTTCGCGGTGGGGATGCCCGTGCCGATGTCGAGGAACTGGGTGACGCCGTGCCCGACGATCGTCCGCACGGCGCGGCTCAGGAAGGCCCGGTTCGCGGTGACGCCCGGCTTGATGGTCGGCGTCGCGAGCATCACCTGCTCGGCGGCCGCCCGGTCGGAGGCGAAGTTGTCCTTGCCGCCCAGCCAGTAGTCGTAGATCCGCGCGATGTGCGGCGTCGCGACGTCGATGCCCTTCGGGACGATCTCTTCCTTACCGGCGGTCATGCGGCACAGACTAGCGGCGGACCCCGGCAAAGGATCTTCATTCGGCCCTTTCCGGCCTCTCGTCCGCTACGAGGGCCGGATCCGGTTTCCGGACGCACCGGAGCGGCGCGTCCGGAAACCGGCTCAGCGGATCAGCCGTCGGCCTTCGGCCCCTCGTCCGGACCGGGCTCGTCCTCGTCGGCCTCCGCCTTGGCGGGAGGCTCGGGCTCGGCGGCGGCCTGGTCGAGATCGGGCTCCGGCTCGGCGGTCTTCGGCTCGAGGAACACCGCGGGGGCCTCCGGAAGCTCCTCCGGGGCGGGCTCCAGGATCTCGGGATCGGCGGGCTTGAACTGGATGTCCGTCGCCGTGACGATCTCCGGCACCGCCGCGGCCGGCTCCTCGGGCTCCTCGGGCTCCTCCGCGACCGGCTCGGCGGGGGCCGCCACGGCCTCGCCGCCGTCCGCGGCCGCGTCGTCCGGCTCCTGCCCCGAGGCGAGGTCCTCGGGGGACTCCTCGCCGTCCTCCTCGGTGTCGAGGATGTGGAGTCCTTCGAGCTCCGCGTAGCGTTCGGCGGCGTCGGTCTCGCCGTCGCGGTCCGCGGCCGCCGCGCGGGCGAACCAGTCGGACGCCTCCTCCTCGCGCCCCGCCTCCGCGAGCGCGTCGGCGTAGGCGTAGAAGAGCCTCGCCGACCAGGGCTTCAGCCGCCGGTCCCGCAGCTCGGGGATCTGCAGCGTCACCACGGCGGCGTCGTACTGGCCGAGGTCGCGGCGCACGCCCGACTCGACGATGCGCAGCTCCACCCGCCCCATCGGGTCGAGCCGGTCCGCCTCCGGCGACTTGATCACATCGAGGGCGCGTTCGGGACGTCCCATCCCGCGCTCGCAGTCGGCCATGACGGGCAGGTAGGAGTCGTCGCCCGCACCCAGCCTGCGGGCCGCCCGCAGCTCGGCGAGCGCCTCGGCCCACTCCCCCGTCTGATACGCGGCGATCCCCGCGGCCTCCCGGACGATGCCGACGCGCGACGCGAGCCGGCGCGCGGCGCGGGCGTGCTTGTACGCCTGCTCCGGCTCCTCCTCGGACAGCCGCCCCGCCATCACCAGGTGCCGCGCGACGCGCTCCGCGAGGTCCTTCGGCAGCGTCCGCAGCTCGGCGCGGGCCTCCGCGTCCAGTTCGTCGCCGGTGACGTCGTCGGGCAGCAGCGGGTCGTCGTGCTTGGGGGCCGGACGCTCCCGCTCGGCCGCCGCGGGACGGCCGCGTCCCGGGCCGTGCGGGCGTCCGCCCCGCTCCTCGGGACGCCCGGGTCCGCGACCGCGGAACCCTCCGCCGTCGCGCTGCCCGCGCGGCCGTTCCCGATCACCCTCGAACCGGCGCCCGCCGGGCCGCTCCTGGCGGAACCCGCCGCCGGGACGGCCGCCCTCGCGCCCGCCGCGCTCGTCGCGGTCCGGGAAGCGGCGGTCCTTCGGCCGGCCCTCGAACCCGCGCTCGCCCTGCCGGCCACCGGGACGGGACTCGCGAGGCCCGCCCGAGCGCGCTTCACCGCGCGGCCCACCGGGCCGGCCACCACGGCTCTCGCCCCGCGGCCCGCGTCCGCCACCGAAACCGCCCTCACGACGCTCACCGCGCTCACCGCGCGGCCCGGCAAAGCCGCCTTCACGACGCTCGCCACGCGGGCCGCCGAAGCCACCCTCACGACGCTCGCCACGTGGACCCTGGCCACCACCGCGCGGGCCACCGAAACGCTCTTCACGGTTTCCGGCACCGGAGCCGCGCGGACCACCGAAGCGGTCGTCGCGGCGCTCACCACGAGGGCCGCCGAAGCGCTGCTCGCGGCCCTCGCCGCGCGGGCCCTGGCCACCGCCGGAGCGGCCACCGCCAGCGCCTTGTCCGGCGCGCGGTCCGCCCGGCCCGGTGCGAGGGCCGCTCTGGCCGCCGAAGCGCCCGTCGCCACGGCCACCTGGCTTCCCGCCACGCTGACCGCCGGGCGCGCCGGAACGTCGCTCATCGCGGGGGCCTGCGTTCCGGCGCTCGCCACCGGCGCCGCCGAACCGTCCTTGGCCGCGCTCGCCGCCGCGTCCGCCGCCGAAACGGCCATCGCGCCGCTCGCGCGGGCCTCCCTCGCTACCGCGACGGTCGTCAGCCCCCCGGAACGGGCGATCGGAGGGCCGGTCGTTCCGCCGGCCCTGGCCGTCGCGTCCCTTCCAGCCGCCCCCGGCGCCGGGACGGCCCTTGCCGCCCTTGGGACCGCCGTTGCGAGGCGCGGATCCGCGAGGACCGCCGCTTCCGCGCGCACCGGGCCCGCCGGTGCCCCCACGAGCGCCGGGCGCGCTCCGCCCGCCGTTCTTCCCCCGCCGCTCGCGGTTCTCGTCGCTGCGGCCGTCCTCTTCCGCGCTCATCACGTCCGTCACTGTTCTTGAAGGTGGTTCATGGACTCCTGCAGCCTACTTCGGCAGGTCCATGACATGCGTCGAGGGCCGCCCCCGAAAAACGGGGTGCGACCCTCGACCAATATATGTCCGGCGGTGTCCTACTCTCCCACACAGTCTCCCATGCAGTACCATCGGCGCTGAAGGGCTTAACTTCCGGGTTCGGAATGGGACCGGGTGTTTCCCCTCCGCCATAACCACCGAACGACCAAACCCCAACACCCGCCAAGCGGGCGCGGGAAGACTCGTCCGAGCGACCAGGCTCGAATCTTCACTTATACCAGCGGTTCCCGGTTGTTTCCTGGGAACCACACAGGGACGCGAACACCACACAACAGCGATTCGAATTGAACGTTCAGTGTGTTCAAGCCACTCGGCCTATTAGTACCGGTCAACTCCACACGTTACCGCGCTTCCATACCCGGCCTATCAACCCAATCGTCTATTGGGAGCCTTACCCCCTCCAAAGAGGGGAGGGAGAACTCATCTCGAGGAAGGCTTCCCGCTTAGATGCTTTCAGCGGTTATCCCGACCGAACGTAGCCAACCAGCCGTGCCCCTGGCGGGACAACTGGCACACCAGAGGTTCG
>NZ_JABMCA010000007.1:0-244684 GCF_014706005.1 Actinomadura sp. RB99 | reverse complement strand
CCCGGCCGCAGCGCGGTGAGGGCCAGGCCCGCGGCGGCCGCGGCGGACAGCGCCGCCAGCGGCCGCCGCAGCCGGGCCGCGCGTGCCCTCACGGCAGCTCCAGCGGGAGGTCCATGCCGTCCAGGACCGAGGGGCACGGGCAGCCGCGTTCGGCGGGCAGCGCCTTGACCACGTCCGCGACGAGGCCGCGCAGCCGCCCGATGTTCTCGCCGAACACCCGCAGCACCTCGTCCATGGTGACGCCCTCGCCCTCCTCGATGCCGGCGTCGAGGTCGGTGACCAGGCAGAGCGGGGTGTAGCAGAGCGCCAGCTCGCGGGCGAGGACGGCCTCGGGGTGGCCGGTCATCCCGACGAGCGTCCAGCCCTGGCCGGCGAACCAGCGGGACTCGGCCCGGGTGGAGAACCGGGGGCCCTCGATGACGACGAGGGTGCCGCCGTCGACGGGCGCCCAACCGGCGGCGTTCGCGGCGTCGACGGCAGCGCGCCGGCCGACCGGGCAGTACGGGTCGGAGAAGGAGACGTGGATCGCGGCGCCGTCGTCGTAGTAGGTCTGTGGGCGCGCGGCCGTCCGGTCGACGAGTTGGTCGGGGACGGCCAGCGTGCCGGGCCCGAGGTCGGGGGTCAGCGAGCCGACCGCGCTCGGCGCGAGGACCTGCCGGACGCCCAGCGCCCGCAGCGCCCACAGGTTGGCCCGGTAGGGGATCTTGTGGGGCGGGAAGCGGTGGTCGCGGCCGTGCCGGGGGACGAACGCGACGCGCCGCCCGGCGAGCTCGCCGATGGCGACGGCGTCGCTCGGGGGGCCGTAGGGGGTGTCGACGCGCACCTCCTCGACGTCGTCGAGGAAGGAGTAGAAACCGGAACCGCCGATGACCGCGATCTCGGCCGTGGGCTGGGAGTTGGTGGACATGCCGCCGACACTAACCAGCCCGCCGGAGCGCGTGCGACCCGCCGCGAAATGTGGATAACTCCATGATCGGCGACGCGGCGGAGGGGCCCGGTGCCGCACCGGACCCCTCCGTATCCCCAGAAACAGGACATCCTGCGAACCGGGGCGGATCTCGCGTCAGCCCACCCGGTCGAGGACGCGGGACCGGCCGGCGTGCGCCTCGCGGGCGGCGAGCCGGCCCGGGGCCCAGATCCGCCGTCCGAGGTCGTGCGACAGGGCGGGCAGGAGCAGCGACCGGACGACCAGAGTGTCGAACAGGACGCCGAACGCGACGACGAAGCCCATCTCCACCATGGACACCAGCGGCAGCGTCGCCATCGCGCCGAACGTCGCCGCCAGCACCACCCCGGCCGAGGTGATGACGCCGCCGGTGACGGTGAGGCCGCGCTGGATGCCGCGCCGCGTGCCGAGCGTCTGGGACTCCTCCCGTACGCGGTGCATGAGGAAGATGTTGTAGTCGACCCCGAGCGCCACCAGGAAGGTGAACGCTTGCAGGGGAAACCCCGTGTCCGTGCCCTCGAAGCCGAAGCCGTGCCTGAAGATGAGCGCGCACGCGCCCAGCGAGGCGAGGAACGACAGGACGACGGTGCCCATCATCAGCAGCGGCGCCACGAGCGCGCGCAGTAGCAGGACGAGGATGACGAAGACCACGCCCAGCACGACCGGGATGATGACCTTGTTGTCGCGTACGGAGGCCCGCTTGGTGTCCAGGGACGTGGCGGTGGTGCCGCCCACTTTCGCGTCGGCGGACGGGACGGCGTGCACAGCCTCCCGGAGCCGGTCGATGGTCCGCTCGGCCGCCTTGCTGCCGGCTGGGTCGCGCAGGGTCGCCTCGTACATGACGAGCCCGTTCTCGGTCGCAGGCGGACCGACCTGGGCGACGCCCTGTGTGCGCGCGGCCGCAGCGGCGATCTGGGTCGACTCCGACGCCTTGCCGATGACGACGGCCGGGGAGCCGGATCCGGCGGGGTAGTGCCGCGCCACGGCCTCCTGCCCGGCGATCGAGTCGGGGCGTCCGGTGAACTGCCCGGCGTTGGAGAGGCCGTCCGCCTTGAGGGAGCCGAGGCCGAAGGTAAGACCGACCAGGACGATGCCGGTGGTGACCCAGAGCAAGCGCGAGCGCCTGCCCACCAGGCCCGCCACGCGGGACCAGATTCCGTGCTCGGCCTCGTACGCCTCCGGTTCGAGGTACTTGGCGTCGTAGCGCGGGACGAGCGGCCAGAACACCCAGCGGCCGAAGATGACGAGCAGCGCGGGCAGGAGCGTGACCATCGCCGCCAGCGCGGTGAGGACGCCCGCAGCGGCGACGGGGCCGAGCCCGGCGGTGGAGTTCAGGTCGGCGAGCAGCAGGCACAGCAGGCCGACGGCCACGGTGGCGGCGGACGCGATGACGGCGGGCGCGGCGCGGCGCAGGGCGAACGCCATGGCCTCGTGCCGGTCCTCGTGCCGGTGGAGTTCCTCCCGGTAGCGGGCGACGAGCAGGAGGGCGTAGTCGGTGGCGACGCCGAACACCAGCACGGTCATGATGCCGGAGCTCATCCCGTTGACGGTCAGGTCGGCGTACTTGGCCAGCAGGTAGACGACGGACTGCGCGAGCCCGAGGGCGAAGACGGCGCTGAGCACCGGGATGAACCACAGCACGGGGCTGCGGTAGATGATCAGCAGCAGGACGATCACGACGATGCCGGCCGCCATGAGCAGGAAGCCGTCGAGGCTCTGGAACACGCCGAACTGGTCGGAGCCGGCGCCGGCGGGCCCGGTGACGTGCGCGGACAGGCCGGGCGGTCCCCGCTTGACGAGGTCGCGGGCCTGGTCGACGGCGTCGGTCACGTCGTCGCTCTTGATCGGGACGAGGGTCTCCAGGGCCCTGCCGTCCTTCGAGGGGAACGGTCCCTGCGCCTTCTCGGCGCCCGGGAGGCGCTCGAAGGCGGGCCTGTCGGCGGCGGCCTTGGCGCGGTCGGCCGCGGTGATGCCGGAAGGACGCTCGTAGACGATGACGGCGAGCATCGTCTCGTCCTTCTGGAACATGTCCTGCTGCTTGACGACCTGCGTGGACTCGGCGCTCGCGGGCAGCCAGGACGCCGCGTCGTTGTCCTCCACGTCGCCCAGGCGCCCGGCGAGCGGGCCGAGCGCGGCCAGCAGGGCGATCCAGACGGCGAGGACGGCCCACTTGCCGCGGCGTCCGGCGATCAGCCCGGCGAGCCTGCGGGCCGGTGTTCTGGGGGGAGCCTGGCTCTGTGCGCGCATGGTCGATCTCCTGAGAGGTCCGTGGATCTCGCGATATGACGCGAAAACTTGCTCAGAACCAGAGTCTCTCGAAAGTCGAGAGGAAGCAAGTTATATCGCGAAATCTCGGGGTGGCCTCAGGGTCCTGCTAGGGGTGGCCTCAGGGATGCTCCCCAGAGCACGCAGAAGGCCGGAGGAACCCGTTCGGGTTCCTCCGGCCTTCGGGAAGCGCGGTGGTGAGGCGTGGCCCCTGGGTCAGGCCACCTTCTCGGACGAAGACGACTTCGACGAGGAGGCGGAAGACGAGGACGACGACGAGTCGCTCGACGAGCCCGACGAACTCGACGAGGACGCCGAGTCGGACTTGCCGGAGTCACCGCTCGACGACGAGCCGTTCGAGCCGTTGGACGAGCTCCCCACGGTGGAGGACGACTTGCCTGAGCCGCGGCTGTCGGTGCGGTAGAAGCCCGACCCCTTGAAGATGATCCCCGCGGCGGAGAAGACCTTGCGGAGCTTTCCCTTGCACGCCGGGCATTCGGTCAGCGCGTCGTCGCTGAACTTCTGCACGACCTCCAGAGGCTCGCCGCACTCGGTGCAAACGTACTGATACGTCGGCACGGTTCCTCCTCGCTGACTCAGTCCGGCGCCGTCCCGGACTGGCACTCACTCTAGATGACTGCTAATGGTACCCACCCGTGGAACAGGATTCGCCGCGGGTCTGTTCCCAGCCGCCCCAAGCCTGCCGCCCCAAGCCTGCCCCCGAGCCCGGCCCTACCCCAAAGGCCCGGCCGGGTCTCGGTGCCCGTGCCGCAGGACGCTCATGCGCCGGTCTCGCCGAACCAGCCGGCCAGCTTCCCGCGGCGGCTGATGGCGCGCAGCCTGCGTTCCGTGGTCTCGCGTACGGCCTCGGTGGTCACGACCAGCAGCGTGTCGCCGCTCTGCAGGGGCGTGGTGGGTTCCGGTACGAAGCTCTCCCCGTCCCGCACGACGAGGGTAATGGACGCTCCGGCGGGCAGCCGCAGCTCGAAGATCTCCACTCCGCTCAACCGGGAGTCGGGCGGGATGCGGACTTCGAGCAGGTCCGCATGGAGTTCCTCCAGGGGCGCGGCCTCCACGTCCAGTTCGCGCGTCTGCTCGTCGCTCTTGAGGCGGCACCAGCGCGCGACCAGGGGCAGCGTAGGGCCCTGCAAGAGCGTGAACACCACGACGATGTTGAAGACGATGGAGAACAGCCGGTCGGCGTCCGGCACGTCCTTCACCATGGGGATGGTCGCCAGGACGATCGGGACGGCGCCCCGCAGCCCCGCCCATGAGGCGAACACCTTCTCGCCCCACGAGAGCTTGAACCCGATCGAGGACAGGACGACCGACACGGGGCGGGCCACGAGCAGCAGGACGAACCCGATGACGAGCGCCGGGACGATCTGGCCGGGGAGCGCGCCGGGCGAGGCCAGCAGGCCCAGCATCACGAACAGCCCGATCTGGGCGAGCCAGCCGATGCCTTCGGCGAAGCCCCTCGTGGCAGGACGGTGCGGCAGGCGCGCGTTGCCGAGCACCAGCGCGCTGACGTAGACGGCCAGGAAGCCGCTCGCGTGCAGCAGCGTGGCGGCGCCGTAGGAGCCGATGGACAGCGACATCACGGCGATGGGGTACAGGCCGGACGCGGGGAGGGCGACGCGGCGCAGCGCCTGTGCGCCGAGCCAGCCGATCGCGAACCCGAGCACGCCGCCGGCGATCAGCTCGTACACCATCACGCCCGCGAGCTCGGCGATGTTGGGGACGCCGCCGTGCTTGACGCTGAGGGTGGCCACGATGATCACGACGGGTGCGTCGTTGAAGCCGGACTCGGCTTCGAGTAGCCCGGTCAGCCGGGAGGGCAGGGGCAGCCGGCGCAGCACCGAGAACACGGCCGCGGCGTCGGTGGGGGCGAGGACGGCGGCCAGCAGGAACGCCGGGCGCCAGTCCATGCCGATCAGCCACATGGCGGCGAGCGCCACCACGACGATGCTGATCAGGGTGCCGATGGTGGACACGCTGAGCGCGGCCGGCACGGACGGCCGCACGTGCCGCCAGCTGGTGGTGAGACCGCCCTCGGCGAGGATCAGGACGAGCGCGCCGAGGCCGAGGGTCTCGGCCAGCTCGGCGTTGTCGAAGTCGATGTGGAGGGGACCGGACTCGCCGATGAGAAGGCCGAGGCCCATGTACGCCAGAAGGGTCGGCAGGCCGGCCTGGTGCGACAGCCGGACCGCGACGATGGCGCTGAGTACGAGCACGGCCCCGAGGAGTAGCCAGATGTCGAGATGCACATCCCACCCTTCGGGGTCGTCAAAGTTGAACTTTTAGCAATACTACAGAATCGTGTGTCAAATGCATACTTGCGGTTGATGAACGGGATGCCTAGAACGTCCGTTATCTCCGTCTGACCTGCGGATCCACCCCGTTCACAACGTTCTGCACCGCGTGTCCCTGGACGGCCCTGGTGACGTTGTCGAGCAGCATCGTCACGATGTTCCGCTGCGACTCCGTCGTCCCTCCCGCCGCATGCGGGGACAGCAGGACGTTCTCGTTCGTGCGCAGGGGATGGTCGGCCGGAGGCGGCTCCTCATCGAAGACGTCCAGGGCGGCCCCGGCGAGCCGTCCCGACTCCAGCGCGGCGAGGACGGCGTCGTCGGGCGCGATGCCGCCGCGCGCCACGTTCACGAGCAGCGCCTTGTCGGGGAGTAGCGCGAGACGTTCCGGCCCTATGAGACCGCGTGTCTCGTCGGTCAGCGGCAAGGCGAGCACCAGGATGTCGGACGTGGCGAGCAGATCGTCCAGCTCCCTGTAGGTGACCGGCGCCGAAGCACGCGGGTGCCTCGTCCAGTAGGAGACCTCACAGCCGAGGGCCTGGAACAGCCGCGCCGCTTCCGCGCCGATGGCGCCGTAACCGACGACCCCTACGCGCTGCGCATGGACTTCCCTGGTGCCCCGGGCCAGGAGCTCCGCCTGCGGCCATTCGCCCGCGCGCACATGCCGGTCCCCCCAGACGAAGTGGCGACACAGGGCGAACGCGGCGCCGACCGCCCACTCGGCCACACCGCGCGCGTTGGCGCCCGCGGTGTTCGCCAGAGGCACGCCGGCCTCCGCCAGTGCGGCGCCGTCGATGCTGTCGGTGCCCACCGCGGGCATCTGCACGAACGCCAGGTGCGGCGCGGCGGCGACCGCCTCGGCGTCGAGTTTCAGTTGAGCGCTGAAGTCGCCGATGACCAGCTCGGCGTCCGGGAGCGCCGCGAGGAGCCCGGCGCGGTCCCTGGTCTGCGGGAACGCCACCTCCACGGTGTCGCCGAACGATCCGAACAGGCCCCGCACGATGTCCTCCCCGAGCGGGGGGAGGGAAAGGATCCGCCACGGCGCCGTCATCTGGAACCTCCCGGTGAGCCTCGGGTCCGACCGCGGTCCCCGATCCGCGATCTTGCTGATCCTCAGCCTATGCGCCCGTCCGGTACTGGCCACAGAGCCAGGTACTGCTAACCGCCAGGCCACACCTCTGCCACCGCGCGGCAGCGCTCCCGCCGCCGCTCGGACACCCCCCTCACGCCTCGGCCGCCCCCTGACGCCGCTCGGCCAGCGCCCGGCACCCCCGGCCGCACTTCGCAGCCCGTCCGGCCGTCCGGCCGTCCGGACGCCCGCCGGCGCCTCAGCCGAACCGCACCAGGCCCTCGGACGGCGTCGCCGCGGCCCGCACCCGCTGGTCGTGCGGCTCCGCGGGAAGCTCGTCCACCAGCTCGGAGTCGTACACCAGCCCGACGGTCAGGATCGCGGGCCCCACGCGGGCCAGCGCCCGGTCGTACGACCCGCCGCCGCGGCCCAGCCGCATGCCCGTCCGGTCGATCGCGACCGCCGGTGTCAGGACCACGTCCGCGCTGGCCACGGCCCCCGGGCCGCGCGGCGGCTCGGTCGGCTCCAGGCATCCGCGCGGGCCCGGCGCGAGCGAGTCGGGGCCCTCGTAGGACGCCCAGTCGAGGTCGCCGTCCGGCAGCAGGCGGGGGAGGAGCACGTAGGCGCCGCGCTTCCACAGCGCGAACAGCAGGCTCCGGGTGTCCGGTTCGGTGCCGACGGAGACGTAGGCGGCGATCGTCCCCGCCATCTCGATCTCGGGCACGGACAGCAGCGCGTCGCGCAGCGACCGGCCCGCCGCGGCGCGCTCCTCAGGAGCCATGATCCCACGCCTTTCCAGCAGTCCGGCGCGGATGTCGGTCTTCGAAACGATGTCGTGCACGCTGTTGTCCTCGCGGATGGCTAGGGTCTTTTCATGGTCGACATTGCACCCGTGCTCAAGGCCGTCGTCCCTGCGGCGGGCCTCGGTACCCGATTCTTGCCCGCCACCAAGGCGACGCCCAAGGAAATGCTTCCCGTCGTCGACAAACCGGCGATCCAGTACGTCGTCGAAGAGGCCGTCGACGCCGGCCTCAGCGACGTGCTCATGATCACCGGGCGCAGCAAGCGGTCCATCGAGGACCACTTCGACCGCGCCTACGAGCTGGAGGAGGCGCTCAACGCCAAGGGCGACAGCGAGCGCCTCGCGGCCATCCGCGAGTCCGCCGACCTCGCGATCATGCACTACGTCCGGCAGGGCGAGCCGCGCGGGCTCGGCCACGCGGTGCACTGCGCCCGCCAGCACGTCGGCGACGAGCCGTTCGCGGTGCTGCTCGGCGACGACATGATCGACGCGCGCGACAAGCTCCTGCAGCGGATGATCGAGGTGCGCGGCCAGTACGGCGGCAGCGTCGTGGCGCTGATGGAGGTCGAGCCCGACCAGGTGTCCGCCTACGGCTGCGCGGCCATCGAGGCGACCGGCGAGGACGACGTCGTGCGCATCTCCGACCTGGTCGAGAAGCCCGCGCCCGAGGAGGCGCCGAGCAACTGGATCATCATCGGCCGGTACGTCTGCGACCCCGCGGTGTTCGACGTGCTGGAGAAGACCCCGCCCGGCCGCGGCGGCGAGATCCAGCTGACCGACGCGCTGCGCACCCTCGCCGACATGCCGGCCGAGAACGGCGGCGGCGTGTACGGCGTGAAGTTCCGCGGCCGCCGCTACGACACCGGCAACAAGCTGGAGTACCTGCGCACGGTGGTGCAGTTCGCCGCGGAACGCCCCGATCTGGCGCCCGAGTTCATCCCGTGGCTGCGCGAGTTCGTCCGGACCCATGACGCCGCGGACGGCGTGGGCGGCTCCGGCGACGCGTGACGACCCGTCACACTGGGGCCGTGGGCATGAGAACGGTCGATGAGCACCTGACGGAGATCCTCGGCAGCGTCGCGGCGCTGCCGCCGCTCGACCTCGCGCTGCTGGAGGCGCAGGGGACGGTGCTCGCCGAGCCCGTCACCGCGCCGGTCCCGCTGCCGCCGTTCGACAACTCCGCGATGGACGGCTACGCCGTCGTCGCGGCGGACGTCGCGGGGGCCACCGAGGCGGAGCCGGTCGTGCTGCCCGTGGTCGGGGACATCGTGGCCGGGGACTCGGGCGTTTCCGCCATCAGGACGGGGCTGACCGCCCGCATCATGACGGGCGCCCCGCTGCCCGCCGGAGCCGACGCGGTCATCCCGGTCGAGTGGACGGACGGCGGTGCCGCGACCGTCCGCATCAGCCGCCCCGCACCGGCGGGGAACTACATCCGGCGGTCCGGCGAGGACGTCCTCGCGGGCCAGACCGTCGTGGAGGCGGGGACGCGGCTCGGCGCGACGCAGATCGGCATGGTCGCCGCCGTAGGGCGCTCCCATGTCGCCGTAAGGCCGAAACCGCGCGTCGTCGTCGTCTCCACGGGGGACGAGCTCCAGGAGCCCGGCACGCGGCTCGCGCCGGGGCAGATCTGGGAGTCCAACAGCTACATGCTCACCGCCGCCGTCGTGGAGGCGGGCGGGATGGGCTTCCGGCAGGCGACCGTCCACGACGAGCCCGCCAAGGTCATGGAGATGCTGGAGGACCAGCTCGTCCGTGCTGACGCCATCATCACCTCGGGCGGGGTGTCCATGGGTACCAGGGACGTGGTGAAGGAGGTGCTGTCCGGCACCGGCACCGTACGGTTCCACAAGGTGCGCATGCGCCCGGGCAAGCCGCAGGGGTTCGGCTTGCTGGAAGGCACGCCCGTCTTCACGCTGCCGGGGAATCCCGTTAGCGCGTACGTCTCGTTCCAGGTCTTCGTGCGTCCCGCCTTGCGCGCCATGCAGGGGCTGCCGCCCGAACCGATGCCCACCGTAAGCGCCGTCCTGGCGGAGGACATCAAGTCGCCCGCCGGGCTGCGGCATTTCGTCCGCGGGCGGCTGTCGTCCAACCGCGGCCACTACACCGTCACCCCGGCGGAGACGCAGGGCTCCCACCAGCTCGGTTCGCTCGCCATGGCGAACGCGCTGATCGCGCTCCCCGAGGACACCGAGGCCCTGCCCGCCGGTTCGCACGTCGACGTCATGAGGTTGCCATGAGTGCCATGGGCACCGAGTTCTCGCATCTGGACGACAAGGGCGCGGCCCGGATGGTCGACGTTTCCGCCAAGGGCGTGTCGTCCAGGACCGCCACCGCGACCGGGTTCGTCCGGCTCTCCGCCGAATGCATCGGGTTGCTGCGCGCCGGCGACATACCGAAGGGCGACGCGCTGTCGGTCGCCCGCATCGCCGGGATCATGGGGGCCAAGCGCGTCCCCGACCTGGTCCCGCTCTGCCACCCGATCGCCCTGCACGGCGTCACCGTCGAGCTGGAGATCCACGACGAGGGCGTGGCGATCAGGGCCGTGACGCGCACCGCCGACCGCACCGGCGTGGAGATGGAGGCGCTCACCTCCGTCTCCGTCGCCGCGCTCGCGCTGGTCGACATGGTCAAGGCGGTCGACCCGGGCGCCGTGATCACCGACGTGCGGGTCGAGGAGAAGACCGGCGGCAAGACCGGCGTGTGGCGCCGATGATCCGCGCGATGGCGGTCACCGTGTCCAACCGCGCCGCCGCCGGCGTCTACCCGGACAAGTCGGGCCCGGTGCTGGTCGAACTGCTGGAGGACCTCGGCTGCCAGGTGGACGGCCCCGTCGTCGTGCCGGACGGCGAGCCGGTCGCCGAGGTGCTGCGGGACGCCGTCGCGCAGGGCTACGACGTCGTCGTGACGTCCGGCGGCACCGGCCTCACCCCGACCGACCGGACGCCCGAGATGACCCGGCTCGTCATCGAGCGGGAGGTCCCGGGGATCGCCGAGGCGATCCGGCTGGAGGGCCGCGACAAGGTGCCCGCCGCGATCCTGTCCCGCGGCCTCGCCGGGCTCGCCGGGCGGACGCTGATCGTCAACCTGCCGGGCTCGACCGGGGGCGTGCGCGACGGCATGGCCGTCCTCGGCCGCGTCCTGGCGCACGCCGTCGACCAGATCGCCGGCGGCGACCACCCCCGCCCCGCCGGCGGCTAGACCCGGACTGGTCGTCCTAGACCTGGACGACCCGGACGCCGGCCTCGGTGAAGGCGGCGACGTCGGCGTCCCCGACGGTGCCGTCGGTGACCAGCACGTCGATCCGGCTCGTGTCGCAGATCCGGGCGAACGCGCGGCGCCCCACCTTCGAGCCGTCCGCGACCACGACCACCTGGTCGGCGCGCTCGGCCATCAGCCGGTTGACGTCCGCCTCGCCCTCGTTGTGGCAGGTCGCGCCGTGCTCGACGGTGACCCCGTTGACGCCGAGGACGGCCACGTCCAGCGTCACCTGGTCGAAGATCCCGGTGGCCAGCGGGCCGGTCAGCTCGTAGGACTGGGGGCGCGGCACGCCGCCGGTCAGCACGATCTTCACGTGCGGGCGGACGGCGAGCTCGGTGCCGATGTTCAGCGCGTTCGTCACGATGGTGATCGCCGGTGAGCCGCCCTCGGCGTGCAGGTCGGCGCGCGTCGCCAGCACCCGCGCCACCTCGGACGTCGTGGTGCCGCCGTTCAGCCCGATGATCGACCCCGGCCGGGCCAGCTCGGCCGTCGCGGCGGCGATGCGCTGCTTCTCCGTCGCGTTGCGCGCGGTCTTGTAGCGCAGCGGCAGGTCGTAGCTGACGCTCTGCGCGACCGCGCCGCCGCGCGTCCGGGTGAGCATCTGCTGCTGCGCGAGCTGGTCGAAGTCGCGGCGGATCGTCGCGGCCGACACCGCCATCCGGGCCGCCGCCTCCTCGACGCTCAGCCGGCCGGCGTCGGCGAGCAGTTCGAGCAGCGCGTTCCAGCGTTCGTGGCGTGTCACCCCGGCCCCTTTCCGGTACGCGGACGGCCCCGCGGGACGGCTCCGGACTGGATTCTAGCGATGCACCACTATGGTCTTTTCTGCTCAGACTTGGTATTGAACAAGCAAGAACACGCAGACGGCTGCAGAGGGAGAGGTCCATGGCGGAGCGCGGCGGCGGGCACACCGAGGCCGAGATCGCGTCCCAGCCCGACCGGTGGCGGCGGGCCGCCGCGACGGCCGCGGACCTCGCGCCGGTGCTGCCCCGCCGCGGCGAGCGGGTCGCGGTGATCGGGTGCGGGACGTCCTGGTTCGTCGCGCAGGCGTACGCGGCGCTCCGCGAGTCCTCCGGGCACGGCGAGACCGACGCGTTCGCCGCGTCCGAGTTCCCGGACGGCCGCCGCTACGACCGGCTGCTGGCGCTGACCAGGTCCGGTACGACCACCGAGGTCCTGGACGCGCTGGCGCGCGTGCGTGGTGCGATCCCGACCGTCGCGATCACCGCCGACGCCGCGACGCCGGTGATGAACGCGGCCGACGAGATCATCGTCCTCGACTACGCCGACGAGCGCTCGGTGGTGCAGACCCGCTACGCCACCACGCAGCTCGTCCTGCTCCGCGCCCACCTCGGCGAGGACGTCTCCGGAGTGATCGCCGACGCCGAGCGGGCCGTCGTCGAGCCGCTGCCCGCCGCCGCCGTCGCCGCGGACCAGTTCACCTTCCTCGGCCGCGGCTGGACGATCGGCCTCGCGCACGAGGCGGCCCTCAAGATGCGCGAGGCCGCGGGCGCGTGGACCGAGTCGTACCCCGCCATGGAGTACCGGCACGGCCCGATCGCGATCACCGGGCCCGGCCGCGTCGCCTGGATGTTCGGCGAGCCGCCGGAGGGCCTCGCCGACCAGGTCGCGGGCGTCGGCGGCACGATGGTCACGACCTCGCTGGACCCGCTCGCCGACCTGGTCAGGGCGCAGCGGCTCGCCGTCGAGATCGCCCGCGCGCGCGGGGACGATCCCGACCGTCCACGGAACCTCACCCGCTCCGTCATCCTGGACGTCCGATGACGAACCTCACGAACGCCCGGATCGTCCTGCCCGGCGGCGTCGCGACCGGCACGCTGCGCATCGACGGCGGCCGCCTCGCCGCGCCGTCCGCCGGCCCCGGCGAGACCGTCGACCTCGGCGGCCGGCACGTCGTCCCCGGCTTCGTGGACATGCACGTCCACGGCGGCGCGGGCGCGTCCTACCAGACCGGACGTCCCGAAGAGGCCGAAAGGGCCGCCCGTTTCCACCTGTCCCACGGGACGACCACGACGGTCGCGAGCCTCGTCACCGGCACGCCCGACGAGCTCGCCAACGCGGTCGCGGGCCTCGCCGACCTCGCCGCCGACGGCCTCATCGCCGGCGTCCACCTCGAAGGCCCCTACCTCGCCCGGGACCGCTGCGGCGCCCACGACCCCGATCTCCTGCGCCACCCCGACCGCGCCGAGTTCGCCCGCCTCGTCCGGCTCGGCCGCGGCCGCCTCCGCATGATCACCCTGGCTCCCGAGCTGCCCGGCGCGCTCGACCTCGTCCGGGACGCCGTGGACGCCGGCGTTCTCGCGGCCGTCGGGCACACCGACGCGCCCGGCGCGACCGCCCGCGCCGCCTTCGATGCCGGCGCCACCGTCGCGACCCACCTGTTCAACGCCATGCGCCCGCTGCACCACCGCGAGGGCGGCCCGGTCGCCGCCGCCCTCAACGACCCCCGCGTCACCGCCGAACTGATCAACGACGGCGTGCACGTCGAGGGCGCCGTCGGACGGCTGGCGTTCCGCGCCGCCCCGGGCCGCGTCGCGCTCATCACCGACGCGATGGCCGCCGCCGGCATGGGCGACGGCGACTACCGGCTCGGTGTCATGGACGTCCGGGTCCGCGACGGCCGCGCCACTCTCGCCGGAGGGACGTCCATCGCCGGAAGCACGATCACGATGGCGGACGCGTTCCGCCGCGCCGTGACCGTCCTCGGCCTGCCCATCGAAGAGGCCGCCGTAGCGGCGTCCCTCATCCCGGCGCGCGCGCTGGGCGTCGACTCGCGCGTCGGCTCCCTGGAACCAGGGAAGGACGCCGATCTCGTGGTCCTGAACGACGACATGTCCGTCCACCGCGTCATGAAGGCCGGCCGCTGGGTGTGACCCGCGCGCCCCCGGACGATTTCCCGGCCACAATGGATGGCGTTCGCAGGTCCTACCAGGGAATCATGGAACCGTGGAACGATTGCGGGGATGGCCGGTCACCCTCACCGAGGGTCCCGTCGGTCTGCGACCGCTGCGGCACCGCGACGCCGCCTCCTGGCGCGAACTGCGGGTCCGCAACGCCGACTGGCTGCGCCCCTGGGAGCCCACCAACCCCGAGACGCCGCTGTTCCGCAGCGGCCTCGGCCCCTACGTCAGCATGGTGCACACCATGCGCCGCGAGGCCCGCCAGGGCCTCGCCCTGCCCTGGGTCGTCACCTACGAGGACCGCTTCGCCGGACAGCTCACCATCGGCGCGATCGTCTGGGGCTCGGCCCGCTCCGCGCAGATCGGCTACTGGGTCGACAAGCAGGTCGCCGGACGCGGCGTCATTCCGACCGCGGTCGCCCTCGCCGTCGACCACTGTTTCTTCACCGTCGGCCTGCACCGGCTCGAAGCGAATATCCGCCCCGAGAACGCCGCCAGCCGCCGCGTCGTCGAAAAGCTCGGATTCCGGGAAGAAGGAATTCGCCGCCGCCATCTGCACATCGACGGCGCCTGGCGCGACCACATCTGCTACGCCCTGACCGTCGAGGACGTCCCCGGTGGCCTGCGGGCCCGCTGGCTGGCCGAACGCAAACAGGCATTTCCCCGGCACACTTGAGTCCGGAGTGACTTTCGCCGCGTAAGAATCCTGCGATCGAGAAGACTCGGCAAACGGAGAGTAACGGCGGCATCGATCTCGCGACACACCGCCCCTTATGCTCGTCAACCTCTGACACCGGCTCGTACCGTGCGGGGCGTGACCCTGCTCCCATTGCACGCCCGCGCGCCGAAAGTCGGCCCGCCGATTCCGCGTGCCCTGGGACGGCCCGAGGCGGTGAGCGCGTGAGCAGCGCCGTCCTCTACCTCGCCATAGTCGCGGTCTGGGCCATCGTCCTGGTACCCATGTGGCTGCGCCGCGACACCGAGAACGCCGGCATCACCCGGCTCCTCCACAAGCGCGCCGACGAGCTCGACGGCGACGAGGAGGCCACCGAGGCGCCCCGGACCGCCGAGGAGGAGCCGCAGGAGGCCGACGAGCCCCAGGAGGCCCCGCGGCCCCGCCGTCCGGTGACCCGCGCCGCCGTCATCGCCCGTCGCCGCCGCCGCACGTCGGGCCTGGCGGCCCTCGTCGTCACCGCCGTGGCCCTCGTCGCGTCCGGTGTGCTGCCCTGGTGGGCGACGGTGCCGCCGACCCTGCTGCTGGCCGGGCACCTCACCCTGCTGCGCGTCGCCGTCGGCATGGACGCCGCCCGCCGCCGCGCCGCGGCCGAGGCCCGCGCCGCCGCCCGCGCCCGCGCGATCGAGGCCCGCCGCGCCGAGCAGGAGACCGAGCCCGCCGAGGTCATCGAGCTGGTCACGCCGGAGGAGGTCTTCGACCAGTACGCCGACGACCGCCGCGCCGTGGGCGAATGACCCGGGCGTGCGCGAGCACCCCTCGGAGTGCGCTAACCTTACAGAGTCCTCGGGGCTGTAGCGCAGTCCGGTAGCGCACCTCGTTCGCATCGAGGGGGTCAGGGGTTCAAATCCCCTCAGCTCCACCCAGGATTCGCAAGTCAAGGGCCTGATCGGAATCTACTCCGGTCGGGCCCTCACTCGTTTGTCACCGAGATGTCATCACGACCGTCCGTCGTCAGACCGGCCGGTCGGCGGGCGCCCTTGCTTTGCGGGCCTGTCGGTGAGCTTACGGAGTGCGAACGTTCGGGCAGCTCAGGCGGCTACTGGCGGGTCACCTCCATAGCCTCGTCCTACGCGGACGCTCCGGAAGGACCGGAGACCGCATGGGCGAGGGGAACGAGGATGAGCACAATCGTCGTCGAGGCACGCGATCTGCGCGTCGGCACCGGCGGCCGGATGGTCGGGGGCTTGTCGCTGGCGGTGCCGGAGGGCGAGATCCATGCGCTGCTCGGCCATCGGGGGGCCGGAAAGACCCTGGTGCTGGAGGCGTTGGCCGGTCTCCGGCGGCCGTGCGGCGGCCGGGTCCGGCTCCGGGGCGCCGATCCCTACACCGAGCGGGACGGGCTGCGGGTCGGCACGGTGTGGCGGGACGGCGGCCTGTTCCCCGGCCTCACCGTCACCGAGGTCCTCGAAGGCTGGCGGCGCTGGACGCTGGACCCGCTGACGGTGGACGAGGCGCTCGCGCTGACCGGGCTGGAGGAGGTCGCCCGGGTGCGGTTCGAGCGGCTGACGGCGGGTGAGCGGCGGCTGCTCGATCTGTCGCTGGCGATGGTGAACCGCTCGGACGTGCTGTTCCTCGACGAGCCGACGTCCGGCCTGGAAAGTGGAACGATCCATCGAATCTGGGCGACGCTGCGCCACGTGGCCGCGGCCGGGACGACCGTGCTGCTCGCCACCCGCGACGCGGCCGAAAGCCGGCGGGCCTCCCGCGTCAGCGTCGTCGACCGGGACCGCTCCTACTCAGCGGGGCGCCGGCTCGGAGCCGCCTGACCGCTGGGGCCTCCGCCGGTGAGCAGGGTTGACAGTGCCATGACGAGCAGGCTGATTCCCACGCCGCACAGCGTCCACAGCACTCGGTAGCCTTCGGCCGAGTAGTGCGAGGGCTGCGGAAGGTCCACCAGGATGAGCACGCCCGCGGCGATGCACGCGCTGTAGAACGTGTAGTTCCAGAAGCGGATCCCCGCGCCGTGCATGAACAGGACGAGCGCCACCATCTGGAGTCCGTGTTCCACCGCGAACAGCCGGAGGCCGTGCTCGCTCGCGGGGACCAGCAGCAGCAGGGCGGCGGCGACGGCGCCGATCAGCGCGCCGGTGAGGCGCTGCGCGGCCACGAGCGTCGCCTGCTCCAGGCTCGGCTTCATCGCGATCATGGCCGCGATCGGGATCCAGTAGCCGTAGGACAGGTCGAGTCCGAAGGCGAGCGCGACGGTTCCGGCGATGGCGAGGGCGCGCACCAGGGCGAAGGCGACCAGCGGTCGGGTCAGCGCCCTGCGTGCGGTGTCGCCGGGGATCTCCGCGAAAGGACGCGGTGCGTCCCCGCGCCCGCTCACCAGCCACCAGATGGACGCCGCCGCGATCCACAGCGCCGCCCCGCCGGTCCAGGCGAGGACCTGCGCCCAGGTGTGGCTGCTGATGTGACCGTGCCGGTGGAGGGTGAACGCGACGCCGATGGTCACGATGAACCAGATGTTGAGAAGCAGGGCGGTGACGAAGCGGTGCACCCCGAAGGCGACGGCCAGCCCCGCCACCAGCGTGATGGCGAAGGCCGCGAGGACCGGCCAGCCCCAGGGGGCCGCCCCGATTCCGAACCCCAGGGCGGTCACGCCCGCGCCGATCAGCGCGAAGAGGCAGATGCGCGACATGCGGCGCCCGTAGCCGCCGCCCGGATCGCACAGCACGGTGAACAGCAGGCCGAACAGCGTGCTGAGCAGGTACTGCTCATGGCCGATCGCCCAGAAGACGAAGAGCGGCACCAGCCCGACGTCCAGGAAGACGACCGCTCGCGGCCAGTTGAGGCCCGCTGGTTCGACCTTGAACACTCTCGCCGCTTGGCTCATGGTCTACTCCCGCTGTCAGGCCGTCCTGCCCGGTCACCGAGGTTCAGCGGATCGTAGGCGCCTGGCCTGGTCAAACACCTGGGCGCGGGCCTGAGCGTGTCCACCTCATGCCTTTGCTCCGGTGCGACCGTCGATCATCTGGAGTTCGAACCCGGCCACCGGACGGCAGGTGGGCGGGGTTTTCGGCAGGATGGGCGGGTGGCGGGAGAATCGTCGTACGTGGAGCGGGTGCCGGCGCCGGCGCTCGCGGCGGTGGCGTCGTTGGTGTGGATCCAGCAGGTCGGGGACGAGCCGCTCGCGCAGCGGATCGTGCCGCACGGCGGTGCCGAGCTGCGGTGCGTCCTCGGTGAGACGCCGCGTCTGCTCGGGCCCCTCACCACGGCGACCTACCATGACATTCCGGCAGGTGGCACGGTCGTCGGAGTGCGCCTGCGACCGGGCGTGCTCGGTGGCCTCGCCGGAATTCCGGCGGACGAACTGGTCGACCAGGACATCGTCGGCACCGATATCTGGCGCGGCCTGAACCGCCTGACGGACCTGCTCGGGGACGCCCCGACGCCGCAGGCCGCGCTCGGCCATCTCCAGTCGTTCGCCGCGCGGTCCGCCGGTGCGGACGACCCGCTGGTGGACGAGGCCGTCCGGCACCTCATGCCGTGGCGCGGCGGGAGGCCGGCGGCCCTGCCCGCGCTGCTGTCCATCTCCGAGCGCCAGTTGCGGCGCCGGTGCCGGGCGGCGGTCGGCGTCGGGGTGAAGGAGTTGCACCGCATCCTGCGTCTGCAGGGGTTCATCGCCCGGGTGCAGGCGTCGGTCGATCGGCAGGACGTCCTGGACGTCGACCTCGCGCGGTGGGCGGTCGAGACGGGCTACACCGACCAGGCGCACCTCGGCCGCGAGTGCCGCCGGCTCGTCGGCGTGACGCCGGGCGTGCTCCTCGCGCAGACGGGTGCGGCGTGCGGGTGCGGGCATGATCACGCCGCGTCCTACCTTCCGATGCTGCGGCCGGGGGATGGCCGTTTTGTACAAGAGCGGCGATCGGTGCCCGCCTAGCGTCGGGCGGGTGAGAACACCCGGCTCGCGTGCTGATCGCGATTCCCAGCGGAATGGAACGACCGTGCTCAACGAGGCCGCCCGCGCCCTTTTCGAGGGGCCGAACATCGCCCATGTCGCCACGCTCCTGCCCGACGGCGGGCCGCACTCGGTGCCGGTCATGATCGACGTCGAGGGCGATCATCTGGCCTTCTTCACCTCGCCCGACTCCCGCAAGGGCCGGAACCTGGCCGCGGACGACCGCATCGCGATCTCCGTGACCGACCGGGAGAACCTGGTGCTGAGCGCGCTCGTGCGCGGACGCGTCGTGAAGCGGGTCGGCGGGGACGAGGGCTGGGCCATCGTCGATCGCATCTTCGCGAAGTACACGGGCGGTCCGTATCCGTCGCGCGAGGACCGCGAGGCGTATCTCGTCGAGCCGGAGCACGTGACCGTCCCGACATTCGGATGAGCCAAGGAGCGGGTGGAATGGCCAGGGTTGTCATGCAGGCCGTGGTTTCGGTGGACGGCTTCATCGCCTACCCCGATGACACGGTGGGGCCGCTGTTCGACTGGTACGGCAATGGTGACGTGGTGGTGCGCGCGAACGATGAATGGCAGTTCCGCGTCAGCCGCGCGTCCGCGGACTACGTCCAGCCTTTCTGGGACGCCGTCAAGGTCACGGTGATCGGACGGCACCTGTTCGACACCACCGACGGCTGGTCGGGCATACCGGCCGCCGGTGAGCAGCTCGTCGTCGTCACCCACCGGCCGCTGCCCGAGGAATGGCGGGCGAGGTTCCCCGACGCGCCGTTCCATACGGCCGACTCGGTCGAGGCGGCCATCACCCGCGCCAAGGAACTCGCCGGGGACGGTCTGGTCTGTGTGTGCGCGGGCGACGTCGGCGGCCAGGCGTTCTCGGCGGGGCTCGTCGACGAGGTGGCGATGGACGTCGTCCCGGTGGTCTTCGGAGAAGGGGTGCGCTTCTTCGGCGGCCACACCGGAACGGTCCTGCTCGGGGATCCCGACGCGGTGGTCCAGGGCGACCGCGTGCTGCACCTGCACTACACCGTCAGGCGCTGACCGGCGCCGTCCAGAGACGACTCCACCAGAGACAACAGGGGTGCGAATGATCCTCGTCACCGGCGGCCTGGGTTCCATCGGGTCGCACACCGCACGGGCACTGCTCGATATGGGCGAGTCCGTCGTGCTCACCGCGCACCGGTCCACCCGGTTGCCCGAGCACCTCGCCGGCGAGCCCGGCGGCCGGGTCGCCGTCGAGCCGCTGGACGCCACGGACGAGACCGCGTTCCTCGGCATCGGGAAGCGGCACGAGATCACCGGCATCGTGCATCTCGCGGCGGGCCGGTACGACATGCCCGATCCTGTCGAGTACCTCCGCGCCGAAACCGCCGCGCTGCTCAACGCGCTCAAGGCGGCGAGGGAGTGGGGCGTGCGGCGGTTCTCCGTCGCCAGTTCCATCGGCGTGTACGCGGGGGTCGACGGATCCCCGTGGCGCGAGGACGTCCCGCTTCCGGTGGTGGCGCCGCACCAGATCCACGCGTTCAAGAAGACCGCCGAGCTGTTCACCGCGCTGGCCGGCGACAGCGCCGGGTTCGAGACGGTGAGCCTGCGGATCGGCACGATCTGGGGGCCCCTCGGCCTGCCCGACTCGCCGTTCTTCCCGCTTCCCCGCCTGCTCAGCGCGGCGGTCCGGGGCGAGGACCCCGATCTCACCCCGCCCCGTCCGCCCGCCTATGCCGAGGACGCCACGGACCTCTGCTACGTGAAGGACTGCGGCCGGGCCATCGCGCTGCTCATGCTCGCGGAGCGGCTGAACCACCGCGTCTACAACGTCTCGACCGGACGGCTGGTGCGCTTCAGCGAGGTGGTCGCCGCGATCAACGCCGCTGTTCCGGACGCGGGCATCGTCCTCCCCGAGGGGCGCAATCCCGACCAGCCTCGGCCCAACCACCTCGACATCACCCGGCTGCGAGAGGACACCGGATTCCGGCCGGAGTATGACGTCGAGAACGCCGTACCGGACTACGTCGACTGGCTCAGGAGGCACGACGGCTGAAGAGCCGGTCCGGGCCGCGCCGGTCGGCCGGCGCCTCGTCCGCTCCTCTAGGCTCACTAGGGTGAATCTGGGCGAAGCGGTACGTATGTGGGACCCGGAACCGGGGTGGCTGAACACCGCGAGCTACGGCATCCCGCCGGAGCCGGCGTTCGCCGCGCTGCAGGACGCGCTGGCCGAATGGCGCCGCGGCGCCACCGGCTGGGACAAGTGGGACCGGTCCACCGGCCGTGCCCGCGACGCGTTCGCGCGGCTGGTCGGCGTCGCGTCCGACGACGTCGCCGTGGGCGCCTCCGCCGCGCAGGTGCTCGCCCCGGTCGCGGCCTCGCTGCCGCCCGGCTCGCGCGTCGTCGTCCCCGACATCGAGCAGACGTCGAACCTGTTCCCGTGGCTGGTGCACGACCTCGACGTGCGCACGGTGCCGCCCGCCGACCTGCCCGGCGCGATCGACGGGCACACGGACGCGGTGGCCTTCAGCCTGGTCCAGTCCGCGACGGGCGAGGTCGCCGACGCCGCCGCGGTCGTCGCGGCGGCGCGCGCGCACGGCGCGCTCGTCGTCGCCGACGCCACCCAGGCGGTCGGCTGGCTGCCGGTCGACGCGACGCCCTTCGACGTCCTGGCCGTCTCGGCGTACAAGTGGCTGATGTGCCCGCGCGGCACCGCCTTCTGCTACGTGAGCCCCGCCGTGCGCGACCGGATCCGGCCGCTCGCCGCCAACTGGTACGCCGGTGACGGCGACGCCTCCTACGGCCCGCCGCTGCGACTGGCCAAGGACGCCCGCCGCTTCGACATCGCCGCCCCCTGGTTCTCCTACGTCGCGGCGGCCCCCACGCTGGAGCTGCTCCTGGAGATCGGCATCGGCGCGATCCACGACCACGACGTGCGGATGGCCGACCGGTTCCGGGCCGGCCTCGGCATGCCGTCCGGCGACAGCGCGATCGTCACCGTCGACCGCCCGGGTGCGGCCGAGCGGCTCGCGGCGGCCGGCGTCAGGGCGTCGGTCCGCAAGGGGGCGGTGCGCCTGGCCTTCCACCTCTACACGACCGAAGCCGACGTGGACGCCGCCGTCGCGGCACTGAGCTGAGCCCGCCCCGGGCGACCGCGCCGGCCGCCGTCAGGGCTCGATCGTGATGCCCGCGTCGGCGGCCAGGACGTCCAGCAGGCTCATCGCGTCCTGGGCGGCGACGATCGCCCCGTCGAACGACCTGATCCCCGCGACACCGGACAGCTCGCAGTCCCGGAAGCGGGTGCCGCTCATGGTCGCGCCGGAGAACTGGGTGCCGCTCAGCTTGCAGCCCTCGAACCGCACGTCGTGCAGCTCGGCGGACTGGAAGCTGGCCTCGCTCAGGTTGCAGTCCGCGAACACGACCGTCCGCAGCCGGGCGAACCGGAAGCCGGCCATGTCCGCGCGGCAGCCGTCGAACCGCACGTCGCGCAGGCCGCCCTCGGTGAGCTGCAGGCCCGTCATGCGGCAGTTGCGGACCTCGGTGTTGAACATCCGCGTGTTGAACATCCGCAGGTTGGCCAGGTCGCAGCCCTCGAAGACGACGTCGGCGAACCCGGCGCGCTGGAGCCGCAACCCGGCCAGGCCGCTGCGGGCGAACCGGCACCGCTCGAACTCCACGTCCTCGGCGTCCTCGGCGTCCCCGGTGGTGAGGTCGGCCTCGCCGTAGGCCAGCGACAGGTACGTCCCGTCGTCGCGCAGCTCCAGCTCGTCGATGCCGGCCGCCGCCAGGTTCTCGGGGAGTGCCGGGGGGCGCGGTTCGCGCGGCGGACGCGCGCGGTGCGCGGCGTGTGGGGTCGCGGACATGACGGCGACCCTACTGCGCCTCCCGCACGGGTCCGGGGCGAGTCAGCCCGCCCGGCCGTCCTGGCGGCCGGATTCGAGGGCGGCGGCGACGAAGGACGCGACCAGCGGACGGCGGTCCTGCTCGTTCCAGGCGAGGACGAGGCGGCTGGGCGGCGCGTCGGTCACGGGGACGCCCACCAGGCCGGGCGGGAGCGGTTCGACCAGCGAACGGGGCAGCATCCCGATCATCCGGCCCACCGTGACCATGTGGAGCAGCTGCACCGCGTCGGCGACCTCCGGGCCGGTGCCGTCGCCTCCGGGGACCCCCTTCCAGCGCGGCAGCGTCTCACCGTCCAGATCCGCCGTCCGGACGGAGGCGCGCCCGGCCAGGCGGTGCCCGGACGGGACGACGGCGACGCGGTCCTCGGCGTGCAGCGTCTCGTGGGCCAGGCCGTCGAGGTCGTCGAACGGCGCGTAGAGCAGGCCGACGTCGGCGCGGCCGTCGCGCAGGAAGTCGGTGCGGTCGGCGGGGCCGCTGAACAGGATGTCCACCCGGCGGGCGTCGGGCCGCCGGGCGTACGCGGCGAGGATCCCCGACAGCAGGCCGGCGTCGCCGCCGGGCTTGAGCACGAGCCGCAGGTGGGCGCGGGGATCGGCGGCGCGGCGGGCGCTGCGGACGGCGGCGGCGACCGCGTTGAGCGCGTGCCGCCCGTGCTCCTGGAGCGCCTTCCCGGGCTCGGTGAGCTCGACGTGCCGGCTGGAGCGGACGAACAGCGGGACGCCGAGCCGGTTCTCGATCCGCCGGATCGCCTTCGACAGCGCCGGCTGGGCGATCGACAGGCGGACGGCGGCCCGGCCGAAGTGCAGCTCGTCGGCGACCGCCATGAAGTACTCGAGTTCGCGGGTCTCCAGTTCGACCATGCCTCCAGGTTATCGCCGGAGGCCGAACCGGTCTTGGACTCCGGAGGCGGGTACGGCCGAGAATCGAAGCATGATCCAGCACACGATGATCGTTTCCTTTGACGAGTCCCTGCCCGACGCCGAGCTCGATCAATACCTCGGTGACATCGAACGCGCCATGCGCGACACCGGTTCCGTCGAGTCGGTCGAGGCCCGGCGCCACATTCCCGTGCCGGGTGAGGAGGCCGTCCCGGCGCTGGTCGCGACCGCGATCGTGCAGGTCGCCGTGGCGGACGCCGGCGCGCTGGCGAAGGCGTTCGCGGCGCCCGCCATCCACGAGGTCATCGACCGCTGGCAGTCGCGGCACCCGTACAAGGTCGCCTGGGCGAACCACGAGCCGCTGGCCTGAGCGGCGCCGCCCGGCTGCTGTAGCTTCGGCTGATGACGATCGGCCTGATCTCCGCCCCCACCAATCTCGGGCTGCGCCCGCCCGCCCCGGCGAGCGTGCCCGGCACCGCCAAGGCGCCCGAGGCGCTGCGTGAAGCCGGCCTGTACCGGCGCTTCGCCGAGCGCGGCGCGCACGAGCGGGGGGTGGTGCTCCCCGGACGGTACGCCGACGACGCCGCACCGGGCGTGCTCCGCAACCAGGCGGCCATCGTGGAGCACGCCCGGCGGCTCGCCGAGCGCATCGGGAGCGTCCGCGCCGACGGGCTCGTGCCGCTGGTGATCGGCGGGGACTGCAGCCTGCTGGTGGGGGCGGGGGTCGCGCTGCGGCGGGCGCCGGGGCGCCACGGCCTGGTGCATCTCGACGGGCACACCGACTTCCGGCATCCCGGTAACTCGGACCGGTGCGCCAGCCTGGCGGGGGAGGACCTCGCCGCCGCGGTGGGCCTGCACTGGCCCGCCGTCGCCGACATCGACGGCCTGAGCCCCTACTTCGCCCCGGCCGACACCGTCCATGCGGGCTGCCGGGACGACGACGCCGCCCTCGACGAGACCACCGCGCTCCTCGGGGCGGTCGTCCCCGCGGCGCGGATCCGGCGGCAGGGCGCCGCGGAGGCCGCGCGCCGGATCCTGGAGGTCGTCGACCGCGACGACCTCGACGGCTACTGGCTCCACCTGGACGTCGACATCCTCGACCTGAGCGTGATGCCCGCCGTCGACTCCCCGGATCCCGGCGGGCTCGACGCCGCCGAGCTGACCGGCCTCCTCGCCGCCCTCGCGCCGCGGGCGATCGGGGCGCAGGTGACCGTCTTCGACCCCGACCTCGACCCGGACCGGAGCCGCGCCCGCCTGCTCGCCGACGTCCTCGCCGCCGGCCTCGAAGCGCTGGGCGAGCGCCGCTGAGCGGGACCGTCCCGGCCCCGGCTACTTGGGCGCGCTGGCCAGTTCCTTGGTGTTGGGACGGGACGGGTGGTCGCGGCCGAGCGGCCCGGCGGCCATGGCGCGGACGAGCGTCCCCGTGACCTGGGTGGTGAACGCGCGGCCGGCGTCGTTGACGCCGTGCCCGCAGGCGCGCCCGCGCATCGCGCACACCCAGCGCATCGTGCCGGTCGCGAACACGCCCGCGCCGCTGCGGGTGGTGTAGTAGGACGCGTGCGCGGTCGCCTGGGCGTTCCCGCAGGTGATCGGCGAGCGCGCGACGATCTCCAAAGTGGACGGCGTCGGGCCGGCGCGGTTCAGCGCGTCCGCCTCGGGGCCGACCACGCCGGGGAAGCGGGTCCCCGCGCGGACGCCGGTGCCGCGGAACAGCCAGAAGTCGGGCTCGTAGACGGTGAACGCCCCCTCGGCCGGGAAGCACATGTACTGGATGCCGATGATGTCGCTCTCCGGTCTTGGCTTCGGCGGCAGCCGCCAGTCCTGCGTCGTCTCGGCCGGGTTCGTCCGGGACATGGGGTCGGCCGTGGAGTCCTTGTAGCAGATGACGAGCCGGTCGGCGCCGAGCGCCGTGCCGCCGAACCGGATGTGCCGGTTGACCGCGTTGGCGCCGAGGAAGGCGATGTTGACGCCGTGGTCGCGGGCCTGCGTCGCGCGCTGCCGCATGGTGGACGACCAGTACTCGTCATGCCCGAGGCTGAGCAGCCCGCGCGCCCCCTCCAGCACGCGGGAGTCGGCGTGCAGGTCGTTGTCCGTCGCGTACGCCAGCGGGACGCCGAGCTTCTCGGCGAGCGCGATGGCGGGCTGCTCGTAGAGCATGAACTTGCTCGCGCCGTTGCCGTCGTAGGGGCGGTCGAAGCTGACCGCGTGGGCGCGGTCGGTCTCGCCGCCGGACGGCCCCTTGTACAGGTCGTAGCCGCCCCACATGTTGTACGCCTGCCAGGTGGTGGTCGCGTTGAGCACGACGACGCGTCCGGAGGCGTTCGGCGAGCGGACGGTCACCGGCACGTACCGCTGCGCGCCCGACGCGGCGGTCAGCCTGATCAGGTAGCTGCCGGCGGGCCAGCCGGAGGTGGGGACGGTCAGCGACGGCCGCCACGGCGCCGACACGGTGCGGGTCGTCCGGTCGATCCGCGGCGCGGCCTGCCGGGCGCCCGCGACCTGCCCGGACCGCCACACGCGCCGCGCCTCCGCGCCGCCGTACCAGCCCATCCGGAACGCCTCGGCGGTGAACCCGGGCGTCGTGGTCGACACGAACAGCCGGAACGATCCCCCGGGCGGCACGCTCACGTGATCGGCGTACCCCTCGATCTCGTGCTCGGCGCCCTTGTGGCGGATCTGCCAGTCAGGCGTGCCGGACTTGGCGTTCTCGGCCTTCTCCGCGACCGCCGCCGCGCTGGGCCGTCCGGAGGACGGGTGGCGGGACGACGTGCATCCGCCGACCAGGACGACCACCGAGAGCATCACCAGCACGACCGGCGCCCCGAGCACGCGCAGGACCGACCCTTCGCGCGGGGGCCGCCCCTTTTCCCCATCGGACACGCCGCACCCACCCCTCCCTGCGTTCTCCGCGGGTGTCCCGTCCGCCGCCACGCACCAATGATCGCTTCCCCCGCCGCGCGGCCGTTTAACCGCCGGTGGCATTCTGGGTAACCGCCGGTGGCGTCAAGGTCGCCTGGAACGTCGCGTACGCCCCCGGAGGTGCGGAACATGCTGGTGGAGGACGGTGCCGTCGCGCTCGACGACCCCGTGGGCGAGTCGCTGCGCGGCGCTCACGCGCACCTCGCCCGACGGGCCGGCAGGGCCGCCACGTACCTCCCGGAGGTCGCGACCTTCGCCGCGGTGTCCGCCGTCCCGGACGCGGCGGAATGGGACGATCTCGCCCGGCTGCTGGGCCGGGGCGAACTCGCCGACCTGTTCAGCAGCCCGGCGGCCCCGCCGCCGGACTGGGAGCCCGTCTTCGTCCTCGACGGTCTCCAGATGCTCTGGCGCGGAGGCGCCGACCCCGGCGATCTCCACGACCGCGACGGCGGCGTGGTGGAACTGGGCGCGGACGGCGTGCCCGAGATGCTCGGCCTCGTCGCGCGCACACGGCCGGGGCCGTTCCGGCCGCGCACCCGCGAGATGGGGACGTATCTCGGCATCCGCGAGAACGGCCGCCTGGTGGCGATGGCGGGCGAGCGGCTCCGGCCGCCGGGCTGGACGGAGATCAGCGCCGTCTGCACCGCGCCCGAGGCCCGCGGGCGCGGCCACGCCGCCCGCCTGGTGCGCGCTCTGGCGGCGCGCGTCGAGGCGCGCGGCGAGCGCTCGTTCCTGCACGTGGCCGAGCAGAACACCGGGGCGATCGCGCTCTACGAGCGGCTCGGCTTCGAGGTCCGCAAGCGGGTGACGTTCCGCGGATTCCGCGTCCCGTAGCGGCCCCTGTCCGCCGGGCCAGGCGGACGAGCCGGCCTGTCGTCCCCGGTGATGCCTATACGGGGCCGATCCGGATAAGTATCCGCTCATGGGCGACCCGGAGAAGGCGACCGGCACGGCGATGGCCGGGCACGGCACCTCCGCGTCCGGGACGAGGGGGCGCGCGGCGCTGATGCTGGGCGCGCTGGGCGTCGTCTACGGCGACATCGGTACCAGCCCGCTGTACGCCCTTCAGACGGTGTTCTCGATCGACCACGGGGCCGTCCACCCCACGCACAGCGACGTCCACGGCGTGATCTCGCTGGTGTTCTGGACGATCACGGTGATCGTGTCGGTGAAGTACGTGACCCTCATCCTGCGGGCCGACAACGACGGCGAGGGCGGCGTGATGGCGCTCGCCGCGCTGGTCCGGCGGGTGCTGGGCGACGTGCGGGGCAGGGCCGCCGTGGCGATGGGGCTGGGGGTGCTGGGCGCCTCGCTGTTCTACGGCGACAGCGTGATCACCCCGGCGATCTCGGTGCTGTCCGCCGTGGAGGGCCTGAAGGTGAGCACGCCGGGCCTGTCGCACGCGGTCGTGCCGGTCGCGGTGACGATCCTCGCGCTGCTGTTCCTCGCCCAGCGCTGGGGCACGCACCGGGTCGGCAGCCTGTTCGGCCCGGTCATGCTGGTGTGGTTCGCGGCGCTGGCGGCGGCCGGCCTGGTCGAGGTGGTCGAGCGGCCCGCCATCGCCCGCGCCCTGCTGCCGTCCTACGCCGTCGAGTTCATCGCGGACCGCCCCTACACCGCGTTCATCGCCATGGGCGCGGTCGTCCTGGTGATCACCGGTGCGGAGGCGCTGTACGCCGACATGGGGCACTTCGGGAAGGCCCCCATCCGCCGGGTCTGGTTCGCGGTCGTGTTCCCCGCGCTGACGCTGAACTACCTCGGCCAGGGCGCGCTGATCCTCGACGACCCGCGCAGCATCCGGAACCCGTTCTTCCTGCTGTACCCGCACTGGGCGCGGCTCCCGATGGTGGTGCTGGCGACCGCCGCGACGGTGATCGCCTCCCAGGCGGTGATCTCCGGCGCGTTCTCGGTGTCCCGCCAGGCCGTCCGGCTCGGCTACCTGCCGCCGCTGCGGATCAAGCACACCTCGCCGCGCGAGATCGGCCAGGTCTACCTGCCGGCGATCAACGGGATCCTGTTCGCCGGCGTGCTGATCCTCATGCTCGGCTTCCGCTCGTCCGGCCGGCTGGCGACCGCGTACGGCATGGCCGTCACCGGCACCTTCCTCATCACCACCGCGCTGTTCCTGGTCATCGCGCGGGTGGCCTGGCGGTGGGCGGCCTGGAAGCTCGTGCTGACCGGGGTCGTCGTCGGCGGCGCGGAGATCACCTACTTCTCCGCGAACCTCACCAAGGTCACGCACGGCGGCTGGCTGCCGCTGCTCATCGGGCTCACGGTGTTCACGCTGATGACGACCTGGGAGCGCGGGCGGGAGATCGTCACCGCCAACCGGAACTCCAAGGAGGGTCCGCTCCCGGAGTTCATCGAGAAGCTGCACCGGGACGGCGTGCGGCGGGTGCCCGGCACCGCGGTCTTCCCCCATCCGACCAAGACGACGACGCCGATCGCGCTGCGCGCCAACTTCGAGCACAACCACGTCGTCCACGAGCACGTCGTGATCGTCTCGATGGTGTCGGAGAACGTCCCGTACATCCCGATCGAGGAGCGGCTGAGCATCGACGACCTCGGGTACAGCGACGACGGGATCGTCCACGTCACCGTCCGGCACGGCTTCCAGGACCGCCAGGACCTGCCGGCGGAGCTGCGCCGCGCGGCCCGGCTGCCCGGCGCCGAACTGCGCTTCGACCCCGACCGGGCCTCCTACTTCCTGTCCTACGGCGCGCTGCGGCTCACGCGCGCGTCCGGCATGCGCCGGTGGCGCAAGCGGCTGTTCCTGGCGCTGGCCCGCAACGCCGCGAATCCCGCCGAGTACTTCGCCCTGCCGGAGACCCGCACCGTCCTCATGGGCTCCCGGATCGACCTCTGACGCCCGGCCGCCGCGTGCCGGAACGAGGACCGTCCGGCGGAGCCGGCCCCATCGGGTTTACCGTGTCCGCACATGTCCTGGCATATGAGGCGGGGGGCCGGATGTACCCACGACGGTTCGGGCGCTACGAACTGCTGGCGGAACTCGGTGCCGGCGGGATGGGCACCGTCCACCTGGGACGCGCGCCGGACGGGCGGATCGTCGCGCTGAAGACGATGAACGGGGCCACCGTCGGCAGCGAGAGCGGGCACCGCCGGTTCGAGCGGGAGGCGGCCGCGCTGCGGAAGGTCGACGATCCGCACGTCGCCGCGTTCGTCGAGGCCGACCTCGCGGGCCCGGAGCCGTATCTGGTCACCGAGTACGTCCAGGGTCTGCCCTTGGAAGCGCTCATCGCGGACGGGCCGCTCGCGGCGGACGGCCTCGACCGCCTCGGGCTCGGCCTCGCGCGCGCTCTGGAGGCCGTGCACGGGGCGGGCCTGGTCCACCGCGACGTCAAACCGGCCAACATCATCATGCCGAGCGGGAGCCCGGTCCTCATCGACCTCGGCGTCGCTCACCACCTCGACCGGACCCGGATCACGACGATGCCGATCGGCACGCTGCGCTACATGGCGCCGGAGCTCCTGGCAGAGCAGCGGCCGACGGGGGCGGCGGACGTGTTCGGCTGGGGCGCGGTGATGGCCCACGCGGCGACCGGCCGGCCCTGCTTCCCGGCGGACACGATCCCGGCGCTCGTCCACCAGATCCTCACGATGGAACCGGACTTGTCCGGCCTGCCCGGCTGGCTGCGGGACATCGTCGCGCGGGCGCTCGCCAAGGAACCGGCGGACCGCCCGTCCGTCCGGTCGCTGCAGGAGGCGATGACCCGCCGGCCGCAGGTGGAACTGCTCCAGGCCGCGTACGCCGCCGCGCGGGCGGAGCACGACCACGCCCGCGCCGAAGGGATCGCCTTCGGCCTGCACGCCGTCGCCGTCGCCGCCGAGGACCGGGTGCTGGCCGCGAGCAGCCTGCTCGACCAGGCGCACGCCGCGCGCTACGCGGGCGGGTTCGGCCGCGCGGAGACCCTGTTCGAGCAGGCCAGGGAGGCGTCCGCCGCCGTCGGCGCCCGCCGCGACGAGGGCTGGGCGTGGGACGGCCTCGGTGTCTGCCGCCGCCACCGCAAGGACGACGATCTCGCGCGGGCGGCCTTCGCGGAGGCCCTCGCCATCGCCGAGGAGGTCGGCGACGCCGAGCTGCGCGCCTGGAACCTGTGCAATCTCGGTGACCTCGCCCTGCGGCGGGAAGACCTCACGACCGCGGTGGCCCGCTACGAGGAGGCGATCGAGGCGTCCCAGGGGCATCCGGGCATCGAGCTCGACGCCCTGCAGGGCAGGGCGCGTTGCGCGCGCAAGCAGAAGGAGTACGGGACGGCGGAGGAGCTCCTCGAACGTGCGGCCCGCCGCGCGGAGGAGGTCGACGACCTGCGGGCGGCGGGCTGGGCCTGGTACGACCTGGGCGAGGTGGCGCGCGAGCACCGCGACCACGAGCGGGCCACGACCGTGCTGGAGACCGCTCTGGGCATCGCGACCCGGCTCGGCGACTGTCTCATGGAGGGCTGGACCCTGTGCAAGCTCGCCAGCTCCCTCCGCGACACGGGCGCCGCCGGTGAGGCCGCCGCCGCGTACGAGCGGGCGCGGGACGTCGCCGGCTCTCTGAACGACAAGGAGATGCGGAAGTACGCCGAGAGCCGCTTGGCCGCGCTGCCCCAGCACTGACCAGCCCGGTGCCCCCCGGCGGCCTAGGTGAACGCGGCCTGCAGCGGTGGTGCGGTAGACGTGGGGCATGAGGCTGCGCGACGAGACCGAACGCGTCCTGCGGGCGTGGAACGCCCATGAGACGGCCCGCGGCGGGTCCCCGATCATCGACTTCGACTGCCGTCCGGAGGGGGTGGAGCCCGAACCGGCCTCCGACCGGCTGGCCGTCCACCGGCGGCTCGCGGAGCTGCGCGCGGACGCCGCCGGACCGGTGGCGGCGCGCCTGGACGCCGACCTCGCCTACCTCGGCGCCCTGCTCGGCGAGCGGCCGCCCCTCGGCGACTACGTCCGCAGGACGCAGGGGTGCGGCACCGCCGGGTGGCCCGAGGAGTACGTGGCGGAGCGCGGCGACCGGGCCCGCGCCGCGCTGTCCGCCCTCGGTATCGGCTGGGGGCCGGACGCCAACGCCGAACTCCGGGAGCTGGAAGGGCCCTTGGACGTCCGCGACGCCCCGGACGCCATCCGGCAGGCCGCAGCCGAACTGGAGCCCGCCGTCCGGGAGGCGACGGGCGGCACCGCCGAATACACGCTGACCATCGAGACCGCCGAGGTGGACGCGTACTGGGCCTACTGGCTGGACGGTGCGGGCCACGACGTCCGGCTCCGGCTCAACCTCCCGAACGTCGCGTTCACCGAGTCCGGCGCCCGGCAGTTCGCGCTGCACGAGGTGCTCGGCCACGGGCTGCAGAGCGCGAGCCTCACCGAGCGGGCGTCCGCCGAGGACGTCCCGTGGGTGCGGCTGCTCAGCGTCCACGCACCGCATCAGGTGATGCTCGAAGGGCTCGCCCAGGCGTGGCCGCTGTTCCTCCTGCCCGGTGACCGGGTGCTGACGGCGCGGGTCCGGCTCGGCCACTACGTGCAGCTCGTCCTCGCCCAGGTCCACCGCGCGATCAACGCCGGGACGCCCGCCGCCGAGTGCGCCGCCCATCTGCGCGCGGCCGTCCCGTGGATGACGGACAAGGCCATCGCGGGCGCCCTCGCCGATCGGGGGGCGAACCCGGAGCACCGCTCCTACATGTGGGCGTACCCGGCCGGGATGGACTGGTTCGCGGCCCTCGCCGAGGCGGGCGGCGAGACGTCCCGGGAGGTGCTGCGGGCCGCGTACCGGGCCCCGCTCACCCCGTCGGACCTCGCCGCGCTCTGGCCGGACGGCCCGGTCATCGGCGGTCCGGGCGCCCCGTCCGCCCTGCCGAGGTGACCGGCGCCCGCGTCAGCCGTCCCGGGGGACGGACGAGGCGCGGTGGAAGCGGTCGGCCCAGTCGCGGAGCAGGTCGACCAGCTCGGGCGGGTGCACGACCCGGAAGTCGGCGCCGATCGCGCCGACGGCCAGGGCCGCCCAGTCCAGCGAGTCGGACGTGAAGCGGACGCGGCAGCGGTCCGGCCCGGCCTCCTCGGCGGCGGCCCAGCGCCCGATCCGCTCGCGGACCGCCGCGGCGGGCGCGTCCACCAGCACCTCGACGCGGTGGGAGCGGGGCACGGCGTCGAGGCGGGCGCGGACGAACTCGGCGGCGTCGGCGGCGGGCAGCTCGCGGGGGCGGAAGCGGGCGCCGGTGCCCGCCGGGTCCGCGATCCGGTCGACGCGGAGGTTGCGCCAGTCGGCGCGGTCGAGGTCGTAGGCGACGAGGTACCAGCGGCGGCCCAGCGACACGAGCCGGAGCGGCTCGACGTGCCGCTCCGTGCGCCGCCCGTCGGCGGCGGTGTAGGCGAACCGGAGCCGCTCGGTGTCGCGGCAGGCCAGCGCCACGGACGTGAGGACGTCGGGGTCGACGTCGGTCCGGGCGGGCCCGCCCCAGCCGCCGGTCACCGTCATGGCGCGCAGCGCCTCGACGCGGCGGCGCAGCCGGCCCGGCATCACTTGGACGATCTTGGCGAGGACGCGCAGGGACGGCTCGGCGATCCCGTCCACCGGGCCCTGCGCGGCGGCCTGGAGGCCGACGGCGAGCGCGACGGCCTCCTCGTCGTCGATCACGAGCGGCGGCAGGGCCGCGCCCGCGGCGAGCTGGTAGCCGCCGTCGACGCCGCGCCGGGCCTCGACCGGGTAGCCGAGCTCGCGCAGCCGGTCGACGTCGCGGCGCAGCGTGCGCTGCGAGACGTCGAGGCGCTCGGCCAGCTCGGCGCCCGGCCAGTAGCGGTGGCTCTGCAGCAGCGAGAGGAGCCGCAGGGTGCGGTTGCTGGTGTTCGCCATGGTTCCGAGTCTCCCGCAATTGAGGTCAGAAAGTGGCCGCTATGGCCCGTAGCGTGGTCGTTGTCAGGGAGAAGGACGAGACCAGGAGGTACGGACCATGACCGAGCACGCGATCGTCGGCGGAACGCGCGAGGACGCCCCGGCGGTGACCGGCGAGCGCGCCGACCTGCTGGCGCTGCTGGCCAAGGCCCGGCACTTCCTGCGGTTCCCCGCCCGCGGCCTCACCGACGAGCAGGCCGGGCTGCGGACGACCGCGAGCGAGCTGTGTCTCGGCGGCCTGATCAAGCACGTCACCTCGTGCGAGCGGGGCTGGGTGGACTTCATCCTGGAGGGGCCGTCCGCGATGCCCGACTTCACCGCCATGACGGAGGCGGACTTCCAGCGCCGCGCCGACGAGTTCCGGATGCTGCCCGGCGAGACCCTGGACGGCGTCCTGGCGGACTACGAGGAGGTCGCGCGGCGGACCGACGAGCTGATCGTCTCGCTGCCCGACCTGGACGCCTCCCAGCCGCTGCCGAAGGCGCCCTGGTTCCAGGCCGACACCCACTGGTCGGCCCGCCTGGTGCTGATGCACATCGCCGCCGAGACGCTCCAGCACGCGGGGCACGCCGACATCATCCGCGAGGCCCTGGACGGCGCCAAGAGCATGGGCTGACCGGCGGCGCGGCGGTCGTCAGGCCGGCTCGGGGACGGGGGCGGGGGACGGCAGCAGGCGCGGCGCCAGGGCGGCGGCCAGCGTCGCCGCCACCGCCGACGCCGTGACGATCGCCCAGGCGCCCGGCCCGAGCGGCGTGCAGCCGAAGAACCCGCTGACGCCCGGCGTCTCGATCACCGCGACCAGCGCGGCGGCCGAGACGGCGCAGGTCGCCATGACGAGCGGGCTGCGCCAGCGGGAGATCAGCGTCTGCCCGAGCTGCGCGCCGACCAGCGCGGCGAGCGCCATCGTGGAGGCCCGGCGGCGGCCCCCCGGGACGAGCCGGGTCAGCCGTCCGAGCTGCCAGGACACCAGCGCCGCCGCGGCGGTCGCGGTCCCGCGGACGGCCAGCGCCCGCCGCATCTCGCGGCCGGTGAAGCCGCGGACCGGCTCGCCGCCGAGCGGCGCCGCCCCGTCCCCGCCGTAGTCGGCCGGCGTGATCGCGACGGCGAGCGCCGGGAGCATGTCGGTGAGCATGTTCACCACGAGCAGCTGCCGGGTGCTGAGCGGCGCGTCCCCGCTGAGCGCGGTGCCGAGGACGGTGAAGGAGACCTCGCCGGCGTTGCCGCCGACGAGGATCGCGGCGGCGTCGCGGACGCTGTTCCACAGCGCGCGGCCCTCGCGCAGCGCGTCCAGGATGAGCGCCGTGTCGGGGGCGGTGAGGACGAGGTCGGCCGCGATGCGGGCGGCGCCGGAACCGCGGCCGACCACCGCGATGCCGACGTCGGCGCGGCGGATGGCGGCGGCGTCGTTGGCGCCGTCGCCGGTCATCGCGACGACCCGGCCGGCCCGCCGCAGGTCCTTGACGATCCGGACCTTCTGCGCGGGGGACACGCGGGCGAACACCGCGGCCCGCTGGACGGCGGCGATCCGGTCGGCGGCGGCCATCGCGTCGAGCTCCGCGCCGGTGAGGACCCGGTCCGCGTCGGGGATGCCGAGTTCGGCGGCGACGGCCGCGGCGGTGTCCGGATGGTCGCCGGTGATCATGGTGGTGCGGACGCCCGCGGCGCCGAGCCGCCGCACGGCCTCCTGCGCGGTGGGCCGCGGGGTGTCGGCGATGCCGATGAAGCCGAGCAGTGCGAGGTCCTCGACGTGGTCGGCGATCCGGCCGCGCACCGTCCCGGGGTCGGGGACGGGCCGCTCGGCGATGGCGAGCACGCGCAGCCCCTGCCCGGCGAGCCGCCGCACGGTCGACGCGGCGGCGCGGCGCCGGGACGCGGTGAGCGGCTCGTCGCGGTTGGCGGAGGTGTGGACGCGGGTGCAGCGGGCCAGCAGCACCTCGGGCGCGCCCTTCACCGCGAGGACCGTCCGGTAGCCGTCGTGGCCGAGCGACGCCGAGAAGCCGCGGGTGGTCTCGAACGGCAGTTCCTCCGCGAGGGACCACCGGCCGTCCGGCGGCAGGTCGCCGACCCGGTCCAGGACGGCGCGGTCGGTGGCGTGCGGGACCTGCCGGCTCCCCGGCGGCGGGCACGCGCGCGCCGCGACGCGCAGGACGCGCCGCTCGCCCTCGCCGGTGAGCGGGTGCGGGCGGGCCGGGCCCGTCGCGCGGACGAGCCGGAGCCGTCCCTCGGTGAGCGTGCCGGTCTTGTCGAAGCACAGGGTGTCGACCCGGCCGAGCGCTTCGAGCGCCCGCGTCGAGCGGACCAGCACGCCGAGCCGCGACAGCCGCCGGGCCGCCGCGAGCTGGGAGAGGGTGGCGACCAGCGGCAGCCCTTCGGGCACGGCCGCGACGGCGACCGCGACGCCGGAGCCGAGCGCGCGCCGCAGCGGCAGGCCGCGCAGCATGCCGAGCACGGTGACCGCCGCGCCGCCGAGCAGCGTGGCGGGCAGCGCCTGGTGGGTCAGCTCCGCCAGCCGCGCCTGCATGCTGGACGAGGCGTCGGCCGTCCCGGCGAGCGCGGCGGCGCGCCCGCTCTCGGTGGCCTCGGCGGTGGCGACGACCAGGGCGATCGCGCTGCCCGCGACGACCGTGGTGCCCTCGTACAGCATGCAGTGCCGGTCGGCGGGGTCGGCGCCGGGCGACGGCTCGACGTTCTTGTCGACGGGCACGGACTCGCCGGTGAGGGTGGCCTCGTCCACCTCCAGGGACGCGGCCCACAGCAGCCGGGCGTCCGCCGGGACGAGGTCCTCCGAGCGGAGCTGGATCACGTCGCCGACGCGCAGCCGGCCGGCCGCGATCTGCTCGACGGCGGCGGTCCGCAGGTGCGCGAACGGGTCGGCGGCCGTCCGGTCCGGCGCGGCGGCGGCACGCACCCGGCGGGCGCGGGTCTGCTGGCCGAGCATCAGCTCGCCGAGCGCCTTCTCCGCGCGCATCCGCTGCGCGCCGCCGATCAGGGCGTTGCCCGCCATGACGCTGCTGACCAGCAGCGCGTCCACGCTGGAGCCGACCACGGCGGACGCGGCGGCGCCGAGCGCGAGCACCGGGGTCAGCGGGTCGTCGAGCTCCTGCCGCACCGCGGCGGCGAGCCGCAGGACGGCCTTCACCGGCCGTATGGCGGTCCGCTGCACCAGCGGGCCGGCCGTCCGCGGCTCCCGGTCCTCGCCGGGACCGGCGGCGCGGGCCAGCCGCCGGGCGGCCTCCTCGGCGGTGAGGGCGTGCCAGGCGTCCCGGACGACCGGGGGCGGCAGCGGCCGGTGCTCCAGCCGCCGCGCGCTCAGCCCGTTGGCGAGCATCGCCATCAGGGACGCCGCGTGCACGGGCGGCAGGTCCGGCCAGGACGCGACGGCCCGGCGCAGCAGCGGCCCGCCGACGCGCCGCCGGGGACGGCGTCCCGCGATCAGCAGCGCGCCGAGCGCCGACGCGCTCAGCGACAGCTCCGCGGCCCGGTCGCTGGCGCGCCGCGCGGGCCGGACGGCGGTCAGCAGCCGCCACGCGCCGGCGAGCCCGGGCCCGGTCACGAGGTCGGCGCGCCAGTCGGCGAGGCCGCGGCCGCGCAGCACGCTCACGCCGACGTCGGCGGCGTCCAGCGCCTCGTCCTGCCCGCTGGAGATCGCCAGCACGACGTGGCCGTCGCGCTGGAGGCGGCGCACGGACTCCGGCAGGCCGCCGACGTCGACGGGGGAGTCGTCGCCCCAGGCGACCAGCTCCTGGATGCTGGCGTGCTCGGTCAGGACGACCACGTCGGCCGCCTCGTGCGCCGCCGACAGCAGCGCCTCCGCCAGGGGGTCGAGGGAGGAGCCTACCCGTACCCGGCCGCAGCGCCGGTCGCGCCGGTCCAGCAGGTCGAGGGTGACGCCCTGCGGGTCGGCGGGGCCGCCGGACGGGGCGTCCGGCGCGCGCGCGAGGCGCCACGCGTCCCCGTCGCCGTCCGCGGGCCAGGGGCCCGGTCCCGCGAGGTCGTCCGGCTCGCGGCCCGCCAGGACCGTCCCGGCGGCGCGCCAGACGTCCGCGTCGTCCATGCCTTCGGTGAGGGCGACGGCCGACAGCAGGCGCAGCTCCCCGTCGCACAGCACTCCCGAGTCGATGACGACGGCGTCGACCCGGTCGAGGCGGCGCAGCGCGGTGGGGTCGAGGACGACCGTGCCGCGGACCGCCAGGTCGTGCCCCAGCACCGCGGCGAACGCCTCCCGGCCGTGCCGCGCCGCCTTCGGGACGGTCGCCAGCAGCAGGTCTGCGGCGGCGGACGCGTCCCGCGTGCCCGCCAGGACCCCGGCGCCGCCGAGCAGGTGCCCGAGCGCCGTCCGGTTCCCGGCCTTCTCGACCGGGCCGTCCGGCAGCGGGCACGGCCGCTCGGCGCGTCCGGCGCCGGCGTGCGGCAGCTCCCCGGCGACCGCGAGGTCCGGTTCGCGGCGCCGCCACACGTCGCGGCGCGCTCCGATCTCGTAGAGCTGGAAGGCGCGGTGCGCGGCGTCGGCGGCCAGCGGGGCGATGCCCTGCCCTGCCCCTTGGACGATGGCGTTGGCGGTGCCGAGCAGCGCGTCGGCGCGGAGCCTGCCGAGCTGCTGCTCCAGCACCGATCGGAAGCGGGGCAGCGCGTCCGCGACGGACACCGCGGCCCGCACGGGGCTCGGCATCGGCGGGAGGTTCAGCAGCCGTGCGGCGACGGCGCCGACGGCCCCGGCGCAGTCGGCGACGAGCGAGGACGTGGCGGCCGCCCAGGCCGCGTCGTCGTCGGTCGGCATCGCGTGCGCGGCGTGGTCGAACTTGTCCGCGTCGTGCGCCTCTTCGACGTCCTCGATGGTCGAGACGAGGTCGCCGGGGTCCACCGCGCCTTCCGCGTAGGTCACCATGACGCGGCCGGTGACCGCGTTGACCTCCGCCCAGTCCACGCCTTCGAGAGCGCGCAGCGCCTCCGTCAGCGCCCTCACGTACCGGCGGTGGCGCTCCCCGCCGCCTCCCAGCCCGTTGGCCTGTATGTGGGCCCGGCCGCCGTGCGCCCAGACCCGCCGCCTGCGCCCGCCCGAGGCGAGGGACGCGAAGGCCCCGAGGACGTGGGACGTGTGGCGCGCTCCCGTCCGCACGCCGGTGGCGGTGGTCCGCGCGCCCAGTTCGGCGCCCTTGGCGGCCAGGCTCGACGCCGCGTCCGCGGCGGCGGCCGGCACGTTCAGCGCCGCCCTGGCCAGGGACGCTCCAGGAAACGCCACTGCCCGCCCCTCCCGCCCGCGCGGTTCGCCTTGCCCCCGACGATCGGCGGGTACCCGCGACCACGCTCAGTAAACGAGCGGTGCACCCAGCGGAGTCGTCAGCGCGCGCTCTGCGCCGCCTCCGCGGGGGGCGCCTGCCGGAGCGCCGCGTTCTCGACGCGGAGCCGCACGGCCAGCATCCCGAGGTTCGCGACGGTGAAGACCGACGCCGTGAGCCACGCGGTGTGGACGAGCGGCAGCGCGACGCCCTCCGCGACCACGGCGACGTAGTTCGGATGGCGCACGAGGCGGTACGGGCCGCGGTCGACGAGCGGGAGCCCCGGGACGGTGACGACCCGGGTGTTCCACTGCTCGCGCAGCGACGCGATGCACCACCAGCGCAGCGCCTGGGCGAGGACGGCGACGGTCAGCATCGGCCATCCCAGCGCCGGGACGAACGGCCGGTGCAGCAGCCAGACCTCCAGCGGCGCCCCCGCCAGCAGGAAGACCTGGACGGCCACGAACCCCGGATAGTGCCGCCGCCCGTACTCGACGCCGCCGCGCCGCCTGGCCCACGCGAGGTGGCGCCGCGACAGGGCGACCTCGGCGAGCCGCTCGGCGGCGACGAGCAGGATCAGCAGCGTGTAGGCGATCAGGGGGTCACCACCGCAGCAGCACCATCTCGGCGGAGAACCCCGGGCCGAGCGCCATGAGCAGGCCGGGCGCGCCGGGCGGCCGCGGCCGCCGCGCGATCGTCTGCTCCAGCACGTTGAGCACCGACACCGACGACAGGTTCCCGGCGCCGCGCAGCGACTCCCAGGTCAGGTCCAGCTCGCCGGAGTCGAGCCCGAACGCCTCGGCGATCGTCTCGATCACCTTGGGGCCGCCCGGATGGCAGACCCACGAGGCGATCTCGCCGGGGGACAGGCCGTGCCCCTGGAGGAACGCGGCGACGTCGTCGGCCAGGGTCGCCTTCACGTGGTCGACGAGGTCGGCGGCCAGCACGATGCGGAAGCCGTGCTCGCCGACGTTCCAGCCCATCAGCCGGGACGTGCCCGGGTAGAGGCGGCTGGCGGTCGCGACGACGCGCGGGCCCCGGCCCGGGCCGTCCGGCCGCCGCACGCGGACCCTCCGCCGGTCGCCGGCCGCGACCACGGCCGCGGCGCCGTCGCCGAACAGGCCGCTGCCCACCAGGTTCGCCACCGACGCGTCGTCGCGCTGGACCGTCAGCGAGCACAGCTCGACGCAGACCAGCACCGCGACCTGCTCGGGCCAGGCGCTCAGGTAGTCGTGGACGCGGGACAGCCCGGCCGCGCCGGCCGCGCAGCCCAGCCCGAACACCGGCAGCCGCCGGATGTCCTCGCGCAGCCCCACCCGCTGCGCCAGCGCGGCGTCCAGCGACGGGGTCGCCACCCCGGTCGACGAGCAGAACATCAGGTGGTCGACGTCCCCGGGGTCGAGGCCGGCGCCGTCGAGGGCGTCCCGGACGGCGCGTTCCGCCAGGTCCAGCGCGGTGGCGATGTAGGTGTCGTTGGCGGCGGTGAAGTCGGTGAGCCGGTCGTAGTCCTCGATCGGCAGCGCGAGGTTGCGGCCGCTCACCTGCGTCGCGGAGTGGAGCCGCGCGAGGAGCCGCTGGTCGGTCCGCACCGTCCCGGCGACGGCCTCGGTGATCTGCTGCTGGTCATAGCGATGTTCCGGAAGAACGGTCCGAACCGCCAGCACGCGCATGAGACCTCCAGCCCTCCCGCCTCCCATGCCCACCTTGACGGCGTCGATGCCGGTCGGACGGCGGTGAGGTGGTTCCGGTGCCGCGCCGGGCGGCTTCCGCCGGATGATCGCCGCCGCGACAATGGGGCCGTGCTGCGGCTGGCGATCGTCGACGACCACCCGGTGGCCCGGCGGGGCCTGGCGGCGATCCTCGCCGAGGACGCGGACGTCCGGGTCGTCGCCTCGGTCGCGGCGCCCGCCGCGCTGCCCGATCCGGGCGGCTGCGACGTGGTGCTGTGCGACCTCTACCTGGACGGGGACCGCCCGTCCGTCGCGGCGGTCCGGGAGCTGAGCCGGGTCACGCGGGTGCTGGTGGTGTCGGCGGCGAGCCGTCCGGCGGACGTGCTGGCCTGCATGGCGGCGGGCGCGGCCGGCTACGCCACCAAGGACATGGAGGAGGACGCGCTGCGGGCGGCGGTCCGCGAGGTGGCGGCGGGCGGGTTCGCCCTGTCGCCGCAGCTCGCCGCGATCGTCGGGGCGGCGGAGCGGAGCCGGCCGGGCGGCGGCGGGACGGCGCTGACGGCCCGCGAGCGGGAGGCGCTCGACTGGATCGCCCGCGGGATGACGCACGCGCAGGCCGCGCGGCGGATGGGCGTCGCGCCGTCCACGGTCGACACGTACGTGAAGCGGATCCGCGCCAGGCTCCGGCTGGGCAACAAGGCGGAGCTGGCCTGGTTCGCCCGCAACCTCGCCGAAGGGGACCCCGGTGGACGCGGCGGCCCGCCCGGCTGACGCGGCGGCGGCGCGGGTGGTGCGGATGGAGGCGTGGTCGCTGCTCGCCACCCGGCTGGCGGCCCTGCTCAACGTCGCGGTGGCGCTGGGCACCGGAGCGGGCGGCGGGCAGCTGCTCGGCCTCGCCGTCGTCCTGGCGGCCGCGATGCTCGCGGAGTCGATGCTGCTGGCCGGGTGGGCGCTGCGGCGGGGCGGGCCCGATCCGCGGGCGGGCTGGGCGGACCTGGCGGCGGGCTGCGCCGCGCTCGCGGCCAACGCGGCGCTGGTCGCCGGCGCCGACGTCCACACCTGGGGGTTCTTCGCCTACCCGTACACGCTCGTCGGGTCGTGCGCGCTCGGCCTGCTGTTCCCGCGCGCCTGGCAGGTCGCGGCGGGCGCCGCGACGCTCGCGCTGGTCTACGGCGCCGCCGACCACCTGTCCAGCGGGCAGCCGCTGTGGAACGCCGTGCCGAACGCCGCCAGCTACCTCGGCATCGCGCCCGTCGTCTGGTTCGTCGCGCGGCAGCTGCGCCGGATGGCCGCCGAGCTGGACGCCTCCCGCGCGGCGGCGCTGGAGCTGGCGCGGCGGCGGGCCGTCGAGGCGGAACGGGAGCGCCAGTCGCGGATGCTGCACGACCGCGTCCTGCAGACGCTGGAGACCCTCGGCGGCGGGACGTGGGTCGCCGACGCCTGGATGCGCGACCAGGTGCGGGCCGAGGCGGCCTGGCTGCGCTGGCTCGTGGAGCGGGGCGGTGCCGTGCCGGACGGCGACGTCCCCGACCTGGCGTCGGGCCTCCAGGCGCTCGCGCGCGACCGCGCCCGCGACGGGCTGCGGGTGGCGGTGCGGTTCCCGCCGCCTCCGCACGACGACCTGTCGGGCGTGCCGGACGCGGTGGCGGGCGCGCTGCTCGACGCCTGCCACGAGGCCCTGACCAACGTGATCAAGCACGCCGGGACGGACCGGGCCGTGCTGGGGGCCGCCGTGGAGGACGGCGCGGTCGTGGTGACCGTCGTCGACCAGGGCCGCGGGTTCGACCCCGCCGCCCGGCCCCGGGGCCTCGGGCTGTCCCGCTCGGTCGAGGGGCGCGTGGCGGACGTCGGCGGCACCGTCCGGGTGGACGCGGCGCCCGGCGCGGGCACCTGCGTGGAGCTGCGCGTCCCGCTGCCGGGGCCCGGCCGGGGCGCCGCCGACCAGCGCTGACCGTCCTGTCCCCGAAACCGGGGACGGCGCGGGCCTGGCCCGATGATCGTCCCGGACCGTACAACGTGACCATGCACAACGTGAACCTTCCGCCCGGCACGGGCGGCGCGGGGCGGGGCGGGACGCGGCGGCTCCGCCTGGGCCTGTTCGCGGGAGCCGCGGCCCTCGTGACGACGGCGGCGGGGCTCGGCGCCGCCGCCTTGGCGTCCTCCGGCGGCGACGGCGCCAGGAGCGCCTCCCACACGTTCGCGCTCCCCGCCGAGGGCGAGAACGACGCGGTGCGCGCCCGCATGACGATGACCATCGGCAAGCCGACCCGGCACACCGGCTGCGGCCGGATGCGGACCGCCACCGTGTACCCGGTCACGCTGACCATCCACAACGACGACCCGACCGGCTGGACCGAGGACTCCGGCCGGAGCTCGACCCCGGGTCTGGAACTCGGCACCGGCCGGGCCGACGGCCGGCAGGACCCGGACGCGACGCCCGAGGACCCGTTCGTCGTGGCGGACTACAGCTGCCGGTCCTTCGAGGCCGTCTCCGACAAGATCATGGCGATCCCCGCGCGCGGCGCGGCGACCGTCCACCTGGAGCTGCAGGCGTCGGCCGCCCCGGCCCACGACCAGATCGTGGTCGCCGCCCTGCGGGCCGACTCGTTGACCAACGGCCTCGCCACGACGAAGGCCGTCTGGGCGCTCCGGCTCGACGGCACCCCCTTCCCGCTGCCGAGCTCGTCCTGAGCCTTTGTGAGCCCGCCGCCGCGCGGCACCGAGATATCCGCTCTGAACTGGGTAGATGTGAATTAAGGGGAAGAACGACTTGATGTCTGGGTGTGTGTGACATGTTCGCCATAGAGGACATACGGGAGTGGCGGGGGCACGACGTGGTCGACCCGTCGGGGAGCCGGATCGGGGAGCTGGAGGCGGTGTACGTCGACACCGCCACCGACCAGCCGTCCTTCGCCACCGTCAAGGTGGGGCTGCCGACGCGGCAGCGGCTGGTGTTCGCGCCGCTCGCCGGAGCCGCCGTGGGGCCGGGGCACCTGCGGCTCGCCCACGACAAGAAGGAAGTGAAGGGCGCGCCCTCGATCGGCACCGACGGCGAGCTGCCCGCGAGCGAGGAGCAGGCCGTCTTCGAGTACTACGACCTGCCGTACGGGGCGGGCCCGACCGAGCGCCGGCTGGGCCGCCGCTGACCGCCCCCGAGCAGGGGGACGCGCTACCCCCGCTGACGCGCCCGCACGGCCGGGCCGGCGTCAGCGGGACCGGCGGTCCGCCGCCTCGTCCGCGTCCCGCCGGGACCCGCCGCCATGCCCGGACGGCCCGAACCGCTGCCACAGCCAGCGTCCGGCCTCGACCAGGACCGACACGCCGATGGCGATGCCGAGGCCGAGCAGCAGGCCCTTGAACGGGTCGTTCTGGAACGCCGCCCCGCCCAGGTAGCCGATCATCGTCGAGTACGTGGCCCACAGGCCGGTGGCGAGCGCGTCGAACAGCGAGAACGAGTGCAGCGGGTAGGCGACGGCGCCCATCACGAGGGTCGCGGCCGTCCGCCCGCCGGGGATGTAGCGGGCGATGAGCAGGACGAGGCCGCCGCGCTTGTCGAGGAGCTTCCCGGCCTGGTCGTAGGCCTTGCGGCGGCGGCTGCCCGGACGCAGCCAGACCCGCTCCAGCCAGCCGCCCGCGTAGCGGCCGATGAAGTAGGAGACGTGGTCGCCGCAGAACGCGCCCGCCCACGCGGTGACGATCACCAGCGGCAGCCACGGCTTGCCGTGGTGGGCGAACACGCCCGCGGTCACCACCAGCGACTCGCTGGGGAAGATCGGGATGAAGGCGTCGACCATCGACAGCCCGAACAGCGCCACGTAGATCCACGGCGACGACATCAGGCCGCGCAGGTACTCCAGGATGGCGTCGCTCACGACCGGGAACCGTTCCCCGTGCCGCGGAACTGATGCACCGCGGCCCCGGACGGTGCGGCCGAGAAGACCGGCGGGCCGTCACGCCTCCAGGCGCTTGATGATCCGGTCCTTCCCGCTCATCCAGTTGGCCTTCAGCGCCACGACGGCCCCGGGCACGTCGCCCGCGACCAGCCGCTCGGCGATCCGCTCGTGCTCCTCCGCGGACCGTTCGAGGACCTCGCGGTCGCCCACCACGACCCGCTCGTACCGGTGCATCGTCAGCTTCAGCGAGGTGATGAGGTCCATGAGCCGCTCGTTCGGGCAGCCCGACAGCATCAGGTCGTGCCACGCGTCGTCGTAGCGCTCGATGACCTCGTACTCCGCCTCCGGCACCGAGAACGCCCGCGCCTCCTCCAGCAGCCGCGGCGCCACCGACCGCAGATGCCCGGGATCGGTCAGCTCCAGCGCCAGCGACTCCAGCGCCGCGACGATCGTGGTCAGGTCGTGGAACTCGCGGGGGCTCATCGGCGCGAACCGGAACCCCTTGCCCCGCTCGCTGACGATGATCCCCTCGCGCTCCAGCCCGATCAGGGCCTCGCGCAGCGGGGTGCGGCTGACCCCCAGCTCCGCGGCGAGCGCCATCTCGTTGATCGGCTGGTCGGGCGCGAACTCGCCGCGGCCGAGCCGTTCCAGGATCTCGTCCTTGATCTGCTCGCGCAGCGGGCGCCGTTCGATCGCCATGCTCGCGTCACCCTCTCCAGACGGCCGGCGGCCGCATCGTCGTCACGCCGTCCCGGCGCCGTCGACCGGGATCACCGCACCGCTCACGAACGCGGCCGCGTCGCTGGCCAGGAACGCCACCGTCCGCGCGATGTCGGCCGGCTGCCCGATCCGGCCGAGCGGCCGGTCGGCCGCGTCGGCGTAGAACGCCTCGGCCGGCTCCCCGAGCTGGCGGGCCTCCTCGGCGAGCATGCCGGTGGCCGTGTCCCCCGGACACACGCAGTTGACCCTGATCCCGCTCGCGCCGTGGTCGATCGCCATCGCCCGGGTCATGTTCACCACCGCGCCCTTGGACGCGCAGTACGACACCGCCCGCGCGCCGCCCTGGATGCCCCAGCCCGAGCCGGTGTTGATGATACTGCCGCCGCCCGCCGCCTCCAGCAGCGGAACGGCGTACCGGCTCATCAGCATCACCGACCGGACGTTGACCGCCATCACGAGGTCCCAGTCGTCCTCGGTGATCTCCGTGACGGTGGTGCGGCGGATGATCCCGGCGTTGTTGAACAGCACGTCGAGGCCGCCGAACCGGTCCCGCGCGGTCGCGACGGCGCGGGCGCAGTCGTCCGCCCGGGACACGTCCGCGCGGACGAACGCGGCGCGCCCGCCCGCCTTCTCGATGCCCGCCGCGACCTCGGCGCCCGCCTCGTCGACGTCGGCGAGGACGACGGCGGCGCCGAGCCCGGCCATCAGCTCGGCGGTGGCCCGCCCGATGCCGGACGCGGCGCCGGTCAGCACGGCGCGCTTGCCCTCCAGAGTGATCAACCGCTTCTCCTTCTCGTGAGATCAGTGGACGGGGTCGTGAGGTCAGTGGACCGGGTACATGGCGGCGCGGCCGTGCCCGGTCAGGACGGGGACGTGCCCGCGCAGTTCGGCGTCGAGGTCCTCGTCGCCGGTGTCGACGAGCAGCGGGCGGCCGCCGAGGCCCGCGAGCTTCGCCTCGGTCGCGACGACGATCAGCCGGTCGCGCCCGACGGCGCGCACGACGTCCGGGGAGATCTGCTGGTTGCCGCGGCCGAGCAGGAACCCCTGCCCGCCGATCGGCGTCACCGCCAGCCACGCCGGCGCCGACCGGACCAGTTTCTCCAACGGGCCGGACGCCACGTCCACCGCGACGGCGCGCCGGTCGCGCAGCACGTTGACGCCCATCACCGGCACGTCGGCGCCGAGCGCGGCGGCCACCGCCCGCATGGTGCCGCCCGGCCCGAGGACGAGCAGATCGGACGGCCCGGCCCGGTCCGCGAGCTCGGCGGCGATGCCCGCGACCGACGACGGGGACGTGATCGAACTGCCCATCTTGCGCTGCTGCACGCGGACCGGCACGTCCGGCACCGCCATGTGGCCGTGGAGCCGGGCCGAGACCCGGCCGTCGCGCACGGCGTCCTCGTCCAGGTCCATGACCTCGGCGGGGCGCGTCCCGGCGCCCGCGGCGAACAGCGCGGCGACCTCGCCGGCGGCCCGCGGATGGACGGCGAACACGGCCGAGTGCATCTTCACCCCGGTCGGGACGCCGAGCACCGGCACCGCAGCTCCGCCTCCGCCCCCGTCGCCGAGCGCGTCGAGCACGTCGCGGGCGGTGCCGTCGCCGCCCGCGAACAGCAGCAGGTCCACGCGCGGGGCGAGCGCGGCGGCGGCCGCCCGCGTGTCGGCGGCGGTGGTCGGGTCGCCGGGCTCGTAGACGGCCGTGGGCGCGAGCCCGGCGGTACGCGCGGCGTCGGCGCCCATCGGACCGGCGGCGGTCAGCACCTCCACCGGGCCGAGCCGCGACCGCAGCTCGGCCAGCGCGAGCGCGGCCCGCTCGCCCGCGCGCGGCACCGCGCCCAGCGCGCGCGCCCGCGCCTGAACGTCCGCGCCGTCGCTGCCCTTCAGCCCGGCCCGGCCGCCGATCCCGGCGACCGGGTTGACCACCAGCCCGAACCTCATCCGCCGAGGACCTTGCGGCGGTAGGCGCGCCAGGTCACCGACCACGTCGCGGGGTCGTCCAGGACGTCCTCGCGCGCGCGGTGCACGGTGGAGCGGTGCGGCGCCGTCCGCACGGTCTCCGGCTCCTCGCGGGCCTCGCGCGCCACCTCGGCGAGGATGGCGGCGTACTCGTCCAGGTCCGCCTTGGAGTAGGACTCGGTCGGCTCCAGCGTCATCGGCTCCGGGACGAGGAACGGGTGGTGGCTCGTCCAGTAGTGGGTGCCGAAGTCGGCCGTGCGGAGCCCGATGTCCTCGGTGTGCACGCCGGTCTCCTCCGCGAGCCGCTCCCAGCTGTAGCGCACCTGCTCGATGCGGCGCCGCCCCGCCGCGTACGGCGCGGACACGCCCGGGATCTCCAGCACCTTCTTCATCAGGTAGTTGTTGTTCAGCACCGCGACCTCGGCGGCCTCGCGCAGCCCGTCGGCGCCGAGCGACATGATCCACGCGTACGCGCGGACGAGGTTCGGCACGACGCCGTGGAACGGCCGGATCTTCCCGACCGACTGCGGGCGGTCGTCGTCCAGGCGGTAGCGCTCGCCGTCGAACTCGACCGTCGGCGTCGGCAGGAACGGCGCCAGCTCGGCGGTGACGCCGCACGCCCCGGCGGCGGGCCCGCCGCACGCGTGCGGGGTGGAGAACGTCTTGTGCAGGTTGAAGTGGCACAGGTCGAAGCCGGCGTCGCGGGCCCGGGTGATGCCGAGGATGCCGTTGGCGTTCGCCTGGTCGTAGGCGCACAGCCCGCCCGCCTCGTGGACGATCCGGACGAACTCCTCGATCCGCGGGTTGAAGATCCCGGTGTCCTCCGGGTTGGTGATGAGCAGCGCCGCCGTGCGCGGCCCGACGGCGGCCTTGAGCGCCTCGATGTCGGGGTAGCCGTCGGCGTCCGGGTACAGCGTGATGACCTTGAACCCGGCGGTCTTCGCGCAGGCGGCGTTGGACGGGTGCGAGAAGATCGTCGTGATGACCTCGTCCCGCTCGGTCTCGCCGCGCGCGGCGAAGTACGCGCGGATCATCGACACGTTCGCGTAGATCGCGGCGGACCCGGCGCCCGGCTGGAGCGAGAACCGGTCCATCCCGGAGATCTCCTTGAGCAGCCCCTCCAGCCGGTGGACGATCTCCAGGACGCCCTGCACGGTCCGCTCGTCCTGCAGCGGGTGCAGGTCGGCGATGCGGGGGTCGCGGACGAACTGGTCGTTCACCTTCGGGCTGTACTTCATCGTGCAGGTGCCCTGCCCGACGTCGACGTTGAGGTCCACGCCGAGGTTCTCCTGCGACAGCCGCAGGTAGTGCCGCAGGACGTGCAGCTGCGACAGCTCCGGCAGCGCGGGCGGCTCGGCGCGGCGCAGCCCCTCGGGGAGCGTGTCGTCGAGCGGCACCTCGGGCGCGGGCACCAGCACGCCGCGCTCGCCGGGGCTGCCGAGCTCGAACAGCAGCGGCTCGTCCCAGCGGGCCTGGTGGAAGCGGCGCAGCGGCGGCTTCGGCCCGATCACGGCGTCGGCGCGAGAGACAGGGGAGCGGTCGGTCTTCACTTGATCCTCCGGGGAATGCCTTGGCCATCAGGCCGGAGAAGAATTCGAACTTCGTTCGCCCCGCTGCGGGGAGACCGGCACATTCCGAGAGCGGGGTTCCCCGACATGTGGCTTGGTCTTTCACAGAGGCCGCTGGTCTCGGTAACTTCGGTGCCATGCGGACGGCGTACAAATGTCGGGCCTACCCGAACCCCGAGCAGGCGGCCATCTTCGGCCGTACGTTCGGGTGTGTGCGCCTGGTGTGGAACAAGACGCTCGCCGAGCGGCATCGCGCGTGGCATGCCGACGGCAGGCGCACTTCTTACAAGGAGGCCGACGCGGCGCTGACGGCTTGGAAGAAGACCGAGAATCTGGCCTTTCTGAACGAGGTGTCCTCGGTGCCGTTGCAACAGGCGCTGCGGCATCAGCATGCAGCGTTCGTCAACTTCTTTGCCGGACGGGCCCGCTTTCCGCGATTCAAGAACCGCAACGCCCGTCAGTCCGCCCATTTCACCCGTTCGGCATTCCGCATGCGCGACGGCGAGCTGCGCGTGGCCAAGACCAGCGCACCGCTGGTCTTCGTGTGGTCCTTCGACGAGGTGGACCTGGCGGCCCTGGACCCGACGATGGTGGTGATCTCCCGGGAGCCCGACGGCCGCTGGTATGTCACCTTCGCCGTTGACACCGACGCCCCTGAGCCCATGGCCGCTGCCGGGCACCGGCTCGGCGTCGACCTGGGGGTCAAGGACTTCGCGGTGACCTCCGACGGGCACCGCATCGCCAACCCGAAGCACCTGGAGAACAAGCAGCGCAACCTTGCCCGCTACCAGCGGCGCATGGCCCGCTGCCAACCCGGCAGCAACAACCGGCGCAAGGCCAAGGCCAAGGTCGCCCGTGCGCACCGCAAGGTCCGCAACGCCCGCACCGACTTCCTGCACCGCACGAGCACCAACCTCGTCCGCCACGCCGACACCATCGTCATCGAAGATCTGAACGTCTCTGGCATGGTGCGTAACCGCAGGGTCGCCCGCGCCATCTCCGATTGCGGATGGGGCGAGTTCCGGCGGCAGTTGGAGTACAAGTGCCGGCGGGCCGGACGCACCCTGGTGGTGATCGACCGCTGGTACCCCTCGTCCAAGATCTGCTCGGCCTGCGGGCACCGGCTGGCGGAGTTGAGTCTTTCGACCCGGGCATGGACGTGTCCGGGCTGCCGCACCCGGCACGACCGGGACCTCAACGCGGCCAAGAACATCCTTGCGGCTGGTCGAGCCGTAGCCGGGGACACCCCCGGCGATGTCTGTGGAGCCGATGTCAGACGGCAAGGATCCTCCCTTCCGCAGTCGGCCGTGAAGCAGAAACGCCCGCGGCGCGAGCCGTAGGACTCCCCTCTCCTCGGGGAGGGAAGGAAGTCAATTCACGATCTCCTGGAGGGTGTCGGCGAGGCGGTCGATCTCGTCCCTGGTGTGCACCTCGGTGACGCAGTACAGGGCGTCGGTCCGCGACAGCACCGCACCGCCGAAGATCCCGTGCTCCAGCAGGGCGTCGTTGACCTCGGCTGACGTGCGGGAGCCGGGGAAGCGGACGGTGAAGTCGGCGAAGTGCGGCGCGGCGGCGTACGGCGTCTCGACGCCGGGCACCGCGGCGAGCCGGTCCAGCGCGTACCGGGTGTTCGCCATGATCGTCTCGCCGACCTCGCGCATGCCCTGCGGGCCCATCAGCGCGAGGTAGACGCCGGCGGTGATGCCGTTGAGGGCGGCGGCGGTGCCGACCCACTCCTTGCCCTCCTCGCGCAGCGCGAACGAGGTGCGGTCGTAGGCGACGTCGCCGAACCCGTACTCGCCCTCGACGCGGGTCGGCGCGAGCCCGAACAGCCGCGACGGGAACTCCGCGACGAACCGCTCCTCGTCGCGGGTGGCGATGAACCCGCCGTTCAGCCCGCCGTAGGCCATGTGGATGCCGAGGGGCTGGATGTCGCCGCACACGATGTCGGCGCCGTAGGCGGCGGGCGGCGCGACGACGCCGAGCGAGATCGGGTTGCATGCGGCGACGAACAGGGCGCCCGCGCCGTGCGCGAGGTCCGCCAGCGACGTCAGCGCGGGATCGATGATGCCGGACGCCGACGGCGCCTCCGCGTAGACCGCGGCGACGTCGCCCGCCGCCAGCTCCGCCCGCACGGCGGCGAGGTCGGCCAGCCCGGTGGACGCGTCGACCGGGACGACGACCACGTCGTGCACCGGCCGCACGTAGTCCTCGATCTTGGAGAGCTTGTCCGCGGCGACGGCGGTGACCAGCAGCAGCCGCCGCGCGCCGGTGATCCGGCCGGCCATCCGCAGCGCCGTCGCGGACGCCTGGTACCCGTCGTAGACCGGGACGTTCACCACGTCCATCTCCAGCAGCTCGCCCATCAGCGACTGGTACTCCCACAGCGCCTGGAAGCGGCCGTGGTCCTCGTAGGGCTCGCCCGCGTAGGCGGTGAGGAACTCGCTGCGGTTGACCACCTCGTCGACGACCGCCGGGACGTGGTGCCGGTAGCAGCCCGCGCCGAGGAAGCTGAGGGCGTCGCCGGTGCCGGTGTTGCGGGCCAGCAGCCCGCCGACGTGCCGGACGAGCGCGGCCTCCGAGCGCAGCGGCGGGGGCATGTCGAGCGGGCGGCCGAGCCGGATGGACTCGGGCACGTCCGCGTAGAACTCCGCGACGTCGGCGGCGCCGACGGCGGCCAGCATCTCCGCCTTCACCGCGGGCACGGAGTTCGGGATGTACGGGTGAACGCCCACGCGCTCCCTCGCTTTCGTCGCTTTCTCGTCGGACCTCTTGACGAAAACACATGATGCAGTGTGCTGTATACAGCATTATCCCTGCATCCACTTGGAGGCAAGATGGCGACGGGCATCCAGCGGCGGACGGTGCTGACCGCCGGTGTCGTCTCGACGCTGTTCGCGGCCACCGGCTGCGCGACCGGCGGCGTCCGCAAGGCCGGGCCCGCGCTGAGCTCGGCCGCGTCCGGCCAGATCAAGGGAACCGTCAGCGTCTGGTCGTGGGACGTGGCGGCGAAGGCGCTCAAGCGGCTGGCGCCCGCCTTCGAACAGCGGCACCCCGGAGTGCGGGTCGAGGTCGTCGACATCGGCTACGACAACGCCTACGACAAGATCACCGTCGGGCTGAAGTCGGGCAAGGGCCTGCCCGACGTCCTCACCGTCGAGGGCGGCCGGCTGCCCGGCTACATCGGCGTCTTCCCCGGCGGCCTCTACGACGTCACCGCGCTAGCCGCGCGGTACCGGACGAGCTTCGCGCAGGCCGCCTGGAAGTACGTCACCGACGAGAAGGGCAAGGTCTTCGCGCTGCCCTGGGACAGCGGCCCCTGCGCCCTCTTCTACCGCACCGACATGCTCAAGGACGCCGGCGTCGACCCCGCCTCCATCCGCACCTGGGACGACTACGTCGCCGCAGGCGAACGCATCAAGGCCAGGACGGGCAAGAAGCTCCTCGTCATGGACCCCGAAGAGGACAGCGTCTTCCCGATGCTGCTCCAGCAGCAGGGCCAGCACTACATGAAGAACGGCCTCATCGCCGTCAACGACCAGCAGGGCGTGCGCGCCGCGACGCTGCTGAAGACGCTCGCCGGCAAGGGCCTCATCCAGTTCGAGAAGGGCTGGGACGGCCTCGTCGCCGCCACCAAGGCCGGCAAGGTCGCGACCACCCCGTACGCGGTGTGGTGGTCGGGCACCCTCACCGATGAGATGAAGGAGCTCAAAGGCAAGTTCGGCGTCGTGCCGCTGCCCGCGTTCGACGCCGGCGGCGTGCGGACGTCCAACGACGGCGGGTCCGCCCTCGCCGTCAGCGGCCAGACGAAGAACGCGGCGGCGGCCTGGGCGTTCGTCGAGTTCATGCTCGCGGACACCGCGAACCAGGTGTCCATGCTCAGGACCGAGGGGCTGTTCCCCGCCTACCTGCCCGCCCTCAAGGACCCGTACGTCACGGCCCCGCAGGAGTACTACGGCGGCCAGCCAGTCTTCAAGACGTTCGCCGACCTGGAGAGCAGCGTCCCGCCCGTCGAGGACACCAAGGACATGCCGAAGGCCCGCGACATCGTCAACGGCACGATCTCCGGCATCGTCCTGCACGGCGAGGATCCGAAGCGGGCGCTCGACTCGGCCGCCAAGCAGATCGCCGCCGCCACCGGCCGGCGGATCGCCGGCTGACATGGCGCAGCAGACGACGGCCCGGAAACCGGCCGCGGCCGCCCGGACGAAGGCGCCCTCCGCGCGCGGGCGGCGGCGGACCTCGCGGACGGCCCCGTGGATGTTCGCCGGCCCGGCGGCGGCGCTGTTCGGCGTGTTCTTCGCCTATCCGCTGCTCGCCGGGCTCTACCAGAGCTTCACCGCCGACCGCGACGGCGTCACCACCTGGGTCGGGCTCGCGCAGTACCGCCGGATGATGCACGACCCCGTCTTCTGGACGTCGATGCGGAACATCGCGCTCATCCTCGTCGTCCAGGTCCCGGTCATGATCGCGCTGGCGCTCGCGATGGCGTACGGGCTGAACCAGTCGTGGCTGCGGTTCCGCGCGACGTACCGGATCGCCTGCTTCCTGCCCGCCGTGACGATGCTGGTCGCCTACTCGGTGGTGTTCCGCGTCCTGCTGAAGACCGACGACGGCCTCGTCGACCAGGCGCTCACCGCCGTCGGGCTGCCGAGCGTCGACTGGCTGAACGGCCCCGGCTGGGCGCGGATCGCGCTGATCGGCTCGATCACCTGGCGGTGGACGGGCTACAACGCGGTGATCCTGCTCGCCGGGCTGCAGGGCATCGGCCGGGAGCAGTACGAGGCCGCCGCGATCGACGGCGCGGGGCCGGCGACCACGTTCGTCCGGGTGGTGCTGCCGCAGTTGCGGCCGGTCGTCCTGTTCTGCCTCGTCACCTCGACGATCGGCACGCTGCAGCTGTTCGACGAGAACTACGTGCTCACCAAGGGAGGGCCGGGCAACGCCACCATGTCGCCGGTCCTCTACCTGTACAAGGTCGGCTTCGAGCAGCTGGACTTCGGCTACGCGGCGGCCATCGCCTGGGTCGTCGTCCTGATCATCGGGCTGATCTCGTACGCGCAGTTCCGCTTCCTCGGGAAGGACGCGTCGCGATGACCTCCCTGCCCGCGCGGGCGTCCACACCCCCGCGCACGCCGCCCCGCACACCGCCGCGCACGCGGATCCGGCCGCCCGCGCCGCGCCGCGTCCGCCTGCTCGGCCGCGCCGCCGCGGTGCTCGCGCTCACCGCCGGCGCGCTGGTCAGCGCCCTCCCGTTCTACTGGATGGTGGTCGCCTCGACTCGCGACAACGCCGCGCTGTTCGCGTCGCCGCCGCCGTTCCTGCCGGGCGGGCGGCTGCTGCACAACCTGGTCGCGCTCCAGCACTCGATCGGCTTCGGCCGGGTGATGCTGAACAGCGTCGGCGTCTCCGTCGTGTACACGGTGCTCAGCTCGCTGATCTCCGCGATGTGCGGGTACGGGCTGGCCAAGTACCGGTTCCGGGGCCGCGGGCTGCTGCTCGGCCTGGTGCTGGCGACGATGATGATCCCGTTCCAGGTGCTGCTCGTCCCGCTGTTCCAGATGATGGCGAGCCTCGGCTGGGTGGACACCTACCAGGCGGTGATCCTGCCGTTCCTCGCCAACTCGTTCGGCATCTTCCTGATGCGCCAGGCGTTCCTCGGCTTCCCGGACGAGCTGATCGAGTCGGCCCGCATGGACGGTGCCGGCGACCTGCGGATCTTCTACCGGATCGTGCTGCCGGTGGTGCGGCCGCAGCTCGGCGCGCTCGTCATCTTCTCGTTCATGACGCAGTGGAACGCCTTCCTGTGGCCGCTGCTGATGCTGAACACCGAGGACAAGTACACCGCCCCCGTCGCGCTGTACACGCTCATCGGGCAGAGCCACGTCGACTACGCGGGGCTGATCCTCGGCTCGTTCCTCGCGACGCTGCCCGTGATGCTGCTGTTCTTCCTGTTCCAGAAGCAGTTCGTGTCCGGCCTGCTGGGAGGGGCGGTCAAAGGATGAGCGAAGCGAACCGGGGGGTGCGGGGGGTCGTCCCCCCGCCGATAGCAGGGATGAGCGAAGCGAACCGGGGGGTGCGGGGGGTCACGCGGGTGCCGGGGCTGCTGTACGGCGGCGACTACAACCCGGAGCAGTGGCCCGAGGAGGTGTGGGCGGAGGACGCCCGGCTGATGCGGGAGGCCGGGGTCACGCTGGTGACGGTCGGCGTGTTCTCCTGGGCGCGGCTGCAACCCGGACCGGACGAGTGGGACTTCGGCTGGTTCGACCGGGTCCTCGGCCTGCTCGCCGAGCACGGCGTCGCCGCCGACATCGCGACCGCGACGGCGTCCCCGCCGGCGTGGCTGGTGCGGGCGCGTCCGGAGATCCTGCCGGTCACGGCGGACGGGGTGCGGCTGGAGTTCGGGTCCCGGCAGCACTACTGCCCGTCGTCCCCGGTGTACCGGGACGCGGCGGCGCGGCTGGCGCGCACCATCGCCGCCCGGTACCGGGACCATCCGGCGCTGGCGATGTGGCACGTCCACAACGAGTACGGCGACCACGTCACCGAGTGCTTCTGCGAGGCGTCCGCGGCGGACTTCCGGTGCTGGCTGCGCGACCGGTACGGCGACGTCGCCGCGCTGAACGCCGCGTGGGCCACCGACTTCTGGTCGCAGCGCTACGGGACGTTCGAGGAGATCGAGCCGCCGCGCACCGCGCCCGGCCCGGTGAACCCGACGCAGGCGCTGGACTGGCGGCGGTTCTGCTCGGACGCGCTCCTCGGCTGCTACCTGCGGGAGAAGGCCGAGCTCGACGAGGTCACGCCCGGCGTGCCGGTGACGACGAACTTCATGTCGATGTTCAAGCCGCTCGACTACTGGACGTGGGCCGCGCACGAGGACGTGGTGTCCGACGACGCGTATCCGGATCCGGCGGATCCGGAGGCGCACGTCGGTGCGGCGATGAACTACGACCTGATGCGGTCGCTGAAGGGCGGCCGCCCGTGGCTGCTGATGGAGCAGGCGCCGTCGGCGGTGAGCTGGCGTCCGGTGAACGTGCCGAAGCCGCCCGCGCTGGCGCGGCTGTGGTCGCTGCAGACGGTGGCGCACGGCGCGGACGGCGTCCTGCACTTCCAGTGGCGGGCGTCGCGGGCCGGGGCGGAGAAGTTCCACAGCGCGCTGCTGCCGCATCGCGGGACCGAGGGACGGCAGTGGGCCGCGACCGTGGCGCTCGGCCGCGACCTCGCCCGGCTCGCCGAGGTCGCGGGCACCCGGATCGCGTCGGACGTCGCGATCGTCCTGGACTGGAACTCCTGGTGGGCGCTGGAGCTGGACGACCGCCCGTCCGCCCGGCTCCGGCTCCGCGACCTCGTCCGGACGTGGTACGCCGCCCTGGCGGACCGCAACGTCGCCGTCGACTTCGTGCCGCCGGACGCCGACCTGGCGGGGTACCGGCTCGTCCTCGCGCCGAACCTGTACCTGACGGCGGAGGCCACGGCCGCGCGGCTCACCTCGTACGTCGCCGGCGGCGGGCGGCTCGTGTGCGGCTTCTTCAGCGGCATCGTCGACGAGCACGACCACGTCCACCTCGGCGGCTACCCGGCGCCGCTGCGCGACGTGCTCGGCGTCGTCGTGGACGAGTTCTGGCCCGTGCCCGACGACGCGTCCGTCCCGGTGGAGATCGGCGGGCGGCGGGCCGCCGCGACGCTGTGGAGCGAGTGGCTGGAGCCGCTGACCGCCGACGTCGCGGGCACCTACCTGTCCGGCGAGCTGGAGGGCCGACCTGCGGTCACCCGCAATGCCCACGGCGAGGGCCGCGCCTGGTACGTCGGCTGCCACCTCGGCGACGCGATCGGGGCCGTGCTGGACGAGGCGCTCGCCGACGCCGGGGTGCGCCCCGTGCTCAACGCCGCACCGGGCGTCGAGGTCACCCGCCGCGACGGGTCCGGCCACTCCTACTACTTCCTGCTCAACCAGAGCGGTGAGGAGCGCGAGACGCCCGCGCCGGACGGAACCGACCTGCTGACCGGCGCCGGCGTCCGCCGGTCCCTGCGCCTTCCCCCGTACGGAGCGGCGGTCGTCAAGACCGCACGCGCCTGAACCCACCCCCTTCCGAAGAGGTCGTCATGCGTCGATCGCTGCATGTCCTGGCCGGGCTGACGCTCGGCTCCGCACTCGTCCTCCCCGTGGGCGCCGCCGAGGCCGCCCCGCCTCCCCGGCCGCCGGGCCCCGCCGGCTACGCCGACGTGCTCGACCTGCACGGCGTCCCGGTGAAGGCCCTGCCGCCCGAGGTCAGCGACGTCAACGTGTTCGCCGACCAGGGCGCCTGGCACGCCTACGCCCTGCCGAAGCCCGGCGACACGTCCACCTACGGCGGCTTCACGGGGCCGCTGTACATCGCGCAGGAGTATCCGTGGTGGCTGAGCAAGGCGTTCAGCCGCATCACGCTCAGCGAGAACGGCAAGGAGATCGACCTCGCGTCCGCGGCGAACCCGCGCTTCACCTCGCTGCCCGGCGCGCTCCGCCAGACCTACGACCTGCCGGGGCTGCGGCTCACACTGGAGCTGCGGTTCGCGTCCGACCGCACCGCGCTCGTCCGGGCGTCGGTGGCGAACACCGGCCGCGCCCCGCGGACCCTGCACGTCGGCTGGACGGGCGAGCTGCTGCGCCCCGACGCCGAGCCGATGCGGGGCGCGCCGTCCCTGCACGCCACCGCGGACGGCGTCGCGGTCGCGTTCGCCAAGGTCAGGAAGACGTGGGACTACCTCACCGGCGGCACCGAGCGGTTCGAGGTCCGGCACGACGGGCCCGTCCGTACGACCGTCACCGGGGACGCCTACCGCACCGACCTGGCCCGCCCGCTGACCGTCGCGCCGCACCGGTCGTCCGCGCTGGCCTGGACCGAGAGCTACACCTTCACTGCCGCCGAGCGGAGCCGGGAGGACACCGCCGCGCCGCTGCGCGATCCCGATCGGGTGATCGCGGCGACGGACGAGCGCTGGCGCGGCTACGTCGCCGCCGTGACCCGCGGCGTCCCGGCGGACCGCCGCCGCCTCGCCGTGAAGTCGCTGGAGACGCTGGTCACGAACTGGCGCGGTCCCGCCGGGATGCTCAAGCACGGCGGGATGACCCCGTCCATCACCTACAAGTGGTTCACCGGCGGGTTCTGGGCCTGGGACACCTGGAAGCAGGCCGTCGGCACCGCCCGCTTCGCGCCCGCGCTCGCGGAGTCGCAGATCAGGTCGATGTTCGACTACCAGGTCCGCGCGGACTCCAAGGACCGCCCGCAGGACGCCGGCATGATCCCCGACTGCGTGTTCTACAACGACCCCGCGCAGGGCGGCGGCAACTGGAACGAGCGCAACAGCAAGCCGCCGCTCGCCGCCTGGGCCGTCTGGGAGGTCTACCAGCGCAACGGCGACGCGGCGTTCCTGCGCGAGATGTACCCGAAGCTCGTCGCCTACCACGACTGGTGGTACCGCGACCGGGACCACGACCACGACGGCCTCGCCGAGTACGGCGCCACCGTCGACCCCGCGAACGCGACGCCGGAGGACGCCCGGCAGGCCGCCGCCTGGGAGAGCGGCATGGACAACGCGCCGCGCTTCGACGCCGCGCTCGGCACCGGCGTGGTCGAGAACCGCGACGCGGGCGGGCGCCTCGTCGGCTACTCGCTGAACCAGGAGTCGGTCGACCTCAACTCCTACCTCGCCGCCGAGGACGGCTACCTCGCCGCGATCGCCCGGCGGCTCGGCCGCGGCGCCGACGCCGACCGCTGGACGGCCCGGCAGCGCGCCGTCACCGCCGCCGTCCGCGAGGCGATGTACGACCCGGCGACCGGCTACTTCTACGACACCGACCTCGCTTCGGGCCGGCGCCTCACCGAGCGGGGCCGGGGCATCGAGGGCGCGATCCCGCTGTGGGCGGGCGTCGCGGGCGGCGCCGAGGCCGCCGCCGTCCGGGGGAAGCTCACCGACCCGGGGGAGTTCGCGACGAAGGTGCCGTTCGCGACGGTGGCGAAGAGCTCGCCGTACTTCGCGCCCGAGGAGTACTGGCGCGGGCCCGTCTGGCTCGACCAGGCGTACTTCGCGCTGGCCGGGCTCCAGCGGTACGGCTACCGGCGGGACGCGGCGTCCCTCGCGGACCGGCTGCGCGGCTCGGCGGCGGGCCTGCTCGGCGACGCCCCGATCGCGGAGAACTACGACCCGCTGACCGGCGCGGCGCTGAACTCCACCAATTTCAGCTGGTCGGCGGCGCTGCTCCTGGAACTCGGCTGACCGGTGGCCGCCCGGCCGCCCGCACCGGTGGTCGCCCGGCCGCCCGCACGGGCGGCCGGGCGGCGGTGCCCGCTCCGGTCCGCCGGATTTTGCCGTTCCTGTGAGCCCGATGCGCATTAGCGGGCTTTGTGCCGGGGCAATTCCCCTGCGATCACCAAGCGATGGGCGGCGCCGGGGGGAAGGGCAGGAATGCGGATAAAAGGAGCAATTCGGTCGCGGGGTGGGCGGGTGGCGCTGGCGCTCGGCGGTGCGGCCGGCCTGGCGCTGACGGCGACGGCCCCAGCAGCGTCGGCGGCGCCGGCCGGAGGAGGCCCGGCCGGAGGAGGGTCGACCGGCGCGGGCACCGTCACGTACCAGGCCCGGCTGCGGCCCCTGAACCACCAGACCGGCTCCGGACGGCTGACGCTGCGGCTGCGCGGGAGCACCGCGACGATCACCGAGCGGTACTCCGGGCTCGCGGCGACGCTCGACGGCAGGCCGTACCCGCACCTGCAGCACATCCACGGCGGCGCCCGCGGCATGTGCCCGCCCGCGTCCGCCGACCGGAACGGCGACGGCGTCATCAGTACGGCGGAGGGCAGGCCGTACTACGGCCCGATCCAGGCGACCCTCTCGGTGAAGGGGGACATCACCCCGCAGGGGGGCACGAACCTGAACAACGCGCCGAAGGGGCCGAGCGTGCGCTACGAGCGGACGATCACGCTGAGCCCGGCGGCCGTCGCCTCCCTGCACAAGGGCATCGCGGTCGTCGTCGTCCACGGTGACGACCCGAGGACCCTCGGCCGGAAGGCCCGGAACGAGAAGAGCGAGCTGGTGCCCTCGCTGCCGCTCGCCGTGACGTCGCCCGCGCTCTGCGGCGTGCTGAAAGCGGTCCCGGCGGGCGGCGCCGGGACGGGGACCGGTTCCACCGCCGTCGCCAGGGATGCCACGGGCGCGTGGCTGTTCGGCGCGGGCGCGGTGCTGTTCGGCGCCGGGGCGCTCGCGCGCGTCCTGTTCGTCCGGCGGCGGGACCGCGCGACGTTCCGGCCCGCATGAGGACCGCCTTCTTCCGCGGCGACCGCCGCGCCCTCGGGCTGAGCCTCGCGGCGGTCGCGTGCGGGGCCGCCGCCGTCGCGGCCTCGGTCGCCGGGCAGCGGGACCGGGCGCCGCAGGCACCGCCCGCGGCGCCCACTTGGGCTCCGCCGCGGGAACCGGAGGCGGCGGACGCCCTCGCGCTGCCCGCCGCGGCGCCGACCCGGCTCACGATCCCCGCGCTCGGCGTCCGCGCCCGCGTCGGGCGGGCCGGGCTCCGGTCCGACGGCACGCTGCGACCGCCCCGCCCCCCGCACGAGGACGAGCCCGCCTGGTACACCGGCTCCGTCACGCCGGGGGAGGCGGGCACCGCCGTCATCGAGGGGCATCTCGACTCGGCGGCGGGGCCGTCGGTGTTCTTCCGGCTGGGACGGCTGCGCCCCGGCCAGACCGTCTGGGTGCGGCGCGCGGACCGGACGACGGCGGTGTTCACCGTCGACGCCGTCCGCCGCTTCCCGAAGGACGCCTTCCCGACGCGGACGGTGTACGCCGACACGGCGGGGCCGTCCCTCCGGCTCATCACCTGCGGCGGCCGGTTCGACCCCGCCGCCCGCCACTACAGGGACAACACCGTCGCGTTCGCGCACCTCACCGCCGCACACTGATCCACCGCCGCACGATGGGGTGCGGCGAGCCGTCGTCTTGGCACCGCGCATGACGACGGCTCGCCGCAGGCCGGCGAAGCGCGGCGGCCGTCAGTGCTTGCGGCCGGGGAGGCTCTCGTAGAGGTCCGTGAGCTTCTGCCGGAAGCCGCGCTCGGCGATGCCGAACTTCTGCGGGTCCTTGAAGCCGGCCTTGACGGTCTTCTTGGCCTGGTCGCTCATGATGTGCGGCGGGATCGGCGGGATCTCGTTGTCCACGACGAACTCCAGCACCACCGGGCGGTCGCTGGACAGCGCCTGCTTCCAGGCGTCGGTGACCTTCTTCGGCTCGTCGCAGTAGATGCCCTTCAGCCCCGCCAGCTCGGCGAACTTGGCATACGGGAAATCCGGGATCGTCTGCGAGCCCGGGTACTTCGGGTCGCCGCCCATCGCGCGCTGCTCCCAGGTGACCTGGTTGAGGTCCTGGTTGTTGAACACGCAGAAGACCAGCGGCGGTGAACCGGCCAGCCGGTCCGCGTACCGCTTGACGGTCAGCATCTCGTTCATGCCGTTCATCTGGAACGCGCCGTCCCCGACGAAGCAGATCACCGGACGGTCCGGGTACGCGAACCGCGCCGCGATCGCGTACGGCACGCCGGGCCCCATCGTCGCGAGCGTCCCGGACAGCGAGGCCTTCATGCCGTCGCGGAGCTTGATGTGCCGGGCCCACCAGTTGGTGGCCGAGCCGGAGTCGGCGGTGAGGATCGCGCCGTCCGGCAGCAGCGGCGACAGCTCGTGCGCGACCGCCTGCGGGTTGATCTTGCCGCCGAAGGACTGCGCGGCGCGCTTGTCCATCACCGTGTTCCAGGCGCGGACGTTCTCCTCGATCTTCTCCCGCCAGGACCGGTCCTTCTTGCGCTTCAGGAGCGGGATCAGCTCCGTGAGCGTCTCCTTCGCGTCGCCGACGACGTGCGCGTCCATCGGGTAGCGGATGCCGATCATCCGGCCGTCGATGTCGATCTCGACGCCCTTGCAGCTGCCCTCGTCCGGCAGCCACTCGGCGTACGGGAAGCTGGACCCGATCATGAACAGCACGTCGCAGTTCATGATCATCTCATCGCTGGCCTTGGAGCCGAGCAGCCCGATCGGGCCGGTGACGAACGGCAGGTCGTCCGGGACGACCTCGCGGCCGAGCAGCGCCTTGGCGATCCCGGCGCCGAGCAGCTCGGCGACCTCGATGACCTCCGCCTCCGCGTTCGCCGCGCCCTGCCCGATCAGCATCGCGACCTTCTTGCCCTCGTTGAGGATGTCCGCGGCCTTCCGCAGTTCCTCCGGGTTCGGCAGCATGCGCGGCCGGCTCCACCCCACGCTGGAGTACACCGCGCCGTGCTCCTTCGGCGGCGACGGGACGGCGTCGCTCTCCTGGACGTCCTCCGGGATGATGATCGTCGCCACGCCGCGGGTGGTGAGCGCGGTCTTGAACGCGCGGTCGATGATGTGCCGCATCTGCCCCGGGTCCATGCAGATCTGCACGAACTCCGACACGTCCGCGAACAGGTTCTCCAGCGCCACTTCCTGCTGGTAGTGGCTGCCCTGCGACAGCCGCTTCTGCTGCCCGATGATCGCGACGACCGGCTGGTGGTCCAGCTTGGCGTCGTAGAGGCCGTTCAGCAGGTGGATCGCGCCGGGTCCGGACGTGGCGGTGCACACCCCGACCTCGCCGGTGAACTTGGCGTGCGCGCAGGCCATGAACGCGGCCATCTCCTCGTGCCGGGTCTGGATGAACTCCGGCCGGCCCTTCGCCCGGTCGAACGCGCCGAGCATGCCGTTGATGCCGTCGCCCGGGTATCCGTAGACCCGCTCGATGCCCCATTCACGCAGCCGCTCGAGCACGTAGTCGGCTACCTGCTGCCCCATGATCTCTCCAGACGTCGGTCGGTGCGCGTGTGCCGTCCTTCGCCACGTCCCCGAGGAAGGGCAAGGCAAACAGGGAGCGGTGCCGCGGCGGCCCGGACCGTTTCGCCGCCGTTCCCGGCGGTACTTAGAGGCGGAACCGAGAGGGGAGCGGCCGATGGGCACGGGCAGCGGCATACCCGTCGACGGCATCACGGTCCACGCGTTCACGGTGCCGACGGACGGCCCGGACGGCGCGGAGGAGGACGGCACCCTGCGCTGGGAGTCGACGACGATGGTCCTCGTCGAGGCGCGGGCGGGCGGCCGGACCGGGATCGGCTACACCTACGGCGCCACCGCCGTCGCGACGCTCATCGAGTCGACGTTCGCCCCGCTCGTGCGGGGCGCCGACGCGCTCGCGCCCGCCGCGACCTGGCACCGGATGTTCGCCGCGATCCGCAACGCCGGCCGGCCGGGGGCGGGCGCGATGGCGGTGTCGGCCGTCGACATCGCCCTGTGGGACCTCAAGGCCCGGCTGCTCGACCGCCCCCTGTTCCAGGTGCTGCCGAGCTTCCACGACCGCGTCCCCGTCTACGGCAGCGGCGGCTTCACCAACTACCCGCTCGACCGGCTCGCCGGGCAGCTCGCCGGCTGGGTCGAGCAGGGCGTTCCCCGCGTCAAGCTGAAGATCTCCCGGTCGCCGGACGACGACCCGCGCCGGCTGACCGCCGTCCGCGAGGCGATCGGGCCCGACCCCGACCTGTTCGTCGACTCCAACGGCGCGCTGACCCGCAAGGCGGCGCTGTACTGGGCGCGCCGCCTCGCCGATGAATGGGACGTGCGCTGGTTCGAGGAGCCGGTCAGCTCAGACGACACCGAGGGGCTGCGGCTCGTCCGCGAGCACGGGCCAGGGCGGCTCGAGGTGGCCGCCGGCGAGTACGGGTTCGTGCTGAAGGACTTCGCGGACCTGCTGGACGGCCCGTCCGTGGACTGCCTGCAGGCCGATGTGACACGCTGCGGCGGCGTCACCGGGCTGCTGCAGGTCGCGGGCCTGTCGGCGGCCCGGCAGACCGGGCTGTCCGCGCACTGCGCCCCGGCCGTGTCGGCGCACGCGTTCTGCGCCGTCGAGCGGCTGCGGCACCTGGAGTACTTCCACGACCACGTCCGCTTCGAGGACCTGGTCTTCGACGGGACGCTCAGCCCGGAGGGCGGCGCGCTGCGGCCCGACCCGGACCGTCCCGGACTCGGACTGGACGTCAAGTGGGCGGACGCCGCCAAGTACCGCGTCCACGGCCCCACCTGAGCCGGGCGGTCAGCGGGGGCGGATCAGGCCGCTGCGGGTGGCGGCCGCCACGGCGGCGGTGCGGGAGTCGACCTCCAGCTTCGCGTAGATGTGCACCAGGTGCGTCTTCACGGTCGTCTCGCTGAGGAAGAGCCGCTTGCTGATCTGCCGGTTCGACAGGCCCTCGGCGACCAGGCCGAGCACCTCCAGTTCCCGCCCGGTCAGCCTCGCCGACGGCGCCCGCATCCGGCCCAGCAGCCGGGACGCGACCGACGGCGCGAGCGTGCTGTCCCCGGCGGCGGCCGACCGGATCGCGGCGTGCAGCTTCTCCGGCGGCGCGTCCTTGAGCAGGTAGCCGGTCGCGCCCGCCTCGATCGCCGCGAGGATGTCGGAGTCGGAGTCGAACGTCGTCAGCACCAGCACGTGCGGCGGGCGCGGCCCCGCCGAGGTGATCCGCCGGGTCGCCTCGGCGCCGTGCAGCCCGGCGCCGAGCTGCAGGTCCATGAGGACGACATCGGGGCGCAGCCGGGCGGCCTCCGCGACCCCCTCCTCGCCGGTCGCGGCCTCGCCGACCAGCGCGAAGTCGGGCTGGTCGAGCAGCATGGCGCGGATGCCGGAGCGGACCACGGGATGGTCGTCGACGAGCAGGATCCGGATCGGGTCGCTCATCGGTCCTCCGGCCCGGCGGGCAGCGGCAGGCTCGCCACCACCGCCGTCCCCTCGCCCGGCGCCGACTCGACGGTCAGCGTCCCGCCGAGCGCGCGCGCCCGGTCCCGCATGGCGCGCAGCCCGTAGCCGGTGCCCTCGCCCGGCACGTCCGGCTCGCCCGGCACGTCCGGCTCGGCGGGGGCGGCGGCGGACGGGTCGAAGCCGCGGCCGTCGTCGAACACGTCCAGCACCACCATGTCGTCAAGGTAGGTCAGCGTCACGCCGACGTTCCGGGCGGCCGCGTGGCGGCCGGCGTTGCCGAGCGCGCCCTGCGCGATGCGCAGCAGCGCCACCTCGTACTCGGTCGGGAGCCCGGCGGGCGTCCCGGACACCTCGAACCGCATCCGGGCGGCGGACCGCGCGCCCGCCGACTCGGTGACGCGGCGCAGCGCGTCCGTCAGCGACGACCGCTGCAGGACGGGCGGCGCGAGCCCCCGCACGAACGTGCGGGCCTCTTCCAGGTTCTCGGCGGCGGCCTTCTCCGCCTCGTCCAGCCGTCCGCGCGCCGCGCCCGGGGCGTGGTCGAGGTCGCGGCGCGCGGCCCTCAGCAGCAGGATGATGCTCGACATGCCCTGCGCGAGCGTGTCGTGGATCTCCCGGGCGAGCCGCTCGCGCTCGGCGAGCCGAGCGGCGCCCGCCTCCGCGCGGACGAGCCGCTCCCGGGTGCGCACCAGCTCCTCGATCAGCAGCCGGCGCCGCTCGCTCTCCCGGTAGAGCGCCCCGTACGCCAGCGCCATCATCGTCGCCACGGCCGCGCCGATGCAGGGGCCGAGCACCTCGGCGAGCGTCGGCCCGCCGCCGTGCCACGCGGACGCGGCGATCGCCGCGCCCGTCAGCACGGCCACCCCGGGCAGCGCCGCCGGCGGCGGCAGCAGGTGCAGGTAGGCGAAGAACAGCGGGAACGCCAGCCACACGAAGTCCGGGGACGCCAGCGCCAGCGCGACCCACCCCGCGCTGATCAGCCCCAGCCACGCGCGCGCGAGCGCCGGACGGGTGCGGTGCTCGCGCAGTCGCGGGACGACCGCGGCCGCGTACGCGATGCCGAGCAGCACGCCGCCCGCGGTGGCCCAGGCCAGGCCGGCGTGCGCCACGCGGACCAGGGCGATCGCGAGCAGCACCAGGAAGGTGCCGTGCACGGCCCAGCCGAGCAGCCGCACCGCCGGCGAGAACGGATCGTCCCTCATTTCTCACCCAGCGTAGGCGACCGGACGGTCCCCGGAATCGATCGAAAGGTGGATCCGGGACCGTCCGGAGTAAGGCGGTCCGGCGGTGCGCGCGGACGATGCGCCCGGGGGCGCGCGCGGCGGAGGCTGGAAGCGTCCAGATCACCGAAGAACGGGGGGACGCACGGTGTTCGTCGCGCTCAGGGACCTGCGCTTCGCCAAGGGGCGGTTCGCGCTCATGGGCGCGGTGGTGCTGCTCATCACGCTGCTGGTGACGATGCTGTCCGGGCTCACCGCGGGGCTCGCCAGGGACAGCGGCTCCGCCGTCGAGGGCCTGCCCGCCGACCGCGTCGCGTTCGGCACCGCCGCGTCGGCGGACGGGAAGCCCTCGTTCTCCGACAGCCGGATCGACCAGCGGACGCTCGACGGCTGGCGGGACGTCCCCGGCGTGACGGCCGAGCCGCTCGGCATCGCCATGGGCCGCCTGTCCTACGGCTCGGGCGGGGAACGCGGCGTGCCCGCCGCCTTCTTCGGCGTGGCTCCCGGCGGGAAGGCCGGCGGCGGCGCCCCGGCCGCCGGGCAGGCCGTCCTGTCGAAAGAGCTGGCGGACCGCACCGGCCTCGCAGCGGGCGCACGGATCCAGGTCGCCGGGCGCTCCCTCGCCGTCGCGGGGGTCCGCGGCGACGCGTCGTACAGCCACACCCCGGTCGCCTGGCTGGCGCTCGCCGACTGGCGGGCGGTGGACCCGCAGGGCGGCGGCGAGGCCGCGACGGTCCTGCTGCTGCGCACGCACGGGAGCCCGGACCTGCGGGCCGCCGACGCGCGGCTCGGCACCACCGCCGTCGCGCTTCGCGACGCGAGGTCGGCGATCCCGTCGTTCAGCGCCGAGAACGGGTCGCTGCAACTGATGCGCGGGTTCCTGCTCGCCATCTCGGCGCTGGTCATCGGCGCGTTCTTCACCGTCTGGACGATCCAGCGCCGCGGCGACGTCGCCGTGCTGAAGGCGCTCGGCGCGAGCACCGGCTACCTGCTGCGCGACGCGCTCGCGCAGGCCGTCCTGGTGCTGCTGGCCGGGGCAGGGGCCGGCGGCCTGGCCGGCGGGCTGGCCGGGGCCGCGGTCGCGGGCCGCGTCCCGTTCGTCGTGTCGGCCGGCACCACCGTCCTGCCGGTCGCCGCCATGATCGTGCTCGGCGCCGCCGGGGCCGCCCTCGCCGTCCGGAAGATCACCGCCGTCGATCCGCTGACCGCACTGGGAGCCGCCCGATGAACACCCCGCCGAATCGCCCGGCGAGCACCGCGCCGGCCGGACTCGCCCTCACCGGCGTCGTGCTGACCTACCCCGACGGGGACCGCACGCTGACCGCCCTCGACCACGTGACGATGGACGTCGCGGCGGGCGAGTTCGCGGCCGTCGCCGGCCCGTCCGGGTCCGGCAAGTCGAGCCTGCTCGCGGTCGCCGCGCTGCTGATCGCCCCGGCGTCCGGCACGGTCGCCGTCGCGGGACGGGACGCCGCCGGGCTGAGCCCCGCCGAGCGCACCCGGCTGCGCCGCGACCACATCGGCGTCGTGTTCCAGCAGCCCAACCTGCTGCCCGCGCTGACCGCGCTCGACCAGCTGACCGTGATGGCGCACATGGCGGGCCGCTCGGCCCGCGCCGCCGCCGACCGCGCCCGCGAGCTGCTCGCGGCGGTGGGGCTGGCCGGGCTGGAGCACAAGCGGCCGCACCAGCTCTCAGGCGGCGAGCGGCAGCGCGTCAACATCGCCCGCGCGCTGATGAACGACCCGCGCGTGCTGCTGGTGGACGAGCCCACCAGCGCGCTCGATCACGAGCGGGGCGCCTCGGTCGTCGCCCTGCTCGCCCGTCTCACCCGCGAGCGCGGCGTGGCCACCGTCATGGTCACCCACGACCTCGCCCAGCTGGACGCGGTGGACCGGGTCTGGTCGATGCGGGACGGCCGACTGTCGGAGACCGCTGGCGCGGCGGACGGCCAGGTCACCGGGGCGGCCACGGCGGGCCGCCCTGCGTCGCCGCCCACACCCATAGGTAGATGAGGAACCCGGTCGCGATCAGTCCCAGCAGCAGCGGCCAGTTCGGGCCCGCCGCCCTGTGTCCACGCCTGGCGCGCACGTTCACCACCCGTTCCGTCCGACGATGCGTCAAGGGCGATGTCTCCGGACGAGCGCGCCCTATGCCCCAGGACGGGCAAACTCGGCGAGCGGACTCGGTACGGAAACCCCAGGTCAGGCGGCATCGCGGCGAGAGCCCGGCCGCCACGCGCGCGGGCGTCAGCGGCCGGCGGGCTCCTCGTGGCCGGTGTCGACGCGCTGCTCCCGCTGCGGCTCCCAGCCGTGCGTCTCCAGGGCGCGCAGGAACGCCTCCACCATCACCGGGTCGAAGTGCTTGCCCGCGCAGCGCCGCAGCTCGCGCTGGGCGTCGCCGACCGGCATCGGGTCCTTGTAGGGGCGGGCGGAGGTCATCACGTCGAAGGCGTCCGCCACGCCGATCACCCGGGCGAACTCGGGGATCTCGTCGCCGACCAGGCCCATCGGGTAGCCGCCGCCGTCCATCTTCTCGTGGTGGTGCATGATCCCGGCGAGCGCCTCGTCCAGGAACCCGATCTCGCGGACGATCTCCAGCCCGCGCATCGGGTGCAGCTGGATCGCGGCGAACTCCTCCTCGGTGAGGCCGCCGCCCTTGCGCAGGATCTTCGTCGGGACGCCGATCTTCCCGATGTCGTGCAGCATGCCCGCGTACCGGATCGCCTCGACCCGCTCCGGGCGCATCCCGATCTGCCGCGCGATCATCACGGCGCCGCGCGACACCCGCTCGGAGTGCCCGCGGGTCGCCGGGTCCTTGGTCTCGACGGCCTGGCACAGCGCGGCGAGCGTCGCGTCGTAGGCGCGGCGCTGCCCGAACGTCTGCTCCAGCGCCCACCGGGTGACGAACAGCGGCAGCAGCACCAGCACCGCGACCAGCGGCCCGAGCGCCGGCCACAGGCCCGCGATCAGCAGCCCGTACATCCCGTACCCGACGCACACCCCCGCGAGCTGGCCGCTGTCGCGCACCATCTCGCCGGGTTCGGACTCGCCGCTGAGCAGCAGCGCGCCCGAGGTCAGGACGAGGTTGACCAGCACGAAAGTCAGCAGCGCGCCGACGAACGGGCCGAGCGCGTCCCAGACCCAGCCGGCCTGCCCCGGCTCGAACCGGGCGCCGCCGAGCGCGCGGAACACCACCCCGGCCGCGTAGCCGCCGACCGCGAACTGCGCGCCGTTGAACAGCCGCTTGACGAGGGCGACCCCGCGCTGCCCGGTCGCCACCGCGCTCAGCCCGACGAGCGCGGCGCCCGCCGGGCCGAGGAGCACCACGGACGCCAGGCTCACCGCGAAGCCGAGCGACATCCGGGCCCGCTCGACGGTCAGCCGGGCCGGCAGGGAGTCGCAGAGGACGAACAGCGCGACCAGCGCGACCAGCACGCGCGGATCGACGCCCCCGGGGGACGACGCGCCGATCAGGACCGCCGCCAGGGCGATGACCACGCAGACGTAGAGCCAGGCGGCGCGGGGCAGTCCAGGCATGCCGTCCCCCGGGGAGTCGACTGTGATCACTCTGTGTGGTCGAGCGATCACCAAAAGCATACGCCACCTTGAGTTCGCCATGGGGCGATGCGCCGAATGCGGAACGCACCCGTCCGGCACCGGACGGCCGCGCTCCGACCCTCGATCGTTTACGGCACGTTCGGGAGCAATCGGGGTAATGCCTGGATGCGGTCCCGGTCGCCGGGGCATGTAGTACTACGTAACCGGTAGTAGGTCGAGCGGGGTGAAGCCTGGGCGCTTCGCTCCGTTGGGGGGCGGATGTCGTGATCGGGGCGGGTGGCCGCGAGCGCGGGACGGTGCTGCGGCGCGCGGTGCGATGGGGCGGCAGGACGGCCGTGCGGGCGCTGTCCGCGATGCTGGAGCCGCTCGCGCTGCTGCTGCTGCGCCCGGCGAACCGGCGGCGGGCGCGGCGCGCGCCCGCCGCGACGGCCCGGAAGGTGGTCTTCCTGGTCCAGCACGCCTACGGGGCGGGCGGCACGGTCCGGACCGTGCTGAACTGCGCCGGGCAGCTCGCGCGGCAGCGCGAGGTCGAGGTCGTCGGGCTGATCCGGGAGCTGCGCCGGCCGAGCTTCCCGATCCCGGACGGCGTCCGCGTGTCCAGCCTCGACGACCGGGTGGCGCCGCCCGGCGGGGCGCGCGGCCTCGCCCGCCGGGTGCTGTCGCGGCTGCCGAGCCTGCTCGTCCCGGTCGGCGAGCCGTCCTACCGGCGCTGCTCGCTCTGGACGGACCTGCTGCTCATCCGGTTCCTGCGGTCGCTGCGCACCGGCCTGCTGATCACCACCCGGCCGAGCCTGAACCTCGCGGCGGCGGTGTTCGCGCCGCCGGAGGTGCGCACGGTCGGGCAGGAGCACATGAACCTCGGCTGCCACCGGCCCGCCGTCCGCGAGCGGGTGCTGCGCCGGTACGGGCGGCTCGACGCGGTCGTCACGCTGACCGCGACCGACCTGGCCGGGTACCGCCGCGAGCTGCCGGACGCGCGGCGGCTGGTGTGCATCCCGAACGCGCTGCCCGAGCTGGACGGCGGGCCCGCCGACCCCGCCGCGCGGACGGTGCTCGCGGCCGGCCGGCTCGTCCGGCAGAAGGGCTTCGACCTGCTGCTGGACGCCTGGGAGCGGGTCGCGGCGGACCATCCGGGCTGGACGCTGCGGATCTACGGCGGCGGCCCGTGGCGGCAGCGGCTGCAGCGCCGGATCGACCGCCGGGGGCTGTCGTCCAGCGCGTTCCTGATGGGCCGGACGGGCGACATCGGCACGGCGATGGCGAAGGCGTCGATCTTCGTGCTCAGCTCGCGGTACGAGGGGCTGCCGCTGGTGCTGCTGGAGGCGATGAGCAAGGGCCTCGCGGTGGTGTCGTTCGACTGCCCGACCGGTCCCCGGGAGCTGCTCACCGACGGCGTCGACGGCCTGCTCGTGAAGGACGGCGACGTGCCGGCGCTCGCGTCGGCGATCGGCCGGATGATGGACGACCAAGGGCTGCGCGCCAGGCTCGGAGAGCAGGCCGTCGGCGCGACGGCCCGCTACACGCCGGAGGCGGTCGGCGCCGAATGGGACGCGCTGCTCGACGACCTGGTCAGGCCCGTCCACGCGCGGCGTCCCGCGAGGCCGCGCGTTCCGGAGAAGGAGGCCGGGCTGCTCTAGCGCGGCGCCCCCGCCGTCCAACCGCCGTGCCGTCCCGCCGCCGTGCCGCCTGGCTGCCGTGCCGTCAGGACGGCTGCTCGCGGGGGTCGCCGCCGAGCAGCCGGAGCAGGACGTCCTCGTCCTCGGGGGACAGCTCGCCGACGAAGTGCGCGAGGACGTCGGCGTGCTGGTCCTCGCCGCCGAGGAGCCGCTTCATCTGCGCGGCCCTGCGGCCCGCCTCGTCGCGCCGGTACGTGTACGCGTAGCCGCGTCCCGCGCGCTCCCGTCCGGCCTGGCCCTTCTCGTGCAGCCGTGCCAGGACGGTCATCACCGTCGTGTAGGCGAGCGGGCGGGCCAGCCGCTCCCCGACCTGACGGGGGGTGAGCGGTTCGCCGGACCCCTTCAGGACCGCCAGGACCTCGGCCTCGAGGCCGCCCTTCGCACGCCGGTCGCCTGCGGGGCTGGGCATGGGCTGTCCCTCTCGTGCGGTTCGCGGCGGTACGGTACGGCGCTCCCAACCTACCCGGTCCGCGCCCTAAGGCTGCGGATCAGCGCGTTCCCGGCGCACCGGGCGCGGCGGGCAGCAGCGCCAGGCGCTCGAAACCGGGCGTCCACCAGCGGGTCCGGTCGGGCGCGACGGCGAACGCCTCGACGCCGGGGCGCGCGGACGCCCACTCGCGGGCCGCGCCGCCCATGACGAACGCGGCGGTGGCGAGCGCGTCGACCTCGGTGAGGTGCCGTCCGACGAGGGTGAGGGAGGCCAGCTCGGCGGCGGGCCGCCCGGTGCGCGGGTCGACGATGTGGTGGCCGCGTTCGGCGGTGCCGGAGGTCGCGATGGCGAGGTCGGTGCCGGACACCACGGCGGCCAGGGCCGCGGGGTCCGCGGGGTCGGCGAGGCCGATCCGCCAGGGCTCGCCGGGGGCGGCCTCGCCGCGCAGCTGGATGTCGCCGCCGCCGTTCACGCAGTGGTCGCGGGCTCCGGCGTCGTGGAGGATCGCGGACGCCCGCTCGATCGCCCAGCCCTTCACCAGGCCGCTCGGGTCGAGCCGCCCGTCCGCCCTGGCGCTGAACGCCCCGCCGGTCTCGCGCTCCAGTTCGTCGCATCGCCGCAGCACGCCGGCCACGTCGGGGTCGCAGCCGGCCAGGTCGATCTCGCCGCGCGCCAGCCGGGAGACGTCGCTGTCCTCGCGGTAGGTGGAGAACACGCGGTCGACGTGGTGGAGCCACGCGACGGCCCCCGCGAGCGCCACGGTGATCTCCGGGGTGCGGGGGGAGCGGATGTCGAACGAGAACACCGTCCCCATGACGTGCTCGACGTGCCGGATCGACTCAGACATGGGCGGCGTCCAATGCGCTCTGCAGCGACTGGATGTAGCCCTCGCTGGTGTAGGTGGCGCCGGACACCGCGTCGATGTGCGCGTTGCCCGCCTTGAGCGCCTCCTGGGTGAGCTGCGGTACCGCGAAGCCGGCGATCTCCCGGTCGCGCCCGTTCTCCGAGGGCACCTGCAGGACGCGGACGGCCTTCAGCTTCCCCCCGGACGTGGTGATCTCGACCTGCACGGGGCCGTACCGGGTGTCGATGACGTCGCCCTTGAACGTGCCGCCGGTCTTCGCGGACGTCCCGCCCGACGACCCGGACGACCCCGAGGACCCGGATGACCCGGACGACCCCGAGGACCCCGAGGACCCCGACGAGGAGCCGCTGGCGGTGCCGGGCGCGCTGCTCTGCGGCGCGGACGAGGACACCCCCGTCACCTCGCTGTGATGCGGCTTGAGGCCGAGGAGAAGGGCGACGCCGGCGACGGTCGACCCCGTGGCGATCAATGCTCTGCGCATGGGACGGCCCTCTCAGAACTCGAACGACTCGTTGCGGATGTGGCGGCGGCGCACGCCCGCCTGCTTCAGCGCCCGGAACGCGGCGTCGGTCATGCCGGGCGGTCCGCACAGGTACACGTCCCGGTGCCGGATGTCCGGGACCAGGCCGCGCAGCGCCCGCCCGTGCAGCGGCAGCGAATAGCCGGCCGGCTCGTCCACGAAGTACAGGACGCGGGAGCCGCGCGCGGCGGCGATCGCGTCGAGCTCGCCGCGCAGCGCCAGGTCCTCGGGCCTGCGGGCCAGGTAGATGAGGACGACGTCGCCGGGGAGCGTCTCGAACAGCGTCCGCAGCGGCGTGATGCCGACACCGCCGGCCAGCAGCAGCGCCCGCTCGTGGTGCGGGCGCGCCCCGGTGAACCCGCCGTACGGGCCCTCCGCCCACACCCGCGTGCCGGGACGCAGCCGTGCGAGGGCCCGGCTGTGGTCGCCGGCCTCCTTCACGGTGATCCGGAGCCGGCCTCCGCGGGCGGTCTCCGACAGCGAGTACGGGTTGGCCGCCCACCACAGGCCCCGGGTGAGGAACCGCCACCGGAAGAACTGGCCGGGCTGGACCCGCAGCTCCTCCAGATGCCGTCCCGTCATGTAGACGGAGACGACGCCCGGCGCCTCGGGCCGGACGGCGGCGACCCGCAGGTCGTGCCGGAGGCCCCGCACGAGCGGCATCAGGAACCGGAACCACGCCAGCACCACGGCGACGCCGATGTACAGCGTGTACCAGGCGGCCCTGGCCAGCGGGCTGGAGACGAACTGGGCGCCGTTGGCGAGCTGGTGCCCGAACGCCAGGAAGATCGCCAGGTAGGTGGCGAAGTGCAGGTAGTGCCAGGTCTCGTAGCGCATCCGGCGGCGCGCGGCCCGCGCCGAGGTGATCCCGACGCCGATGAACAGCAGGAACCCGAGCGTGCCCTTGAGCATCTCGGGGTAGCCGAAGACGATCGAGGTGGTCTGGTGGACGACGTCGGTGTGCGACGTCACCGCGTATCCCCAGATGATGAACAGGACGTGCGCGCAGATCAGGGAGACCGTGTACCGGCCCCCCATCGCGTGCCAGCGGGCCAGCCGGTCGGTGCCGACGCCCCGTTCCAGTGCCGGGATCCGCGCCATCAGCGCGAGCAGCACGGCGCAGCCGTAGCCCGCCAGCAGCCCGGTGACGCGGCCCGCCTCGGTCAGCCAGCCGTCCAGGCCGGTGACCGACCGGGTCCCGTGCCACCACAGCAGCAGCACGGCCGCCGCGCCGGCGTAGATCAGCACCTGCGGCCACGAGGACGGGACGCGCCACGCCGCGGCGCGGGGCGCCGGCGGCGCTGGGCGCCTGATGTCATGCCTGGTCGTGGTCATGCGGGCCACCCTGCCAACCGAGTTTCTGCGTTCCTTCTGATTCAGGGGGGAACAGCCCGGTTGAGAGGTTTCTCTGAGCGAACGCAGAGGTTGGAGAGGGAGGCTGATCCCATCATGAGCACTCCCGAACCCGCCGGCGCCGGACTGCGCCGCGCCGACGGCACGCCCGTCCGCGTCCTGGTCGTCGACGACGAGCCCGATCTGGCCGAGGTGCTGTCGCGCGTGCTGGCGTCCGAGGGCTGGGCGGTCCGCACCGCCGGGGACGGCGCGGGCGCCCTCGCCGCGGCCCGCGACTTCCGCCCGGACGCCGTCGTGCTGGACGTGATGCTGCCCGACATCGGCGGCCTGGAGGTGCTGCGGCGGCTGCGCGCCGACGCCCCCGACGTCTGCGTGCTGTTCCTGACCGCGCGGGACGCCGTCGAGGACCGCATCGCCGGGATCACCGCGGGCGGCGACGACTACGTCACCAAGCCGTTCAGCCTGGAGGAGGTCCTCGCCCGGCTGCGCGGGCTGCTGCGCCGCGCCGGGATGACCCGGCAGGCCGGGACGGCGGGCCTGCTGACGGTCGGCGGCCTCGCGATGGACGAGGAGGCCCGCGAGGTCACCCGGGACGGCGAGATCGTCGAGCTGACCCCGACGGAGTTCGAGCTGCTGCGGTTCCTGATGCGCAACCCGCGCCGGGTGCTGTCGAAGGCGCAGATCCTCGACCGCGTGTGGGACTACGACTTCGGCGGCCAGGCGCACGTCGTCGAGCTGTACATCAGCTACCTGCGCAAGAAGATCGACGCGGGCCGGGCGCCGATGATCCACACCGTCCGGGGCGTCGGGTACGTGCTGAAGCCGTCGGAGGCCCCGTGAGGCTGCCGCACGTCCGGACCCTCCGGGCCCGGCTGACGGCGGGGCTCGTCGTCCTGCTGGCGCTCAGCTGCCTCGCGGTCGGCATCGCCACCACCACGGCGCTGCAGCGCTTCCTGGTGAGCCGGATCGATCAGCAGCTCACGGCGGTCGGGGTGCGCTTCCCGGCCAGCCTGGAGCACGAGCACCACCCCGACGCCGACAACCGCCCCGACTCGCGCGGCCAGGCGTCCGGCACGTTCGGGGCCCGCCTGTTCGAGGGGCGGGTCACACGGGCCGCCGTCGTCCGCGGCCAGGCGGTCGAGGCGGTGCCGGCCACCGCCGCGGACGTGCGCGCCCTGGCGGCGCTGCCGGCCGACGGCCGCGGGCACGACGTCGAACTGTCATCGCTCGGCGACTACCGGGTGAGCGCCCACCGGGGCGACGACGGGGACGTGCTGGTCAGCGGGCTGCCACTGCGGCCCGTCGAGGACACCGTGCACCGGCTGGAACTGGTGGAGCTCACCGTGTTCGGCGCCGTGCTGATCGCGGCCGGGATCGCCGCGGCGGCGTGGGTGCGGCTCACGCTGCGGCCGCTGCGCCGCGTCGCGGCGACCGCGTCCCGCGTCACCGAGCTGCCGCTGGCCAGCGGCGAGGTCGCGATGCCCGAGCGCGTGCCCGACACCGACCCGCGCACCGAGGTCGGGCAGGTCGGCGCCGCGCTCAACCGGATGCTCGGGCACGTCGAGAACGCGCTCGCGCGCCGGCACGCGAGCGAGGAGCGGCTGCGCCGGTTCGCCGCCGACGCCAGCCACGAGCTGCGCACCCCGGTCGCCGCCATCCGCGGCCACGCCGAGCTGGCGCTGCGCACCCGCGAGGGCGTCCCGCCGGACGTCCGGCACGCGCTCGGCAGGATCGAGGCCGAGTCCGTCCGGATGACCGACCTGGTCGACGACCTGCTGCTCCTCGCCCGGCTGGACGCGGGCCGCCCGCTGGAGTCCGAGCCGGTCGACCTGACCCGGCTCGTCCTGGACGCGACGAGCGACGCCCGCGCCGCCGGGCCGGACCACCGCTGGGAGATGGTGCTGCCGGAGGAGCCCGTCACGATCACCGGGGACGCCCGCCGGCTGCACCAGCTGCTGGCCAACCTGCTCGCCAACGCCCGCACCCACACCCCGCCCGGCACGCACGTCACGGTCCGGCTCTCCCAGCCGCTGCCGCCGGCCGTCGTGCTGGACGTGGAGGACGACGGGCCGGGCGTCCCGGCGGAGGCCCGCGAGGAGATCTTCCAGCGGTTCGTGCGGGCCGACCACGGCCGGTCCCGCGCGGCCGGGGGCACCGGCCTCGGCCTCGCCATCGTCCAGGCCGTCGCCGCGGCGCACGGCGGCACGGCGAGGCTGGTGGGCCGGTCGACCTTCCGCATCACCCTGCCGGGCGGGTGATCAGGTCCCCGCCGTGCTCGTCGCGCAGATGTCGCCGTCGGCGTGGATCTCGCCCTCCAGGGTCGGGATGCCCGCCTTCTTCTTCGTCTTCACCGCGGTGAACGAGGTGCCGAGCACCAGGTTCACGACTCCCGGGCCGGCCTTCGGGTACAGCGCCTTCTTCGCGCCCGGGATCACCGCGGCGAGCGCGGCGGCCTGCGCCTGCGAGCCCTGCGCGTAGTACACGCCGGTCGTCGGCCGGGTCTTCATGGTGTCCGTCCCGACGATCACGAAGCCCTGCGCCTTGAGCTGCTTCGCGACGGTCGCCGCCGTGCTCGCGCGGCCGGTCGCGTTGTACAGCCGCACCTGCACCGGCCCGGTGGTCTTCTTCGCGGCGGCCTCGACGGACTGGTCCTGGCGGATCGCGGTGAAGAACTGCCCGGCGGCCGGCTGGCTGAGCGCCACCCGGTTCGGGTCGGGCGCGTAGGCCGTGACGGGCACGGTGACGAAGTCGAGCTTGCCGGCGGTCAGCCCGTGCATGCTCCGCGCGATCTTCACCATCGTGCCGAGGTCCAGGCCCTTGTCGGTGGTCAGCGACTTCGTGCCGGCCTCGGCCAGGTCGTACACCTTCTTCGGGTCGGTCAGCGTCCCGGCGCTCAGCACCTTGTTCGCCAGCGACCCCATGAACTGCTGCTGCCGCTTGATCCGCTGCAGGTCGGACTCGTCGCCGAGGCCGTGCCGGTCGCGGACGTAGGCCAGCGCCGTCTCGCCCTGGATGGTGTGCTTGCCCTTGGTCAGGTGGAGCTTGGAGTCCTTGTCGTTCACGTCCTGCGGCAGGCAGACCTCGACGCCGCCGACCGCCTCGGTCACGCTCTTGAAGCTGGTGAAGTCGACCTGCATGAAGTGGTCGATCTTGATGTGGGTGAGGTCCTCGATCGTCTTGACCGTGCAGGACGCGCCGCCGTTGGTGAACGAGCTGTTAATCATCCCGATGGTCACGGCGGGCGAGGCGGTGCCGTCCGCGCGCCGGCACGCCGGGATCGGCACCATCAGGTCGCGCGGGAAGCTGATGCCCGTCGCCTGCTTCCCGCCCGGGGACAGGTGCAGCAGGATCATCGTGTCCGAGCGCGGCGGGTCGTCCTTCATGCGCCGCCCGTACTTGGCGTTGGCGCCGGCGCGGCTGTCGGTGCCGAGCATCAGGATGTTCAGCGCGTTGTTCAGCTTCGGCGGCCGGTTCCCGCCGATCAGCTTGTCGGTGTCCTCGTGGTCGATGTTGTGCTGGAGCTGCCAGTAGAACCCGTAGCCGGTGGCTCCGGCCGCGACGACCAGCACGGCGGTGACGATCGCGACCCACTTCAGGACCCGCCGGCCGCGCCGTCGCGGCGGCGCGGGATCGGGGTCGGGGTCCACCTCGTCCGCGTAGTCGATGTAGGTCGGCTTGCTGCTCATCGGCTCCAGCGACTCCGTCTGAATCGTGAGCACCGGTCAGCGGCCACCGCGCTCAGTCGAACCTTGTTCAAACACGTGACTCAGACGACAGTATCCACTACCCTCCCCCCTCCAGGAACGATGGTCACGAGGTCGGCTGGGACGACTCCAGCGGGTGACCGGACCGGGCGTTCCGGCCGTTCCGGCAGCTCTGGCCGTTCTAGTCGTCGAGCAGGCCGTCGCGGCGGGCCTCGCGGTACAGCGCGATGCGGTTGGAGGCGTCGCGGCCGGCCCTGGCGTACTTCTCCCGGGCGCGCGCGAGGTACTGCTTGACCGTGTGCTCGCTGATGCCCATCTTGCGGGCGACGGCCGCGCGGGTGAGGCCGCCGAGCCACAGCCGCATCGTCCGCAGCTCCTGCTCGGAGAACCGCGGACGGCACGGGCTCGCCTCGCGGGGCTCGGGTGCACCGCCGGAGGCGTCGCCCGCCGCGTCGCCGGAGGCACCGCCTGCGGCGTCGCCGGTCGGGTCGCCGGGGGCACCGCCGGACGCGTCGTCGGGGGCACCGCCGGTCGCGTCGTCGGCGACGGCGAGGATGGCCTCGACCAGCCGGCGCTGGCCCTCGGCGGACTCCTTGCGGACGAACGCGCGGGCGCCCGCCAGCTCGGCCCGGCGGGCGAGGTCGGCCCCGGCCTGCTGGGAGAAGACGACGATGCGGTGCCCGGCCGCGGCGAGCCGGGCGATCAGCTCGAACGCCGGCTCGCCGGCCGTCCGCGGGTCGATGACCAGCACGTCGGCGGCGAGGCGCGGGTCGAGCCCGTCGATGCTGGTGGCGGTGTCCACGATCTCGATGGGGCGCGGGTCGCCGTCGATCCAGGCGCGGACGCCGGACAGCACCACGTCGTGGTCGTCGACGACGGCGACGGTGACTCGGCGGGTGGGAGCCATCGGGGAGCGGGTCAGACCTTCGTTCAGGGCGGGGAGCGTGCGTCGGTGGGGGCGGACGGGGCGAGGCGGGGCGAAGGCGTGCGGGCACGGGCGGGACGGTGCGGGGAGCGATAACCCCTCGATCTTACTGAGCGGAGCCGTCCCGTCATAGAGAGTTTTGATTGGCCCGCCGGTGACGCCGTGCGGCCCCGGCGGCGCGGGGGCCACGACCGTGCCATGACCGCCGAACGACCGTCATGACAGGCGACCCGACTCTGCGCAAACTGAGCCGTACTGCCGAAGCAGCCGCACCGACGCAGGGGGGAACCACATGAACGGGGTCGGTCTCAAGGTACTCGGGCCGCTGGAGGCGGCCGTGGACGGCCGGCGGGTGGAGCTGCCGAAGGGCGGGCAGCGGGTGCTGCTCGCCGTGCTGGCGCTGAACGCCGGGCAGGTCGTCCAGCTGGAGCAGCTCCTGGACCACCTGTGGGGCGACCGGCTGCCGGACCGTCCCCGCGGCGCGCTGTACTCCTGCGTGTCCCGGCTGCGGCAGTGGCTCGACCGGCACGCGCCCGGTTCGGCCGGGCTGCTCGCCACCTCCTCCGGCGGCTACGTCCTGGAGCTCGGGCCCGGCGGGCTGGACCTGCTGTGCTTCCGCGCGCTGATGCGCGAGGCCGCCGCCGCGGGGGAGCGGCGCGACCTCGCGGCCCAGTCGGCGCGGCTGCGGGAGGCGCTGGCGCTGTGGCGCGGGCCCGTCCTGGCGAACGTCCGGTCCGACGCCCTGCAGCAGACCGAGGTGCCGCGGCTGACCGAGGAGTACCTGCGGGCGGTGGAGTGGCGGTGCGAGGTCGGGCTGGCGCTCGGCGAGCACGACGGGATGGTCGGGGAGCTGCGCGCGCTGACCGACCGGTACCCGTTCCGGGAGCGGTTCTGGTGGCAGCTGATGCTGGCGCTGACCCGGTCGGGCCGCCGCGTGGAGGCGCTGGCGGCGTACCGGAAGGTCAGCTCGCAGCTGCGCACCGAGTTCGGCGTCGACCCCGACCTCGAACTCCGCCGCCTCCAGATGGCGATTCTGCGCGACGACCATTCGGTCCTTTCGCTCTGAACCGCAGGGGATTTCCAGGGGACTCTCACGGGTTTCCGGCGGACATCGCCTTGGCGAGCAGTTCGTAGGAGCGCAGCCGCTCGTCGAGATCGTGGACGAGCGTCAGCACCATGAGTTCGTCGGCGCCCGTTCCGGCGAGCAGTTCGCCGAGGCGTTCCCGGACGGTTTCCGGATCGCCGACCACATGATGTGCCATGCGCTCGCGGAGAACCGCGTCCTCCTCCGCCGTCCAATGGACTTTCGCGGCGTCCTCGGGGGTGACGTTCGGTCCGTTCCGGACGCCCCTCAAAGACTGCGCCACGATCACCTTGGACGGCCCGGCGAGCCATTCCGCGCGCTCGGCGGAATCGGCGACGATGACCGACGCCGCGAGCAGCGTCCGCGGTTCCGGGAACGCGGCCGACGGCCGGAAGGCGTCGCGGTAGGCGCGGAGCGCGGGCTCGGCGTTCTGCGGGCGGATGTGGTGCGCGAACGCGAACGGCAGCCCGAGCTCCCCGGCGAACCGGCCGTTCTCGACGCTCGACCCGAGCAGCCACACGTCCGGCGCGCCGCCCGCCGCCGGGACCGCGACGACCGGGTCCCCGGGCCGCGGCGACAGCAGCGCGACCAGCTCGCGGACCTGCTCCCGGTACGCCTCCGACCCGGGCGGGCTGCTGACCCGGCGCAGCGCCTTCGCCGTGCTCATGTCCGTGCCGGGGGACCGGCCGACGCCGAGGTCGACGCGGTCCGGGTGCAGCGTCGCCAGCGTCCCGAACTGCTCGGCGACGACCAGCGGCGGATGGTTCGGCAGCATCACGCCGCCGGAGCCGACCCGCATCCGGGACGTGGCGGCCGCGAGCAGCGCGACGAGCACCGGCGGCGCGCAGCTGGCGATGAACGGGGCGTTGTGGTGCTCGGCGACCCAGTACCGGTGGTACCCCATCCGCTCGGCCTCCGGCGCCGTCCGCAGGGTCTCCCGCAGCGCCCGCGACGGCGACGAGCCCTGCCACACGGGCGCGGTGTCGAGGATGGAGAGGATCGTCATCGCCGGCTCCTTCGATCGGTTCTGCCGTCCTGCCGATATTCGCGCCGGGAACAGGCGATCTCAATACCGCCCGGCTCCGCTGAGAGGCAACTGCAAGGTAAGTGAAATGACCTTCCTCCTAATGTGGTAGCGCAACGGGAAGGCCCATCCGGGGCCGCACCGGTTCGCAAGGAGGGTGTTTTTCATGCAGCAGAAGGCGGCGGCCTACGAGCCGCCCTCCCTGATGGAGGTCGGCGGCTTCGCCGAGCTGACCCTCGGCCGGCCGAGCTGGGGATTCGAGAACGACTGGTCGTGCGTCATGCTCTGCTGACGTCCCGCGCGGCCCGTCGGCTCGGAACGGAAGTGCCGGCGCCGGTTCGCCCCGGCGCCGGCGCGCCCGGTGAAAGGGAATTGGGAATGGTGGAGTTCCGCGTCCTTCCGGACACGCCCGAGGCCGCCGCGATGGCGGGCCCGGCCGCTTCGCGGTTCGAGCACGCGTCGGGCCGCCCCTGGATCGTCGGACGCTGGGAGAGGGAGAGCGTCGTGTCCGCCACGTGCGGGCGCGACCGCGTCGTGCTGTTCGGGCCCGCCGACACCACGCCGGACGAGCTGGAACGCGTCCTCGCCCGCGTCCGCTCGGTGCGGGAACTGGACGCGCTGTGCGGGCGGCTCGCCGGGTGCTTCCACCTCGTCGCGTCCATCGACGGGCGCGTCCGGGTGCAGGGCGCCGTGTCGGCCGCGCGGCAGGTGTTCCACACCTCGCTCGGCGGGGTGACCGTCGCCGCCGCCGCGCCGATGTCCCTGCCGGGCGACCACCGGGTGGACGAGGAGCTGCTCGCGGCCAGGCTCGTCGCGCCGTGGCCGCCGTGGCCGATCGGCGAGACGCCGCTGTGGACGGGCATCGAGGCCGTCCCCGCCGGCTGCTACCTCGAGATCGGCCCCGACGGCCGGGGCCGCCCGGTCCGGTGGTGGACGCCGCCGGAGCCGCACCTGCCGCTCGCCGACGGTGCGCGCCGCGTCAGGCGGGCGCTGCGCGACGCGGTCGCCGTGCGCGCGCGGGGCGTCAAGACGATCAGCGCGGACCTGTCCGGCGGGATGGACTCCACCAGCCTGTGCTTCCTCGCCGCCGGCGAGGCGGACCGGCTCGTCACGACCCGCTGGGAGGCCGCCGACCGCGCCGACGAGGACCGGCACTGGGCGCGGCTCGCCGCCGAGGACCTGCCGTCCGCCGAGCACCTGGTGCTGGCCCGCGACACCGCCCCCACCTGGTTCGACGGGATCGCCGAACCCGGCCCGGACCCGGACGTCGAGGGGCCCTTCGCCTGGATCCGGACCCGGGCCCGGCTCGTCCACCAGGCCCGCCGCGTCGCCGCCGCCGGCTCCGCCTCCCACCTGACCGGGCACGGCGGCGACGAGCTGTTCCTCGGCAACCCGCTCAACCTGCACACGCTCGCGCGGACGCGGGGCGGCGGCGCCGTCCGGCACCTGCGCGCGTACCGGGCGATGTACCGGTGGCGGCTGCTGCCCTCGGTGCGGGCGCTGCTGAACCGCGACACGTTCGGCGGATGGCTCGCCGCGTCGGCGGACACGCTCACCGACCCGGTCCGCGAGGTCGGCGGCGCGCCCGCGTTCGGCTGGGGGATCGCCTACCGGCTGCCGCCCTGGGCGACCGCCGACGCCGCCGGCGCGGCGCGGACCCTGTTCCGGCGGGTCGGCGCGTCCGGCGTCGAACCGCTCGCGCCGCTGCGCGGGCAGCACGCCGCGCTGCAGGACGCCCGGCTCTGCGGCGACACGATCCGCCGCGTCGACCGGCTCACCTCCCGGGAGGGCGTGGCCTGGCACGCGCCGTTCGTCGACGACCGAGTGATCGAGGCCGCGCTCGCCGTCCGCCTGCGGGACACGACGATGCCCGACCGGTACAAGCCCGCCCTGTCCGCCGCGATGGCCGGCACCGTCCCGGCCCGGATCCTCGGGCGGGCGACGAAATCCGAGTACAGCGCGGACGCCTACGACAGCCTGCGCCGGCACCGCGCCGACCTCCTCGGCCTGTGCGGAGACGACATGCGCCTCGCGCGGCTCGGGCTCGTCGACCCCGCCGCGCTGCGCGCCGTGCTGGAGGCGCCGCCGCCCTCGTCCCTGACCCTGATGCCGCTGATCAGCACGTTCGCCTGCGAGACGTGGCTGCGCGCCGTCGAGCGCGACCGCGTCCCGCACCCATCAACCGGAGGCCCGAGATGCCCGTGACTCCCGGGGCGTCGCTGTCGCCCCACGTGACGATGACCGAGACCGAGCACGGCACGGTACTGCTGGACGAGCGCACCGGCCGCTACTGGGCGCTGAACGCGACCGGCACCACCGTGATCCGGCTGCTGCTGGACGGCGGGACCGTCGACGACGCCGTCCGCGAGCTGCGGGCCCGGCACCCGGACGCGGCGGAGCGGGTCACCGCCGACGTCGCCGCGTTCGTCCGGACGCTCCGCGACGCCGAGGTGATGGCGCCGTGACGATGCCGGTCGCGCTGGAGCCGTCCGTCCGGCTGACGCGGCGGCGGCGGGCCGGGGCCCGCGCCGCGGTGGGCGCCGCCCGGCTGATCGCGGCGCTGCCGCCGCGCCGGCTGCGCCGCGTCCTCGCCTTCCTGCGGCGGGGCGCGCGTCCCGCGTCGGGGGAGGAGGCGCTCGCGGCGCGGCAGGCGGTGGTGACGGTGAGCGTCCAGTGCGCCGGGCAGGGCTGCCTGCAGCGGTCCCTCGCGACGGTGCTGCTGTGCCGCGCGGGCGGGACGTGGCCGGACTGGTGCACGGGCGTCCGGTTGGAGCCGTTCCGCGCCCACGCCTGGGTGGAGGCCGGCGGGGCGCCGGTCGGCGAGCGCGCCGAGGTGCTGGCGTTCGCCAAGACGATGGTGGTCGCGGCGCCCGGCAGCGCGCAGGCGGACCGATGACGGACCTGGTCCTGCTCGCCTGCCGGGCGCTGATCCTCACCGTGTTCGCCGCCGCGTTCGTCGGGAAGGCGCGCAGCGCGTCGCGGTTCCGCGGGTTCACCGGGTCGATCCGGCAACTCGCGATCCTGCCGGAGCGGGTCGCGGTCCCGGCGGGCGCGCTGGTCGTCGCGGGCGAGGGGACGGCGGTCGTGCTGCTGGCGCTGCCGGCCGCGGCCCGCGCCGGGTTCGCGCTGGCGTCCGCCCTGCTCGTGCTGTTCATCGGCATCGTGGTGCGCGCCGTCCGCGGCGGCGTCTTCGCCGAATGCCGCTGCTTCGGGTCGAAGGGCTCGGTGATGGGGCAGGCGATGATCGTCCGGAACCTGCTGCTGCTCGCCGCCGCGCTGCCCGGCGCCGTCGCGGGCGCGCCCGTCCCGGTCGGCCGGCCGGTGGGGGCGGCGGCCGCGGTCGCCGCCGGGGCGGTCGGCGCGTGGGCCTTCACCCGCTGGTACGACCGGATCGTCGCGGCGCTGATGAAGCGGCTGGTCGCCCCGGCCCGGAACGCGGGCTGACCCGGTGTCCGACCGTGCGGCGGATCACGCGATCGAGGCCGCGGGCGTCAGCAAGTGGTTCGGGCCGGTCCAGGCGCTGGACGGGGTGACGGTCGCCGCGCGGCCCGGCTCGGTGCTCGGGCTGCTCGGCCACAACGGCGCCGGGAAGACCACGCTGGTCAACGTGCTCGCCACGCTGTGCCGGCCGGCCGCCGGCACCGCCCGCGTCGCCGGGTACGACGTCGTCCGGCAGCCCCGCGAGGTGCGCCGCAGGATCGCGCTGACCGGGCAGTTCGCGGCCGTCGACGAGCAGATCTCCGGCCGCGACAACCTGGTGCTGGTCGCGCGGCTGCGCGGGACGGGGCGGCGCGCCGCGCTCCGCCGCGCCGCCGAGCTGCTGGAGACGTTCGACCTGGCCGGCGCGGCCGACCGGCCGGTGCGCGGCTACTCCGGCGGGATGCGGCGCCGCCTCGACCTCGCGGCCAGCCTGACGGGCCGCCCCGAGGTGCTGTTCCTCGACGAGCCCACCACCGGCCTGGACCCGGCCGCCCGCCTCGCGACCTGGGCGATCGTCGAGGATCTCGTCCGGGACGGGACGACCGTCGTGCTCACCACCCAGTACCTCGACGAGGCGGACCGGCTCGCCGACACCATCACCGTGCTCGCCGACGGCCGGGTCGTCGCGGCCGGCGCGCCCGCCGACCTGAAGGCCCGCGTCGGCGGGCGCACCGCCACCGCGCGGTTCTCCGGCCGGGACGCCGCACGGGCCGCCGCCCGCGCGCTCCGCCTGGAGGGGCTCGGCCCCGAGTACGACCCTCGCCGCGACGTCCTCGCCGTCCCGCTGGCGGGCCCCCGCGATCTCGCGGTCGTCGCGCGGACGCTGGACGCCGAGGTCGCGGGCGACTACGAGCTGGCCGTGACGGCGCCGACCCTCGACGACGTGTACCTGTCGCTGACCGGCCCCCGCCGCACGGACGCGGCGGCGGGGGACACGGCGGCGGGGGACGCGGCGGCGGGGGACGCGTCGTGACGGTCGGCGCGCCCGCCCGGGACACCGCCCGCACGGCACCCCCGCAGGACGCCGGGATCTGGACGCAGCTGCGGGTCCTCACCGGGCGGTCGCTGCGCGCGCTCGTCCTCGACCCCCGGCTCGTCGTCGCGAGCATGCTCGGGCCGCTGCTGATGCTCGGCACGTTCAGCCAGCTGTTCGGCAGCGTCGCGCGGGCGCCCGGCTTCCCGCCCGGCGTCCGCTACGTCGACTTCCTCGTCCCGGCGATCATGGTGACGTCGGCGATGCAGGCGGCGCTGAACACCGCGGTCGGGCTCACCCAGGAGATGCGCAACGGGATCATCGCCCGGTTCCGGTCGATGCCGATCTGGCCTGGGGCGGTGCTGCTCGCGCGCAGCGCCGCCGACACCGTCCGCTGCGCGCTCCAGCAACTGCTGCTGCTCGTCCTCGCGGCGGCGCTGCTGGGGTTCCGCCCGGCCGGCGGGCCGCTCGGCGCGCTCGGCGCCGCGGCGCTCGCGCTCGCGGTCGGCTGCTGCCTCGGCTGGATCTTCATCGCCATCGCCTGCTGGATCCGCAACACCGAGCTGGTGCAGAGCGTCGCGGGCCTGGCGACGTTCCCGCTGATCTTCGCCTCCGAGGCGTTCGTCCCGGCGAGCGCGCTGCCCGGCTGGCTGCGCGCGGTCGTCGCCGCCAACCCCGCCACCTACGGGATCCGGGCGGCGCGCGCCCTCGCGCTCGGCGGCCCCGCACTCGCCGACGCGGTCACCGCCCTCGCGGTCAGCGCGGCCGTCGGCGCCGCCGCGGCCGCGCTCGCGATCCGGGGCTTCCGGCGCGGCATCTGAGCCGCGCCGGACGCATAGAGTTTCCGGAGTGGGGGAGAAGACCGGCGTCCCGGCGGAGGGGCGCGGATGAACGACGAACGGCACCGCAGGTCCGCGGCGTCGGCATCGCCGCCGGCACCGCCCCTGCTCAGAGCGGCCGCGGCGTGGTCCTGGCGGCTGATCGCCATCGGCGCGGTCGGCTACGGCCTGGTGTGGATCATCGGCACGCTGAAGATCGTCTTCCTGCCGTGCGCGATCGCGCTGTTCCTGTGCGCGCTGCTGCGCCCGCTCACCGCCCGGCTCGAACGGGCCGGGCTGCCGTCCCTCGCCGCAACCTGGATCACCATGCTGATCGCCCTCGCGGTGCTCGGCGGGATCGGCACGTTCGTCGGGATCCAGGCGAACCAGGAGTTCCCCAAGCTCGCCACCGAGGTGCAGGCCACCGCCCGCTCCCTGCAGCACTGGCTGGAGACCGGCCCGCTGCACGTCAAGCACTCCCAGATCCAGAACTCCATCGACCAGGGCATCAACTACCTGGAGAAGCGGCGCGGCAAGCTCGCGAACACCGCGGTGCAGGCGGGCGCGGTCACCCTCGAGGTGCTCGCCGCCCTCGTGCTGATGCTGTTCATCACGTTCTTCCTGCTCAAGGACGGCGCCCGGATCTGGGACTGGACGATCGGCGGGACGGGCCGCTACCGCCCCCGCATCGACCGGGCCGGCCGCGCCGCCTGGGAGACGCTGTCGCAGTACGTGCACGGCACCGTCATGGTCGCCGCGATCCACGCCGTCGTGCTGGCGGTCGTGCTGGCCGTCCTCGGCGTCCCGCTGGTCGCGCCACTCGCCGTGGTGATCTTCCTGGGGAGCTTCATCCCGATCGTCGGGATCCTGGTCGGCGGCGCGCTCGCGGTCGCCGTCGCGTTCGCCGCCAAGGGCGGCCTCATCGCGCTGATCTTCCTCGGCGTGCTGATCATCGAGCACCAGGCCGAGAGCCACCTGCTGCAGCCGCTGCTGGTCGGACGGCTCGTCCGGCTCCACCCGCTCGCCATCATCCTGGCGATCAGCGTTGGCGGGATCGTCGGCGGCATCCCCGGGGCGGCCGTCGCGGTGCCGGTCGCGGCGGTCGTGTACCGGGCCTGGCCCGCCCTGCGTGACCCGCCCGAGGAACTGCCTCCCGACGTCGCCGCCGCCACCGAACCGCCCGGAGGCGACAAGCCCCCCGGAGACGACGAGCGCGCCGGGGGCGACGAGCGCGCCGGGGGCGACGAGCGCGCCGGGGAGGACGAGCGCGCGGGGGGCGACGAGCGCGAGCGGCCGCCGGAAGGCGAAAACGACGGCGACGGCTCCGGCGGGAAGGCGGGCCGCGGGGGAGCGGACGACTGACCGTCCGCCCCGACCGTCCGCCCGACCAGCCCTTCCGCCGCGCGCCCGCCTTCGAATGGCGCGGCGGCGCCCGGGTAGTGCGGCTGCATGGCATTTCCCACGCCCAGGCGGGCCGTCATCCTCCCCGGCCTGGCCGTGGTCGCCGCCGCCACCGACGTCGTGAGCTACCTCGGGCTCGGGCACGTCTTCACCGGGAACATGACGGGGAACACCGCGCTGCTCGGCATCGGCATCGCCACCGGCAAGGCCGGCGCCGCGCTGCGGTCGCTCTGCGCGCTCGGCGCCTTCGTCCTCGGCGCGTCCGCGAGCGGGCTCCTGCCGTCCGGGCGGCGGCTCCTCGCGTCCTGCCTGGCGATCGAGCTGGTGCCGCTGGCCGCGTGGTTCGGCTGGTGGGCGGCGCTCGGCGGACCGGCGCACAGCGCGCCGAGGTTCGGCTTCATCGCGCTCGCCGGCGTGGCGATGGGCCTCCAGGCCGGGGCGGTGACGCGGCTGGGGGTGTCCGGCGTGACGACCGTCTTCATCACGGGAACCATGACGTCGCTCGTCGTCGATCTGAGCACCCGCCTGCACGGCGCCGGGCTGCGGCGCCAGAGCCGCCTCGGGCATGTCCTCCAGGCGCTCGTCCTCGCGTCCTTCCTGGCCGGTGCGGTGGCCACCGGGTTCACGTCCAACGGAGAAGGGGCCGGGGCGGTGCTCATCCCGCTGGCGATGCTCGCGATCGTGGTCCCGGCGGCGTACGTGCTCCCGCCGGAGGACGAGTCCGCCGCGGACTGAACCGGCGGACGCGATGATTTCCGGCGCCGCCGTACGTCATCACCGTCATGGAATGGAAACTGGAAGTCGTGCCGGTGCCCGTCTCCGACGTGGACCGGGCCAAGGCGTTCTACGGGGAGCAGGTCGGTTTCGCGGTCGACCTCGACCGGACCGTCCCCGGCGGGATGCGGATCGTCCAGCTCACCCCGCCCGGTTCCGGGTGCTCGATCCATCTGGTCACCGGTGGCGCGCCGGGGAGCCTCAGCGGGCTGACCCTGGTCGTCTCCGACGTCGTCGCGGCGCACAAGGAGCTGGCCGGACGGGGCGTGCCGGTCGGCGACGTCGTGCACTTCGACAACGGCGTGCAGGTCAAGGGGCCGGGGACGGAGCCGTGGAGCACCATGGCGTTCTTCGCCGACCCGGACGGCAACGCGTGGGTGCTCCAGGAGCGTCCGCGGGGGGCCGGTGGACAGGACGGGGTGTAAGCGAGCAATTATTAGCTGAGCGGCACACCACCCGACATGCGCCGCCGGCGCGGAACACCCTGGGAGGATCCATGGCGATCGCCATCGGCGAGGAGCATCGCGAACTGGCGCGGACGGCGCGCGCTTTCCTGCGCGACCATGACGCGCGCGCCGCGAACCGCGCGCTGCTGGAGGCCGGCGAGGAGACGCTCCCGGCGTTCTGGAAGGAGTTCGCCGGTCTTGGGCTCCTCGGCCTGCACCTGCCGGAGGAGCACGGCGGCGGCGGGTACGGGCTCCCGGAGCTCGTGGTCGTCGCGGAGGAGATCGGCCGCGCCGTCGCCCCGGGGCCGCTCGTCCCGACCATGGCCGCGTCGGCGGTGATCGCCGCGCGCGGGAGCGACGAGCAGCGCGCGCGGCTGCTGCCGGACCTCGCGTCCGGCGAGGTCCCGGCCGCCCTCGGCCTGGACGGCTCGGTGACCGTGGACGGCGGCACCGCGTCCGGCGAGGCCGTGGTGCTCGGCGGCGGCCTCGCCGGCCTGCTGCTGCTGACCGCCGGCGACGACGTGGTGATCGTCCGGCCGGACGCGGAAGGCGTGACGGTCGAGGTGCCCGCGAACCTCGACCCGTCCCGCCGCGCCGCCCGCGTCCGGCTCGACGGGGCGTCCGTGGAGGTCGTCGGGGGCGCCGCCGCCCACGCCACCGCGATCGCCCGCGCCCTCTACTCCGCCGAGGCCGTCGGCGGCGCGCTGGAGTGCGTCGAGTCGGCCACCGAGTACGCGAAGGTCCGGCAGCAGTTCGGCCGCACGATCGGCACGTTCCAAGCCGTGAAGCACCACTGCGCGAACATGCTCGTGGCCGCCGAGCTGGGCACCGCCGCCGTGTGGGACGCGGCGCGCGCCGCGTCCGGGCCGTCCGACCAGTTCGAGCTGGCCGCCGCGATCGCCGCGACGCTCGCCGTCCCGGCGTTCCTCGACGACTCCGGGCTGAACATCCAGGTGCACGGCGGCATCGGCTTCACCTGGGAGCACGACGCGCACCTGCTGATGCGCCGCGCCGCCGCCATCGAGGCCGTCGTCGACCCGGAGGCCGCCGCCCGCGACGTCACCCGCCTGCTCGCCGCCGGCGTCGTCCGCGCCACCGCCCTCGACCTGCCGCCGGAGGCGGAGGCCAAGCGCGCCGAGGTCCGCGGGCTGGCCCGCGAGATCGCCGCGCTGCCCCCCGACGAGCAGCGCCGCCGGCTGATCGAGACCGGCTACGTCCAGCCGCACTGGCCGAAGCCGTGGGGCCTGGAGGCCCCGGCCGGGCTCCAGCTCGTCATCGAGGAGGAGTTCAAGGCCGCCGGCGTGAAGCGCCCGCAGTACGGCATCACGAGCTGGAACATCCTCACCATCATCCAGCACGGCTCCCGGGAGCAGGTCGACCGCTGGGTGCGGCCCGCGCTGCTCGGCGAGGAGATCTGGTGCCAGCTGTTCAGCGAGCCCGAGGCCGGGTCGGACGCCGCGTCGGTGCGGACCCGCGCCGTGAAGACCGACGGCGGCTGGATCGTCAACGGCCAGAAGGTGTGGACGAGCGGCGCCCACTACTGCCGCTGGGGCTTCGCGACCGTCCGCACCGACCCCGACGCCCCCAAGCACGCCGGCGTCACCATGATGGTGATCGACATGGAGCACCCGGGCGTCGAGGTCCGCCCGCTCCGCCAGATCACCGGCGACTCGGAGTTCAACGAGGTGTTCCTCTCCGACGTCTTCGTACCCGACTCCGACGTCGTCGGCACCCCCAACCAGGGCTGGACGGTCGCCCGCGCCACGCTCGGCAACGAGCGCGTCAGCATCGGCGGCGGCGTCGGCGGCTCCTACCAGCTGCCCGACCTGGTGAAACTGTGCACCGAGCACCCGGACCGCGTCCCGGCCGGCGCCGAGCGGGTCGGCGCCCACGAGGCCGAGGCGCAGGCGCTGCGCCTGCTCAACCTGCGCAGCGCCGAGCGCGCCGTCGCGGGCGGCGAGCCCGGCCCCGAGGGCAACATCACCAAGCTCGTCCTCGCCGAGCACGGCCACGCCGCCGCCGCCCTGCTGTCCGCGTTCGCCGGGCCCGACCTGGTGTTCTCCGAGGGCCTCGGCATGGTCGCCGGACGGATGCGGCTCGGCTCGCGCGGCATGTCCATCGCGGGCGGCACGTCCGAGATCACCCGCAACCAGATCGCCGAGCGGATCCTCCGCCTGCCCCGCGACCCGCTCATCAAGTGACCGCGGCCCGGGGGTTCCGGGAGCCCGGAACCCCCGGCGCCGTCAGGCGCGCTTGAGGAAGATCGGGTTGGTGAGCGCCGCCATCAGGCCCCACACCAGGGCCGGTCCCATCGTGTTGCCCTTGCCGGGACTGCCGTCGGCCATCGGGTGGCGGACCTCCGCCCGCACGTACGCCGTGAGCGACGTCGTCGTCCGCCACACCACGGTGCCCTTCCCGGAGGCCGGAAGCGACTCCTGGTGCATCTGGCCCTCGTCGGTGATGAACCGGACGGTGCCGTTCGGCACCCCGGACACCTCCAGCCGCACGTCGACGGGCGCGTCGGCCTTCGCGGTGAGCGTGTCCGCGATGCCCGCCTCCCGCCCTCCGGCGGTCGCGGTGAACGCCAGGTCCACCGCCGACGACTCGGTGATCCAGCTGCGCCCGGCGCGGATCCCGTCCAGGACGGCGCCGGTGCTCAGCTCGTCGGCGTGCACGACGGTGTGCGGCAGCCCAATGACCTGCGGTTCGCTGTGCGCGTCGCTGTTGCCCATCGCGGGCAGCCAGCCCTTGCCCGCGCGCACCGCCTCACCGAGCCTGGCGTCCCAGGTGTCGACCGCGGACTCGTCGTCATACGTCCACGGACCGTTCCACACCTCGACCGCGTCGGCCTCGTCGTAGCCGAACTTCCACTGGCAGGCGACGTAGGGGCAGTACGGGTGGGCGGGCACGACGGCGCCGCCGGAACGGCGCACCTGCCGGGCGAACCGGGCGAAGCCGTCGTCCCGGGCGCGGTAGCGCCAGTCGATCCACTCCCCGGCGGGCAGGCCGAGCGCCAGCCAGTGGCCGTTGCGGGTGGTGACCTCCTCGCCGGTGATGATGAGCAGGTCGTCCCCGGCGAACTCGCCCCAGACGCCGTGGGACGAGGAGGTGTTGTGGTCGGTGGACACCATGAAGTCGAGCCCGGCCGCCCGCGCCCCGGCCGCCACCTCGGACGGGAGCCGCCGGCCGTCGGAGTGGACGGTGTGCAGGTGCCCGTCGCCCCGGTACCAGGCCCGCCCGCGCCCCTTCGCCTTCGCGGGCGGGTACTTCGGCGCGAACGGCGCGCCGTCCCTGCCGTACGTCAGCGTGATCTTGACCTGGTAGTCCATGCCCTGCGGCGCGACCTGGTACGGGCCGAGGACGACGTTCCAGGTCCCGGCGCCGATCGGGCCGGGAAGGTAGCCGGGCGTGGCCTCCGCGGCGCTGATCTCGAACGAGGTCCGGAAGCCCCCGGACCAGCCGCGGAAGCCCTTCCCGCCCACCTTCGTGCCGCGCTGGTCGAAGATGCCGATGTCGCACGAGTTGCCGGGCGTGCCCGCCGGGACGGCCGGCCTGTCGTAGGAGTACTCGACCGCGATCTTCTGCACGCCCTTCGGCACCTCGACGGGCAGGTACACGAAGTCGGCGGCACCGGTCTCCAGGTGCCCGGTGACGGTACGGCTGACCTCCCCTCCGGGAGGCGCCGCCGCAGCCCGCGCCTGGGGGAAGGAGACGGGGACCAGGGTCAGCGCCGCTCCCGTCGCCGCCGCCATCAGCAGCCGCCGCCGGTCCAGGGTGTGCGCGCCGTCGTCGGCCGGCAGCGCGGCGGCGTGCCGCTCGCATCGTCCATCAAGGCACATGGGCATCCTCACCGAGAAGGGAAAAACCCCTGCATGCTCGGCCGCCCCGCCGAAGCCCAGATGATCGTCCGATTTCCCGCAGCCGTCGCCGACATGACGAATCCCTCGCTCAGGACGGGTCGAGCACCGCGAAGACGACCTTGCCCGCACCCCCGCCGACCGGCCGCACTCCCCAGCACTGGCAGAACCGCGGCTTCCTGGAGCGCCGCAGCCGTCGATCATGCGTGGTCGGCGGCGGTCCAGTGGCAACGGATGTGCGGCGCGAGTTCGGCTGCGCGTTCGTGTGGGAAGAAGAGCTTTCCGCCGGTGATCTCGACGACGTCGCGGGCACCCGGGATGGCGTCGTGCAGCCAGCGCGCCCACTTCACGTCGAAGAACTCGTCGTCGGTCGCCCAGGCGATCAAGGTGGGGGCGCGCAGTGCCCGCAGGGCCGGCTCGGCGGCGAGCAGGTCGTCCGGGCCGAGCCGGGCGACCAGTTCCTGGAAACGCGCGGCGGCCGCCGGGGTTCCCATGACCGGCTGGAGGAAAGCATCGACCAGCTCTGGGGTCAGATACCGCTGGTCCTGGTAGCCGGTGCTGAAGATCGCGCGGGCGGCGGCGGGGTCGGCGACGAGGTCCGGGGCCGCGGCGGCGAGTTGGCCGGCGCGGGCCGCCTCGACGGTGGCCGCCATGGCGGCCGGCGGGATGTTGTCCTGTGTCTCGCAGTTGGTCAGCGTCAGCGTGCGGATCAGTTCGGGGTGGCGGGCGGCGAACACCTGGGCGATCGCGCCACCGGTGTCATGGCCGACGAGGTCCACTTGGTCGAGGGACAGGTGCGCGCAGACGTCCGCGAGGGTGTCGGCGAACGCGCCGACGGTGAGCGGGTGTTCGGGTGCTGCCGGGCTCTGGCCGTGCAGCGGAAGGTCGATGGCGATGCAGCGCCGTGTGTCGGCGAGCAGGGGAATCAGGTCGTGCCAGATATAGGCGTTGGTGGCGACTCCGTGGACGAAGAGCGCCGCCGGCCCGGTGCCGATCTCCACATGGCTCAGCGTCCCGGACGGGGTGCGCACGGTGTGCCGGTGATCGTCGTATCCGGCCAGGTACATGCTGCCTCCGTGGTCGTAGGGTGAACAGCGACAACCCAGGAAACCGACTGTCGGTCTAGAAGTTATAAACCGACTGTCGGTTTGTCAACGGAGGTAACGCATGGACCGACGCCTTGACCGCGGGCAGGCGACCCGGCAGCGCCTGATCGAGGTGGCCACGGAGCTGTTCGCCGACCGGGGCTACGAGGGCACTTCGATCGAGGCCGTCCTCGAGCGCGCCGGGGTGAGCCGCGGATCGCTGTACCACCACTTCCGGGGCAAGGACCGTCTGTTCGAGGCGGTGGTGGAGGCGGTCCACGCGAAGGTGGGGGAAGCCACCCTCGCCGCCGCCCGGGCGAGCGGGGCGACCGAGGCGCACGGCCTGCTCAAGGCGGCGGAGCTGGCCTGGATCCGGCTCGCGGGCGACGCGGTCGTGCGCCGGATCCTGCTGATCGACGCGCCCACCGTGCTGGGCTGGCGTCGCTGGCGCGCCATCGAGGAGCAGTACGGGCTGGGGATGCTCAAAGCCGTCCTGCAGGAGGCCGCCGACGCCGGACGCGTTCCGGCGCAGCTCGTCGAACCGTTCGCGCACATCCTGCTGGCCGCCGGCAACGAGATGGCGTTGGTCATCGCCTTGGCCGACGACATAGCGGCCGCTCAGAACACCGCGGAGATCGCCGTCGAGGAGTTTCTCAATCGCCTCTTGCAGCCGACCGAACCAAGTGAGCCTCCGGTCAGACCTTCCACGTCCGGCTCCGCCAAGACCACATCGGCGCCAGGCTGGAGCCGGGAATGACCTCGGCGGAGCATACCGAGCCGGTGGCCGACAGGGGCGATCGCCATTCGACCCGCGACCGCTCCGCCCAATTGTGGGCGACGGCATCACCGAAACGGCCCGCACTCCGATCACGGGGGCATCGAATCGTTCTGGGGCTGAATGCAGATCGAACTGCTCAACGGGCAGCGATAGCGCACCGCCAACGCCGTACCGCCTCCGGACCTTGACGGTCATCAGCGTGACGCTCTGTACCTGCGGATAGGCCGCGGATGATCTGCCCGCGATCCGAGGCTGATCAGCGAGGGGTGAGCGCTAGCCGTGCGGCGAAACCGACCAAGACGCTTCCAGTAAGAGCTTCAAGAACACGGCGAACTGCCGAACGCCGGAGCGTGTCCTTGGCCTTGTCGATAACCAGGCTGTAGAGCCAGCCAGACGAAGGCCAGCAGCAGAGCATCGCGGCCAGTGCCCCGCCGTCCACGGAGGCGAACTGAGGCAGCAGGCTCATAAAGAACGCCGCCATCTTCGGATTGGCGAGGTCGTTGATCAGCCCTTGGCGCAGTGCCCGTCCCGCCGAGAGCCGCGACCGTCCATCCTGCCGCTCCCCACCATGCCTCTGGCCACGCCAGGCCCTCCACAACGATTGCCCTCCCAGCCAGAGCAGGCAAGCCGTACCGGCGATCTTCAAAGCCCAAAAGGCCGGCTGGGAGGCGTGGACGAGGCCGGCCAGGCCGAGCGCGGCGGCAACCGTCCAGGCCGCCTGGCCGAGGAAAACCCAGCAGCGGTCCAGACGCCCGTACGGCACCCGCCGCCCACGGCGTTACGAACGGTCAGGGCGGTGTCGAGGCCGGGAGTGCAGATCACCGCGACCGACACCTCGCACGAAATCGATCAGTTAAGTGAGCATCTTCCAAATCGAGTGCGAGTGAGCCAGTTCAGAAGGTGGACTGCCAAGGCGGTATTAGAGGCTCTGAGGCCGCCCGGACGCTGACGGAGTCGATGGCGCATGCGCAGTTCGCCGGCCGCGCCCAGTTCGTCCAGGATGATGCGGTGCATCTTGGCCCATACCCGCGCCTGGGTCCACTCGGTGAACCGGCGGTGCACCGTCTGCCAGAACGCACCCAAGATCGGCGGGAGTTGCCTTCAGGTGCGGGCCGGTGGTCGCCACGAACACGATCGCGGCCAGCACGTTGCGGTCGTCGGCCCGGCGTCGTCCGCCGCCCTGCGGCCGGACCGGCGCAGGTGGCGCCACCTGCTGGAACAACTCCCACAGCTCGTCGGGAACCAGCCTCTCGTTGAAGCTCGCCACAACCGAGCCATGTCTCTGCAAAGCGTCCATTGGCGTAAGAGCAGCTACAGCACCTCCAGCGGCGGCAACTGCATCGAGCTGGCGCGGCTGTCGTGGCGCAAAAGCACACGCAGTGGCGAGAACGGTGGCAACTGCGTGGAGCTGGCGGGGCTCTCATGGCGCAAGAGCAACCACAGCGGCTCCGATGGCGGGGATTGCGCTGAGTTGGCGGACGCGGCCGGGCGGTGGTGGACGTGGCCCGTCCTGCTGGTGACGCATGCGGCTCTGCGTGACGCCGTGAACTTCGCCCACGCGACCCGCTGACCCCCGATTTCGTCTCCACCTTCCACAGGGCGAGTCGTGGCGAGCCGTCCACCCAACCCCGGTCCGGGACGGCAAGGAATCGGACGGGGCCGTTCTGTTGGTCACCCGCGCTGCCTCGCGCGGTGCGGTGAACTCTGCCCGCGCGATCCTCAACCGTCTCCCGCCGCGCCGCGAGGCTGAGTCGCGGCGGGCCGTCCGCCTACCCCTGGACGGCCCGCCGCGCGCCACGGAGGGCGTGCGTCGCCTTGCTGTGACGGTCTGGACCCTGCCTTCGGACGCTGGATGGCTTTCGGTGCGAGCCCGGATCGTGACACCGCGTTCCCGCGCTGGCGCTGGAGCCACCCCTGGAAGCGCCCAGGGGCGTAGAACAGCTACCGGCGCTGCATCGGCGTGCCGGGTGCCGGTGTGGCGTCGGACATGATCGTTATGCGGCCCAGCCGAGGGCCGAACCGGGTGGCCCGATGCTGCCTGGTGGCCCGGTCCCGGTTGTGGATCTTCTGGCGTCGGCTGGTGGGAGTAGCCGGTAGATGTATCGCCCGTCTTGATCTTTGGTGATCTGGATCTTGTCGGGGCTGGTGTGTTTGAAGCGGTTGTGCCATCCGCAGGTGAGGGTGAGCTGGTCGATGTCGGTGGGGCTATTGCCGAGTGCCCACCCATGGACGTGGTCGACCTCGCACAGTGTGCCGGGGACCTCGCAGCCCCGCACGGCGCATGAGGGGTAGAGCGTCTCCAGGACTTGGCGTTGTGCTGGGGAGGCGAATCGTTCGCGGTAGCCCAGGTACAGCGGGGTGTTTCCGCGCCCAAGTAGGAGGGGTGAGACTCCGGCGGAGAGGGCGATGCGGCGGGCTTGGGCGGCGGGGATGGGGGTGCCGTCGGTGAGGCGGGCGGGGGCGTTGCCTCCGGTGAGGGTGTCCAGGTCGCAGATGACGGTGACCTTGGAGGCCTTGTGTCCGCCTGAGAGCACGCTGGACAGGGCGGCTGCGGTGCGTTCGGGGAGGTCGCGGCGGTCGTCTGGTCCGGCCGGCTTGGCCAGCGGAGCGAGGGTGCCGTCCCAGATCGCGGCGTCCTCGGGGTTCAGCCAGCCTTTGACGTACCGGCCGCCGTCCAGCGAACGCGTGGTGGTGAGCCAGGACTTGTCGTAGCCGCGCTTGGTGTCCTCGTCGGGGGCGTCTTCGGTGTCGTCGCGTTCGGCGATGAGGTCGCGGATGCGGCGGCCGAACGCGGCTACCTTTCCGGCCGAGAAGCCTTGGTCGACGAAGCCGAGGAGGATTGTCTCGGCTTCAGCGCAGTCGGTGTCGTCCAGGCGGGCGACCGAGTCGGCGACCGTGACGGCGTAGCCGTAGGGCAGGTCGCCGCAGGCGAGCGCGGCTGAAACCTGGGGCAGGCGGTGACGCTGCCGGGCGAGGGTGAGGCGCTCCTTGGCTCGGCTGTCGCGCATGCCCAGCCGCGATCGCAGCCATGCTTGGGTGGAGGGATATCCCCAGCGGGCCTGTTCTCCGGCGGTGTCGACCCGACCGATGAACGATGCCAGCGCGCTTTCCTGCATATCGGATGCGGCCGCGAGGGTTTCGGTGAGTTCAAGGCAGACCGCAGCGGATTCGGGAGCTTCTCGCGATGCGAGTTCAGTGGCGATGGTTGAGAGCGCGTTCACCAGTTCCATGGTGGACGCGGCCTCAAGCTCGACCGTCACTGATTGCATACGTAAATAGTACCCTGTGTGACCGACATTCGAGGCGGTTCAAGGCCGTTCGAGTCATATTCTTCCCGGTATTTATCAGGGCGGGAAAGGCGGCCGCACCACGTGGCCCATTGCTGATCTTCGCGCCTCATGGAAGGTGGAGGTCTCGCCTCTTGGTTCCTGGCGGAAGGGGGTGGTGGGGTGGCGCGACCCGGGGCGGGGCAGGCGGAGCCTGCCCCCATCACCTGCCTAGGGGCCGCAGAGGCTCCGAAGTCAAGGGTGGACGAAGTCCATCGCGAAGCGACGCCGAAGGCGCCCTTGACTTTGGAGGGGCGGCCCCGTACGCAAGCGCCACCCCACCACCCGAACACCCCTTCTCGGTGTTGCTGGAACGCCGATGAGTCCTAAATGATGGCATCGAGCAAATTCAGATCCGCTCTTATTGAAGGGTGTAGTCCGCGTGGCCTAGGCGGCGCTGTCAAGCCCGCGTACGGGTGGGCTTGGTAGCGTCGACGGCCCGCGTTTGAGCAGCTCGACATTTTTGTAGGTGTCAAGCCTGGTCTGCGCCGGTGGAGCCTGCGTGGCGCAGGAGCAATCCACAGTGGCCGGCAATGTCGGCGACTGCATTGAATCAGCGGTCGCGGTGGCGGTCCCGGTGCGGTGCGGTGCGATCGGACTCGGACTCGGACTCGGACTTGGGGTGTGACGACCCGGAGCGGCAAGAGTCCGGATTCTTGAACGTGCGATCCAGATACGGTATTGTGAGCGCATGGCGAGGACCAGGGAGTTCGACACCGAGGCGGCGGTGAGCCGCGCGATGGAGCTGTTCTGGGCGCGCGGATACGAGGCGACCTCGGTGCGCGATCTGACCAGGCATCTCGGGATCGGGCAGGGCTCCCTGTACGCCGCGTTCGGCGACAAGGACGGCCTCTACCGGGCCGCGCTGGACCACTATCGCTCCACCTTCGCGGCGGCCGCCCTGCGGACCCTCGAAGAGGGCGCGGACGCCCGCTCGGCCGTCCGCGCATTGCTGGTCGAGCGGATCCGGATCGCCGTCGAGCACGGCGGCCAGGGCTGCCTCCTGGTCAACGCTGCCACGGAACGCCTGCCCGAGGACCAGCAGACCGGACGCATCGTTCGAGACGTGCTCGGCGCCAACCAGGACGCTCTCGCCGACCTGCTGCGCGCGGCGGCGGAGCGCGGTGAGATCTCGGCGCGGCATGCCCCGCAGACCCTGGCCGCCTTCCTCGTCACGTTCCTCAACGGGCTGCTGGTCTCCTCGAAGGTCACGCCGGACGCCCGCGCCCTCGAACCGCTCGTGGAGGTCGCCCTGACCGCCCTCGACTGATGTCGCATGCCCGCTATCTGGATCGCACGATCCATAAAACGGCGAGTCGGCGTCGATGCCGGGCCGCCGCCACCCGACGCGCTGCATCCGCAGCCATGTGGAATACGCCATGAAAGGGAGAAGAGAATGATGCTTGATCACCAGGGAGAGCCGGTCCGGACGGGCCGTGCCGCCGTCAACGGGACGAGCCTGCACTACCGGACGGCCGGGTCCGGGCCGGCCGTCGTGCTCCTGCACGGCGTCCCGAAGACCGGCTACCACTGGCGGCACCTCGTCCCGAAGCTGACGCCGCGTTACACCGTCGTCGTGCCCGACCTGCGTGGTCTCGGCGACTCGGCGCATCCCGCGGACGGCTACGACTCCGCGACGATGAGCGACGACGTCGCCGCGCTGATGGCCGGTCTCGGGCACGAGACCTACAGCGTGATCGGAGAGGACTGGGGAGCCGTGATCGGCTACCAGCTCGCCGCCCGCCACCGCGACCATGTCAGCGCCCTGGTCTTCGTCGAGGCGCTGTTCCCCGGGTTCGGCTTCGAGGACCACACGGCGCTCACCCCCGAGAACGTCTCGAGCGGCATGCACCTGTGGCACCTGGGCTTCTACTTCCAGCCGGACGTGCCCGAGATGCTCATCGCCGGGCACGAACGGGAGCTGATCACGTACATGATCAAGAGCGAGCGCAGCCGCCCGGACAGCGCCACCGCCGACGCGATCGAGGAGTACGTGCGCTGCTACTCCATGCCCGGAGGCGTCCGCTCGATGCTGGCGATCTATCGGGCGATGCTCGTCGACGCCGAGCAGAACCGGCAGGCCGCACAGAAGAAGCTGGACATCCCCGTGCTGGCGCTCGGCGGCTCGGCCTTCATCGGCGACCGGAACGAGGCTCAGATGCGGCTGTTCGCCGATGACGTCACCGGCCATGTCTTCGACGCCGGACATGACCTCGCCGAAGAGGTGCCCGACGAGATGGCGGAGGTCGTGCTGCCTTTCCTGGCCGCCCGAACGTAGCAGCAAGGCCGCCGCACCCGGACGTAGCGGCAGCACCGCCGCACCCGAACGCCGCACCCGAACGCCGCACCCGAACGCCGCACCCGGACGAAGCACCCGGACGAAGCACCCGGACGCCGCGTCCGGCTTCGGAAGCGAGCGCTCGCGGCGTTCGGGTCTGCCCCGCGTTCGACGTCACGGGGTCGACGTCAGCGGGGCGGGCGGATCGGTTCTGCGGCCGAGCCGCGAGGTGCCGACCAACTGGCGAGGACTTTAAGGCGGTCCTCCGAGGGGGTGCCCGGCTCGGCCGCATAGACGGTCAGGTCGTGCACGGCCCCTTGAGCCAGCGGCAGGTTCAGAGAGCGGAACGCCAACTCCAGGCGGCCGACCTCGGGATGGTCCAGCCGCTTGACGCCCCCGTGGTGGATCCGGACGTCGTGACTGGCCCACATGGTGCGGAATTCGGGGCTGAGCGTGGACAGTTCCCCGACGAGCTCGCGCAAAGCGCGGTCGTGAGGTTCGCGTCCGGCTTCGGCGCGGAGCACGGCGACCGTGGCCTTGGCGCCCTCTTCCCAGTCGACGAAGAAATGGGAAGAAGAGCCGGGGTCGAGGAAGAAATAGCGGGGGAAGTTGGCGCAGCCCCGATCAGCGGTGGTGCCGCTGTCGAACATCGGTGAATAAAGGGCCCTGCAAAGCGCGTTGCTCGCGACGATGTCCAAGCGGCCGTTGCGCACGAAGGCGGGGGCCATGGTCATGGAGTCGACCATCCACTGCACGGAGGAGGGGATCTCGACGTCGTTGCGGCGGCGGCGCCGTGCCGCCCGGCGGGCGGGACGAGCCGCTCTGGCCAGATCCAGCAGGTAGGTGCGCTCGTCCTCGTCGAGCAGCAATGCCCGGGCGACCGCTTCCAGCACGTCCTCGGAGACGCCGCCGATGTGGCCCTTCTCCAGTCGCGTGTACCACTCGGTGCTCACGCCGGCGAGGGCCGCGACCTCCTCGCGCCGCAGTCCCGGCACCCGGCGTCGCCGGCTCGTGGGCAGCCCGACCCGCTCCGGGGCGAGCCTGGCGCGCCGGCTCGTGAGGAAGCCGCGGATTTCCGAGCGGTTGTCGGCGCGGTTGTCAGTCCGGCCGTCAGTCAGGCTGTCGGCGCGGCTGTCAGTCAGGCTGTCGGTCCGGCTGTCGGTGCGATCGCCGCCGTGGCTCTCGGGCGGAAACTCCATTCGTCCACCGTACCCACGGCCCGGACGATAGGGAGGTCGCGCTTGTACCCCCCATAAACGGGACCTTGCTCGCCCCTGACGGCACCGGTTTCGTGGGATCGGCGGTACGGACGGCGCTCCATCACCGCCGTCCGCCGCCCCTCATCCCCATCACCCCTCAGGAGCATGACCATGGCCGGCAAGACCGTACTGATCACCGGCGCGACCAGCGGTATCGGCGCGCACACCGCGCGGCTGCTGCTCGACCGCGGCCACCGCGTGGCCGTCACCGGCCGCGACGAGGGCAGGCTGAAGACCTTCCTGGACGAGACCGGCCACCCCGACCGGCTGCTGGGCATGATCGCGGACGCGGCGGACTGGGAGGCCACCGAGTCGGCCGTGACCCGCACCGTGGAGCGTTTCGGTGCCCTCGACGCGGCGGTGGCCAACGCCGGATTCATGACCGGTGACTCCGTCGGGGCCGGCGATCCGACGTCGTGGGCGCCGATGGTCCTCACCAACGTTCTCGGCCCCGCCCTGCTGGCCCACGCCGCCCTGCCCCACCTCGAGGCCACCAGCGGACGGCTGGTGCTCATCGGCAGCGTCGCCGGGTTGAAGAACTCGCCCGGCAATCTCTATTCGGCCACCAAGTGGGCCACCACCGGACTCGCCGAGAATCTGCGCCTGCACGCCACGACCCGCGGCATCGGCGTCACCCTCGTCAACCCCGGCATGATCGACACGCCCTTCTGGCAGGGCGCCGGCGCTCCGCCCTTCGCGCTGCCTCCCCAGCCCATCGCCGAGGCGGTCTGCCACGCCCTCGACCAGCCGGCGGGCGTCGACCTCAACACCTTGACCATCCGGCCGATCGGTCAGCCCGTCTGACCCGAGAGCGCCCGGCACGAGAGGCGGCGCGGCAGAGCGTGGGCGGCGGCTCAGGTGGGCTCGTCGATGGCGGGCATCGGCGGGCCGCCGGGGCTCCAGGTGTCCAGGAAGGACGCCTGGAGGCTCCGGTCGACGAGCTCGACGTCCGCGCCGATCGAGTCGACGCGGTGGTAGGCGAACGCGCGGCCGTGGGGGCAGCCGGAGAACGTCTCGGCGAAGCCGTCCGCGGTGAGCCTCACCGTCCCGGCCGCGAGGTCGGACGTCCAGAAGCCGAGGTGGTGGAAGCCCGGCCGGGACGTGTCGCCCCACGGCCCGCCCGGCGCGGCCTCGATGAGCTCGACGAACGGGGCACCATCGGCGGAGAAGACGATCCGGTAGTCCCATTCTCCGAGCCGCCCGTCGGCGGGGTCGCGCCAGGCCAGGCCCGCGGCGGCGGTGAGGTCGCGCATCGCCGCGGCGAGGTCGGGGACGGCGAAGCAGACGTGGTAGAAGCCGGTCACCGGGGGCGGCGGCGGTTCTCGGGGTCCAGCGCCGGGTTGCCGGTCAGGTGCTTGATGCCCGCGATGTCGGTGCCGGGCGGGACGACCTCGTCGATCGCGTCCAGGACGGCCGGGTCGAGGCGGATGTCGGCGGCGGCGAGCAGGTCGTCCAGCTGCGCCATCGTCTTCGGGCCGATGATGGTCGAGGTGATCGCCGGGTGCTCGCCGACGAAGGCCAGCGCCATGTGGGTCAGCGACAGGCCCGCCTCATCGGCGATCTTGGTGAGCCGCTCGACGGCGTCGTAGCGGACGGGCGCGCTCGGGTCGGTGTCGACCGTGCGGCCCTTCCAGTTCGAGTCGTCGGAGGGCGCGAAGCGGGAGCCGGCGGGCGCCGCCTCGTCGCGCCGGTACTTGCCGGTCAGCCAGCCGCCGGCGAGCGGGCTCCACGGGATGACGCCCATGCCGTGCCGCCGCGCCGCGGGCAGCATCGCGTCCTCGATCGAGCGGGCGAAGATCGAGTACTGGGGCTGCTCGCAGACGAACCGGGCGCCGCCGCGGCGCGCCGCCGCCCACTGCGCCTCGACGATCTGGTCCGCCGGGAAGGACGACGAGCCGATGTAGCGGACCTTGCCCTGGCGGACGAGGTCGGTGAGGGCGTCGAGGGTCTCCTCCAGATCGGTATCCCAGTCGGGGCGGTGCATCTGGTAGAGGTCGATGTGGTCGGTGCCGAGGCGGCGGAGGCTGGCCTCGACCGCGCGGACGATGTAGCGGCGGGACCCGCCGCGGGCGTTGCGCTCGTCCCCCAGCGGGAAGAAGAACTTGCTGGCGAGGACGACGTCGTCGCGGCGGCCCTTGAGGGCGCGGCCGACGATCTCCTCGCTCTCCCCGGCGGAGTACATGTCGGCGGTGTCGACGAAGTTGATCCCGGCGTCGAGCGCGCGGTGGATGATGCGCTCGGAGTCGTCGTGGTCGGGGTTGCCGACCGCGCCGAACATCATGGCCCCGAGGCACTGGGTGCTGACCTCGACGCCGGTACGGCCGAGCTTCCGGTACTGCAATGCGGGCTCCTTCTCGTGGTGGACGGGCACGACGCTAGAAGCTGGAGCGCGCTCCAGGTCAAGCCGCGACCCCCGGCTCCCGCCCCGGCGGCTCCCGCTCCGCCGCCGCGACTCGCCGCGACTCGCCGCGATGCGACGCGACTCGCCACGACGCGACTCGCCACGACGCGACTCGCCACGACTCGCCACGATGCGACGCGATGCGGCGCGGAAGCGCACCGTGTCGTGCATGACTCCGGAAAGTTTTGCGATCTCCGACCGGCCCGCCGTCCCCCGCATATCGGACTAATACCTCGATATCGCGTCCATGGCGCTCCCGCTCACGGCCCATTCCACCCACCCGCTCCGCCGCCCGCACCGCCCACCCCGCTCGCCGCGCGGCAGCGGTTCCGCCGCGCGGATCTTCCCAGGTAGATCGTGCTCTTTGCGCGGTCATGGAAATGCCCGAGGGTGATTTCCGGCGGTGTTTGCGGGCGAATCCCGCCGGGCAGGTCGAATTGGTCGATGATCTCTGGGGGGAGTGGCCATGACCACCGTCGGCGAAGGGGGCGTGACGCCCGCATGAACGCGGTCCCGGAACTGGCGCTGGACCTGCTCGGCATCGAACCCGAGCCCTTCGCGGCGGCGCCCACGCTGAACCTGCGCATCGCGCTGCGCCGCCCGGACGGCGGGCCGGTCCAGTGCGTCCTGCTCACCACCACCGTGACGATCGCGGCGGCGCGGCGCCGCTACGAGGACGCCGAGCGCGACCGGCTGGTCCGCATGATCGGCCCGGCCTCGCTGTCGGACGACCCGCCCGGCGGGCTGCTGTGGGCGCGGATCGGCCTGACCGTCCCGACGTTCCGCGGCGAGACGGAGGTGACGGTCGCGCTGCCCTGCGGGCACGACATGCAGGTCACCGCCGACCAGTACCTGCGCGCCCTGGGCGGCGGCGAGGTCCCGCTCGACCTCGCCTTCGACGGGACCGTCTTCTACCCGGGCAAGGACGGCGTGCTGCGCACCGCGCAGATCCCATGCCGGCACCAGGCGACCGGCGAGCTGTCCGTCGCCATGTGGCGGAGCCTGGTGGACCGCTACTACGGCGCCGTGCGGTGGCTGCGCCTCGACGAGGACCGCTTCGACCGCCTCGCCGCCTACCGGGCCCGCCGCGCGCACACGTCCTTCGACGACACCGTGGACGAGCTGCTCCACGCCGCCGAGTCCCTGCACGGCGACGTCGAGCCGGACGACACCGAGCGCCTGCGGGACGCCGCGCGGCTGGAGTCGCTGAACGAAACGGGCACCGCCCTGCGCGACACCGCGCTCAGCGCTGAGATGGCCATGCGGCCGGAGGAGAGCGGCCCATGGACGCCGTGAGGGCGATCGCCGACACGGTTCTCTACGAAGGGCATCTCCTGTGGCCGTACCGTGCCTCGGCGGCACGGACCGGGAAGCGCTGGACGATCGGCGGCGTCCTTCCGAAGGACGAGGCGGAGCGGTCCGGCGGCCGCTGGACGGTCTCCGCGGAGTTCCTGCTGGAGGACGGCCCCGAGACGACCGTGGAGTTCACGCTGCGGTTCCTGCACGCGGTGCACCGGCAGATGATGGACGGCGACGCCCCGGTGCACGAGCTGAAGGCCGGCGCCGGGACGTACCGGACGCGGCAGGAGGCCCGCGAACGCGAGATCACCAGCGGGCGGCTGCGGCTGGACCGGCTGCTGCGCTCGCCCGTCCGCGTGCCCGTCGCGATCGCCGCGGGCTTCGACGAGAAGCGGATCGAGGGCACGGCGCGGGTCTTCCGCACCTGGGACCGGGTGACCGGGACCGTCGTGCTGTCGGCGGAGCGGGCCGCGCCCGGCGCCGTCCGGCTCCGCGCCGTGATCGTCAACACCGGCACCGCCGGGGACCGGGACGAGGCGGACCGCACGGGGATGCTGTGCGCGCACCTCGTCGCGGACGCGTCCGGCGGGTCGTTCGTCTCCTCCGCCGCCCCGCCCCCGCGCCTGGCCGACGCGGCCGCCGCCTGCCACAGCGACGGCCTGTGGCCCGTCCTGGCGGGCCCGCAGGGCGGGCACGGCACGGTGTTGGCCGCGCCGATCGTCCTCTACGACTGGCCCCAGGTGGCCCCGCAGACTCCGGCCGACCTGTTCGGCGGCGCCGGTCTCGACCGGCTGCTGGCCGAGCTCGCCGCCGGCGACCCGCGCGGCGGAGACCGCGCCACCACCGGAACAGGAAGGAGTGAGCGATGAGGAAGCAGAACATGGGCATGCGCAAGGGCGGCATGCGGGCCATGGCGGGCCGCATGATGGTCGGGATGCTGGTGGCCGCGATGGCCGCCGTCCTGATCAAGATGATGCCGGCGCTGATGCGCCGGGCCCGGTCCGAGCAGGAGTGACCGGGACGAGGAGCATGCGGGTCCCGTAAGCCGGCGATGCGGGTTCGATCCCCGCCCCCGCGACTGCGTGAAGGCGCGCCCGACCGATCGGGCGCGCCTTTCCTGCGCAGGCCGCCGGGCCGCCGGGCCGCGAGGCCGAGTCGGGCCGCCGCGGGCCAGAGGCGGCGCGGGCCGGTCGCGTCAGCGGTCGCGGAGGGCCTTCTCGATGGCGGAGAGCTGGTCGGCCAGGTGGAGGAGGGCGCCGACCGACGGGTCGTCCTCGTTCCCCGCGAGGGTCCGGGCGCGGACGTAGGCGGCCTTCACCTCCGCCCAGCGGGCCTCCTGCTCCGGGGTGAGGGCGTTCCGCAGCTCCGCCAGTTTCAGCAGGTTGGACTCGGTGTCGGAGGTGAGCGTCTGCGCCTCGGCCCGGTAGTGGTCGTCGATGAGCGTCTCGAGCTCCTCGGCGTTCATCACGGGGAGGACCCGCTCGGCGAGCTTGTTCATGTCGCGGTAGGAGCCCTGGAGCCGGAACGGCGGCTCGGTGCGGGACGCGTCGTCCTGCGCCGCCGAGGCGATGTAGGCGCGGTTCACCGTCAGCACGACCTCCTGGACGCGCCGGAGCTTCGCCATGACCGACAGGATCTGGTCGAGCTCGGCCTGCGAGTACGGGTGCGCGAGGCGGTCCGGGCGGACGCTCCGGTCGCCGGACGCCAGCCGGACGAGCAGCTCGACGTCGGCGCGGTCGCGGCCGGCCAGCGGCGCGAGCACCGGGTTGGAGGTCAGGGCGTTCTCGATGTAGCTGAGCGCGAACAGCTCGTCCTTGCCGGCGAGGACGTCGCCGAGGTTCCAGACGTCGGCGCGGTTGGCGAGCATGTCGGGGATCCGGAACCGCTGCCCGGACTCGGTGTACGGGTTGCCGGCCATGCAGACGGCGAACCGCTTGCCGCGCAGGTCGTGGGTGCGGGTGGCGCCCTCGACGCGGCGCTGCGCGTCGCAGAGCGGGATGAACTTCTGCAGGAACTCCGGCGAGGTGTGCTGGACGTCGTCGAGGTAGAGCAGGACGTTGTTCCCCATCTCCAGCGCGAAGTCGATCTTCTCGAGCTCGCGGGCGGCGGTGGCGTTCGGCGCCTTCGCCGGGTCGAGGGACGTGACGTCGCGCCCGAGGGCCGGGCCGTCGACCTTGACGAGGGCGAGGCCGAGCCGGTCCGCGACGTACTCCATCAGCGTGGTCTTGCCGTAGCCGGGCGGCGAGATCAGCAGGAGCAGGCCCATCTGGTCGGTGCGCTTGCCGTCCCCGGCGGCGCCGATCTGCTTGGCGAGGTTGTCGCCGATGAGCGGCAGGTACACCTCGTCGACGAGCCGGTTGCGGACGAACGCGCTCATCGTGCGGGGCTTGAGGCCGGGGATGCCGAGCCGCTCCGACTCGACGGCGACCAGTTCGTTGCGCCGCTTCTGGTAGGCGCGGAACGCGGGGACGCGCTCGGTGCGGAACCGCTGTGTGCGCGCGAGGAGTTCGTCCAGGCGGAGCGGCAGGGCGCCAGCGGTGATGCGCGGGTGGGCGCCGAGCAGGTCCTCGACGGTCGCGGTCAGCGCGGCGGGGGAGTCATAGCGGGCGGACGGGCACAGCACGGTCGCGACGGCCTCGGGCAGGTCGGCCGGGTCGGCGTCCGGGGACGCGGCGAGGTGGGAGCCGAGCCAGGCGCCGGCGAGCTGGTACCGGGCGGCGAGGTCGCCGCCGAGCGCCCGCAGGTCCTCCTCCAGCGCGGACAGGTGCGGGCCGAACGACTTCAGCAGGTCGCGGGTGCCGGTGCCGATGACGAACCCGTCCGGCGCCGTGGCCAGCTCCTCGATCAGGTACTCGGCGGCCGGCGGGCCGTCCGGCGCGGGCAGGCCGGTGCGCGCCGAGAACTCCCCGACGGCCGCGGTCAGCTCGCCCGCCAGGTCGTCCAGCGCGGGCGCGCGCCCGAACGACCGGCGGGCCCGGACGAGGGACCGGGCGCGGGTCGCCCAGGCCGCGCGGGCGGCGTCGTCGGCGCCGTGCGTCCAGAACAGCTGGGCCGCCGCGCGGGCGGACGACGGGTAGCGCAGCAGGCCCGCGTCCGCGTGCAGGCGCAGCAGCACGTCGAGGATGCGGGCGGCGTCGTGGTCGTGGACGCCGCGCTCGTAGCCCTCGTCGTACCGGTCGGCCGCCGCCTCCCGCACCACCCGCAGCAGGTCGGCGCCCCGCAGCTCGTCCGCGGACCGGGCGGCCAGGACCGACGTCGCCAGGTACTCGGCCCGGTACGTCTCCGGTGTCTCCGAGACGAGGGTCTGGTTCCACAGGCCGCGGGTCGCGGCGAACGCCTCGTCGCGGACGGGCGCCCGGTAGTCGGTCCCGGTGACGGTGAACGCGATCCCGCCGTCGTGCGGGACGAGCGTCAGCTCGATCGGGCGGGTGTTCACCGCGAACCGGTGCCGGCCGAGGCGGATCGTGGTGCCGTCCTCGCCGTACAGGTCGAGCCGGTCGCGCAGCGCCCGCGCCGCCTCCTGGCGGGCCGCCTTCACCCGCCCTTCCAGCTCCTCGGCGCGCACGTCGTCGCCGAGCCCGCGCAGCTCGTCCGCGATCGCGCGGATCCGCGCCACCATCGCGTCCGTCGCGAAGTAGGCGTTCACCTCGTCCGGCGAGGCGAGGGACGCGGCGCGGCGCCGCACCCCGGTGAGGATCCGGTCGGCGGACCCGGTGAGCCGGCCGGCGCGGCGCGCCCGCTCGTCCAGCAGCGTCTGCTTGCGCGACGAGAACGCCTCGTACAGCTCGGTGCGCTTGGTCTCCAGCCCGGCGGCGAACTCCTCCAGCTCGGCGAAGCGCGCCTGCAGCGTCTCCAGCCGGAGCAGCAGCCGGCCGAGCTGCTCGTCGCAGCGCTCCGGAGTGGTCGCGCCGGCGAGCGCGCCCGCGACCGCCTGGTCCAGCAGCGCCAGCTCGGCGGCGAACGCGGCGCGCCCCTCGTGCTCCAGCAGCTCGCGGCGCCGGTTGTCGAGGACGGCGCGGGCCCGGTTGAGCCCGCCGAGCACCTCGCCGACGCGCTCCAGGATCGCCGTGCGGGCCGTCGCGTCGGTGATGTCGAGGTCCCCGACGACCTCGGTGACGACCTCCAGGCCCTCGTTCTGCGCGTCGAGGAGCTCGGCGAGCGGCGCCGCGGCGGCGGCCGTCGCGATCGCCCCGGCCTCCTCGGCGATGCGCTCCACCTCGGCGTGGTAGCCGGTGAACGCGTCCTCGCCCTGCAGGAACCGGACGGAGCGCTCGCCCAGTGCGCGCAGCTCGGTCTCGACCGTGCCCGACAGCTCGTCGATGCGGGCGGTGTCGGCGTACCGCAGGTCGCGGAGCGTCTCCAGGCGGCCGAGCGCCCGCCGCATCTCGGCGAGCCGGGACACCCAGCCGTCGGCGGTCGCGGGCTCCTCGGCGCCCGCCCGCCGGACCAGCGCGGCGACGTCCTCGCCCGCCTCGTCCACGGCCGCCGCGGCCTGCTCGGTCAGCGCGCGGACCTTCTCGTACTCGTCCAGCACCTGCCCGGCCGTCGCCCGGACGTCCGCGATCGGCGCCGCGAGGTCGCCCAGCTCCTCGTCCGCCAGCCAGTGGAACAGGTCGGACGCCCGCGTGCACGCCGCGATCAGCGCCTCGAACACCCGCGCGGACGGCGACATCTCGTCCACCATCCGGGTGATCGACAGGCACTCGGAGATCCCCCGGACGAGGTCGGCGTTGCCGACCCGCTCCAGCGGCCCGGTCCCGACCGGCTGCGCGGCGGCGTGCTCCTCCGACACGAACGGCGTCGCCCACACCTGCATCGGATGCGCCCGGACCGGCTCCGCCGGCAGCGCCCGCAGCACCACCAGCGTGCCGTCCTCGAACAGCGAGTACCCGTGGCACGCGATCGGCGCCGCCACCCGCTTGCGGATCACGTTGTACGGCAGCAGCAGCGACCGCCCGTCCCCCCGCGAGTGGAACGCGTACAGCACGTCCTCGCCGTTCGGCGACCGGACGACCCCCTCGTACTCCAGCCCGGTGACGTCGGTGTCGAACGTCTTCACCACACCGGTGTCCAGGCAGTAGCCGCCCGGGAAGACGATCCCGTGGTCGTCGGGCAGCCGCCGGCACGCCTGCTCGATCCCGTCGAGCCGCACGACCTCCTTCGTCCGCACGTTGAACACCAGGTGCCGCCACGCCGGCTCGTTGTACGGCCGGATCCGCAGCAGGATCAGCGCGCCGACCCGCGCGTACCGGACGTCGGCGTCCGCGAGGGCCTGCAGCGGCTCGTCCACCGGCTCGGAGTGGATCCCCCTGTCGGTGGACGTGTCATTGTCGACCTTGACGGTCAGGGTCCCGCCGACCGTGGCGACGAACACCTCGCCCTCGATCGAGATGTGCGGGTGCTTGCCCCGGACGTGGTCGTCGCGGGTCGTCTCGATCCACTCGACGTCGTGCGACGGCGGGAAGGAGTGGTCGCGCTCGCCCTGGTTGTCCTCGTAGGCGACGGTGCCGTCCGGGGCCGTCCGCCAGCGCAGGACGCGCAGGTCGGACAGCTGCGGCCCGGTCTGGAACACCGCGAGCAGCCGCCCGTCCACCAGCCGGAGCTGCAGCAGCCGCGCCTGCCGGTAGTACCGGAACATGTCGGCGAAGTCGCGGTGGAAGCGCGGGTCGTCGAGCAGCCCCGGCACCGCGTCCGGGCCCGCCGGCCCGATGGCACCGGCGCCGCCGTCCCCGTCCCCGCTGTCGTCGCTGTCGCCGCCGTCGCGGAACCGGTGCAGCGAGAACACGTCCTCGACGGACGTCACGCCCGCCGTCCCGGGCGCGTTGCAGCCGAGCAGCAGCGTCCCGCCGAGCGCGACCACGTCGCGGGGCACGCCCGCGCGCTCCGTCCGGACCTGCTCGGTGCCGGTCAGCCGCAGCTCGGCGCCGCCGAACACCTCCAGCCGCCGGGCGTTCAGCGCCTCCGCCCGCCGCGCCGCCTCCGCGGCCCGCTCCGCGAGCCGCGCCCGCAGCACCTCGTACGTCCCCTGGTCGAGCCCGCTCACGCGTTCACTTCCATCCTGGTCGGGAGTCCGGTCGCGGCGCGCCGCCCCATGGGGGGTCGCTGCGGACGGCGCGCCGCGAGTCGATGCGGCCGGACGGTCAGCTCGCCGGGGTCAGCGGGGTGCCGTTCGACCCCGCGGGCGGCACCGCCCCGACCGGCGCGTTCGCCACGCCGAGACGTTCGGCGGCGTCCAGCAGGTCGCTGAGCGCGGGCGCGTTCGGGCCGCCGGACGAGGCGAGCCGCGTCAGCAGCGCCGCGATCGTCAGGTCCCCGACGCCTCCGCCGCCGGCCGCCCCCAGCACCCGGGTCAGGTCGCCGCTGAGCGAGCCCGTCCCGTCCAGCCACGAGCCGCCCAGCGCCCGCACGGTCTCGGAGTTCCCGACGAACCCGTCCACGCTCTTGCCGAGCGCGATCGACCCGAGGAGCTTGTCGAAGAACACGCTGTCGCCGCCGACGATGTCGATGTCGGCCTTCTCCAGCCCCGCCGCCAGCACCGTCGCCTGCGCCTCCGCGACCTCCCGCTGCACCTGGATCCCGGCCAGCCGGATGTCCTTCTCCGCCGCCAGCCGCAGCCGGTACTCCTCGTGCTGGCGCGTCGCGTCGTCCAGCGCCGCCATCGCCGCCGCCTTGTCGGTGAGCCCCTCGGCCTCGGCCTTCAGCCCGCCCTTGATCCGGACCGCCTCGGCGAGCGCCTTCTGCTCGGCGACCGCCGCCTCGGCGCGGCCGACCTTCTCGATCGCCGCCGCGTCCCGCTCCCGGACCTCGACCTCCGCGAGGCCCTCCGCCGCGGCCTCCGCGCGGATCCCCTCGGCCAGCCGGATCTTGGCCTGCGCGTCCAGCTCGGACGCCTGCCGCCGCGCGTCGGCCATCGTCAGCTGCTCGCGGGCGCGGTGCTGCGCGGCGGCCTCCGCCGCCTCCGCCGCCTTGATGTCCTTGACGAGGCTCTCCTGCGCCTCCGCCTCGGCCTGGATGATGACCGCCTGGCGGGTCCGCTCGGCCTCCTCGACCACCCGCACCCGCTTGATGGACTCCTCCTGCTCGGCGACGGTCCGCTCGACCGCGATCCGCTCCCGGATCACGTTCGCGATCTCCCGCTTCTCGCCCTCGACCTCCTTGTTCGCGGCGATGCGGGTCAGCTCCGTCTCCCGCTCGCGGGCGATGACCTCCAGCATCCGGTCCTTCTCGATCCGCTCGTTCTCGACCGCGATGACCCGCTCCTTGTTCTTCGCGGCCACCGCCACCTCGCGGTCGCGGTTCTCCTGCTGCACGCCGAGCTGCTCGTCGGTGCGGATGTGCGCGGTCTGCGCGCGCAGCCGCTCCTCCGCCTGCACCCGCTCGGTCTCCGCCTTCTCCCGCGCCCGGACGGTCTCGATCTCGCGCTGCTGCCGCAGCTCCGCGTCCGCCTGGCGGCGCTCCAGCTCGAGGATCGCCTCGCGCGCCTCCACGTTCTGGCGGGTGATCTCCTTCTCCTCGTTGCGGGTGTACTCGTTGGTCCGGACGTGCTCGATCGCGGTCAGCTCGGTGATCTTCCGGATGCCCTGCGCGTCGAGGATGTTGGACTTGTCCAGCGACAGCAGCGGCGTCTGCTCCAGGTAGTCGATCGCCGCGTCCTCCAGGCTGTAGCCGTTCAGGTCGGTGCCGATGAGCTCGATGATGTGGTCGCGGAACTCGTGCCGGCGGGTGTAGAGGTCGGTGAAGTCCAGGTGCTTGCCGACGGTCTTGAGCGCCTCGGAGAACTTCGCCGCGAACAGCGCCTGCAGCGTGTCCTGGTGGCTGGCGCGGTCGGTGCCGATCGCCTGCGCCACCTTGATCACGTCCTCGACGGTCTTGTTCACCCGGACGAAGAACGTGATGCGGATGTCCGCGCGGATGTTGTCCCTGCAGATCAGCCCGTCCCGGCCGGTCCGCTCGATCTCGATCGTCTTCACCGAGATGTCCATCAGCTCGGCCTTGTGCAGCACCGGCAGGACCACCGCGCCGGTGAAGGTGACGTCGACCTTCTTCAGCTTGGAGATGATCAGTGCGCTGCCCTGGTCGACCTTGCGGAACAGCCGCGTCATCATCAGCGCGAGGCCGAGTGCGATGAGCAGCGCGAGCGCGATCAGCACGCCCGCTCCGATCGTGATGGCGTCCATCGGGATCCCTGTCTACTGGGGGGATGTGGGGATGCGGGGGTCAAGAGCGTGCGAGGGGGAGCTCAGGGGGTCGGGCCGTCGTAGGGCATGACCCAGAAGAACTGGCCCTCCGGATCGAAGTCGAAGATCAGCGCGATGCTGCCCGCGCCGAGTACGGGCCGCACGGCGCCGCCCGGCGGCCCGCCGGCCGCGCCGCCCGGCGGGCCTTCGGCCGCCGCTGTCCCTGCGCCTTCGGCCGCGACGTCCAGCGCGTGCCGGCGGACCTGCACGATCGCGGACGAGCCGTCGTCGGCGGTCACCTCGGCCTGGCCGAAGTCCACGCCGACCCGCCCGGTGCGGATGACGCAGGTGCGGCCGACGAAGTCGCGCAGCGACGCCGCCGGCTCCTCCCGGAACACGCGGCGCAGCGGGACGATGGCGAGCCGCGTCCCGAGCCATGCCGCCGCGAGCGCCACGGCCAGGACGGCGGCGGCGAGCGGCGCCGCGGGCGTGCCGCCGCCGGCCAGCACCGACCCGGCCAGGCTCGCGAACCAGGCCAGCGCGATCAGCAGCGACAGCGTGATGGTGGCGGGGACGCCGCCCAGCCCGATCGCGGCCAGCGGCCCGCCCGACCCGTGGCCGTCCTCGTGGCCGCCGGACGTGTCGTGGCCGCCGCCGTGCCCGTCCATGCCGTCGTGCCCGGGGAAGCCGCCGTGCCCGTGGAAGGCGCCGTCTCCGTGGAAGTGGCCTCCCCCGCCGGCACCGGCCCCCGTATGGCCATCGGTGCCGGCGTGGAAGTGCCCCAGGCCGCCGAGCAGGACGAGCGCCCAGTACGCGGCGACCACCACCAGAGAGAAGCTGAAAAGCGCCGTGGGGAAGCCGAGCACGGTGTCGATGAATTCACGCATGGGTGTGCACGCTCCCGCCTCGAGGCGTCATTCACCGTCCGGGCCGTAAATGCGGTCGCCGGTTCACCAGGAAATGCGCAGCCGTATTCGACGTTCCCGCCGGATACGGCGGGTCATGTGTCCGGAAAGGAGTCCGCCCAGGTCGCGGCCGTCAGGCCAGGGCGCGCGCCGAAGCCGCGCGAAGCGGGGTGCGGGGTGTCGCGCGGCGTCCGCCGCGGTGTGAGAAAGGGCCGGGGAGTCATCAGGTGCAACCTCCTGGTCGGAGACAAATCCTGTCTCGCCGACCAGACTTCCCGGCACACCGGGAGTTACTTTAGCGCAGTTTTGACGGGGGTGGAAGCCTTTTGTGGGCTTCCGGCGTCCGTTGCCCGCGTTTCCGGGTGGACAGCGCCGTTTCCGGGATACGGCAGGATGGCAGGCATTCGTCCCCCCTCGGAGAAGGCAGGAGTCATCGTGGGATCGCCCCCCGCAGCCCTGGACGGCCCGCAGGCCCGCCCATTCTGGAGATCGCTCGGCTGGGGGCTGCTCGTCCCGGTGTCGTTCACGGCCGGCGGTTTCCTCGCCCAGTACCCGCACGGGCTCGTCGTGGCGGGCGTCGTCGTCGCCCTGGCCGCGCTCGCCGTCGCCGCGACCCTCGCGGGCGGGATCTGGCACCGGCCCGGCGCGGCCGTCCTGCTCTCCTGCACCGGCCTCGCCCTGACCTTCTTCGCCGGACCCGGCCTGTACGAGCTCTACATGAAGACGGCCGGGAAGCCCGTCCGCGCCGTCGTCGCGCACGTCGAGAAGCGGGACGCCCGGCGCGGGGCCGACCTGTCGTGCACCGTGGTCGAGGCCGGCGGCGGGCGCGCCGTCCACCACCTCACGGAGCAGCAGAACTGCTCCACCGATCTCAGGCCGCTCCAGGCGGTCACGCTGCGCACGGATCCGGCGGGCCTGCTGAAGCCGCGGCTTCCGGACGGTCCCGACGACGGCGGTGACACGGCTCTGGCCCTGGAGATAGCGGCGGGTCTCTTCGTGGTCACCGGCGTCGCGACGTTCTCCGCGAGCCTGCGCCGCCGGATCAAGTAGCCGCGGCAAGCAGCCGCGATGAGCGCTCGCAATGAGTAGTCGAGCTGTCACGTTCAGCGAACTCTGAGGTCGGTCTGAGGTCCGGTTCAGGCGGCGCCCCTAGCTTCACGCGCCATGACCAGCCAGTCCCACCGGCCCGTGTTCGTCCTCGGCTGCCCGCGCTCCGGCACGACGCTGCTGCAGCAGATGCTGCACTCGCACCGGCGCCTGGCGGTGCCGTCCGAGACCAGATTCGTGCACGTCGCGTACGCGCGGCGGCTCGGCTTCGGCGACCTGCGGGAGAAGCCGAACCGGCGGGCGCTCGCCGAGTGGATCACCGCGGGCGAGGGGACGAAGTTCGACGTCCTCGGGCTGGACCCGGGCGCGGTCGCCGGCGACATCGTGCACGGCCCGCCGACGCTCGGCTCGGCGCTCGCGGCCGTGTTCCGCCGCTACGCCCGTGAGCACGGCAAGGCGCGGTGGGGCGACAAGCGGCCGAGCTATTTCCGCAAGGTGCCGATGCTGCTGCGGATGTTCCCGGACGCGCAGTTCGTCCACCTGGTCCGCGACGGCCGCGACGCGGTCAGCTCGCTCGCACGGATGCCCTGGTACGACGGCGACGTCTACAGCGCTGCGCTGACCTGGCGGGAGGCCGTCGACACCGGGAGTCGGCTCGCGCGGAGGCTCGGCCCAGGCCGCTACTTCGAGATGCGCTACGAGGATCTCGTCGCCGAACCCGAGCGGTCGCTGGTCGCCCTGTGCGGGTTCCTGGGGGAGGAGTACGACGAGGCGATGGCCGAGCCGCACCACCACGCGCGCCGGACGGTCCCGGCCGAGCGCCGGTGGCACCTGCGGACGCACGAGGCCGTCAACGACCGCAACGTCGGCGCGTGGGCGGTGCGGATGCGGCCGTGGGAGGCCGACCTCGTCGAGCACGTCCTCGCGGACCGGCTGCGGCGGCACGGGTACGCGCTGGCGGGACGGGACCGTCCGGAGGCGGCGCACGTCGCGCGATTCCGCCGGACGGCGGCGCACCGATGGCGGGCCCAGCGCGCGCGGGCGATCCGGGATCGGGCGGCGCGGCTGCGCGAGCCGAATCCCGTCGGTTCATTGCTGACCGGTCCGGCGACCAGATCGGAAATACTTCCCATTTCACCCGATCAGTGACCGAACGGGCGCGTCCGTCGGGCGCGCGGCGCCCCTTTCGGACCGCCTTCCACCCCGCCGGCGCCCGTCTTCAGGGCCCGATTGGGCGGTTGTCCGAAATTCTCATGGAACGTACCCGGCCCGGCCCGCCGTCCGCCGCGGGCGCGGGGGCGCGGTCCTGGGGAACGGTGCAGGTCGCGTGCCGTGGGACGGCCGGCGGGGGAGGAGTGGCCGCGTGGGGCGGCCGTGACGGCGGTCGCCTGACGGCGCCCGTCGTGGGCCCCTTACGGAACCTGTTACCGTCCGGTACACCGGCTCCGTTTTACCGCCCCGCTGACTTAATTTACGGAAAAGTGACATGCTCGTGGCCGATAGTTCACAGACGGCTATGTGACATGCCGAACATATGCATGTACCGTGCCATGTGCTCAGCTACGGATGGCCATCGGGGTTTGGTTCAGAAGATCCTCTGACAAAAAGGGGAGCGCGGTGAGCGGATCGCAAACAATTTCCCACGACGAACTCCAGATGTGGCTTCTTGACCGCATCGCCTTCTACCTCGACAGGCCGACGGAAAATATTGACCCGGCGGTCGAACTGGCACGTTACGGCGTCGATTCGGTGTACGCCATCAGCATCATCAGCGACATCGAGGACCACCTGCAGGTGGAGGTGGACGTGGCCGAGGCGCGGCGCCGCGAGACGGTCGCCGACCTCACCGCCTACCTCCTCGACCTCGTCGCGTGATGGCCGGCCCGCCGGCCGCGGGCGCCGCCCTGGTGGTGCTCGGCGACAGCGTGGCCGAGGGCCGCGACGATCCCGACCCCGCGGGCGGCTGGCTCGGCTGGGCCGGCCGCCTCGCGCGGCGCCTCGGCGTGGACTCCGGTGACGTGCTGAACGTCTCCGACGCGGGCGCCACGATCGAGGACGTGGTGCGCGACCAGCTCCCCGCCGTGCGCGCCGCGCGGCCCCGGCTGGCGGTGCTCGGCTGCGGCATGAACGACGCGCTGAACGGGTTCGAGCCCGCCGCGGCGGGCGCCCGGCTGGACGAGGTGCACGGCTGGGCGCGGGACGCCGGCGCCGTCCTGCTGGCGATTCCGGTGCCCCGCCCGCCGCTGCTCGACCGGTCGCCCATCTCGCAGTTCCGTAAGAAACGCGTGCTCCAGCGCATCGCCTTGTTCAACATCGAGCTGGAACGTGCCGCGCGCGACTTCGGAATGGCTTTCCCGGCCCGTGAAACGGTGACGAAAATCGCTGACCCAGCGATGTGGAGTTCCGACGGGATCCACCTCAGCCCGGCCGGGCACGATTATGTCGCGGAGGTGATCGAACACCTCGCCGCCGGCATGCTCGGCGAGCGTGCCAACTGAGATCGGGACAGTCTCGGGGGCAGTCGAACAGTCGGGATGACGATGAAGAGACCATTCTCGCCCGCCCATGTCCCGCGATCGCCGGCGCGGTTCGCCGCCGGCGGCTCCCACCCGCCCCCCGCCGTCCACCGGGCCCGGGCGCACGACCGCGCCCGGGCCGCCGAGGCGGGCGCCGCCACCGCGGCGCGCGCCGTCACAGCGAAGGGAGCGGCGACGTGACGGTCCCCGGAACGTTCCGAGCGGCGGTGGAGGCCAAGGACCTCGACGCCATCACGCGGGCCCTGGACCCGGGCATCGAGTTCCACAGCCCGGTGATGGTGAAGCCCTACCTGGGACGCGACGCGGTCACCGCGCTGCTGCGCGTCCTGCTGGAGGTGTTCGAGGACTTCCGCTACACCGACGAGCTCGCCGGGACGGACCCGGCGAGCGCGCCGTCCCAGGCGCTGGTGTTCAGCGCGCGGGTGATGGGCAAGGCGGTGCAGGGCCTCGACCTGCTGAGGTTCGGCGAGACCGGGCTGGTGACGGGGCTGACGGTCATGGTCCGGCCGCTGCCCGCGGCGATGACGCTCGCCCGCGCGGTCGGCCGCCGCATGGAGGACCAGGGGGCGTGACGGGACGCCCCCTTCGTGATGGGGCGGCGCGGACCGGGGCTGCGGGGGGCCGCCCCGGAAGGCGCCGTCCCGGCGGCGGCGCGTGCCGGTGAGGGCACGCGGGCGCCGCGACAAGTTCGGCTACAGGGAGTGGAAGATGGACAGCGGAATGGTCCCCGCACGCGCCGGCCTGTCACCGGCGCACGGCATCGCAGCCGATCTGGACGGCTTCCTCGGCGATCCCATGGACGACGAGGCCGGCCCGTTCTCCTACAAGGCGATCGTCGAGGCCGAGGAGCGCGACGAGCTGCCCCCCGGCGCGGTGGACGCCGTCCGGGCCTGGGGGTTCCCCAAGTACCTGGTGCCGTCCGGGCTGGGCGGGCGCCTGACGACGCTGGAGGAGCTGTTCTTCGTCACCCGAGGCATCTCGCGGCGCAGCGTCACGGTCGCGGTGATGTACGGGTCGGGCCTGCTGGCGGTGAACCCGGTATGGCTGTGGGGCGACGACCGGCAGCGCAGGACGGTCGCGGACGGCGTCCTCAACGGCGACCTCGCGTGCTTCGGGGTGTCGGAGGCCGACCACGGCAGCGACGTGATGGCGAGCGAGTCCGAGGCGGTGAGCAAGGGCGACGAGCTGGTGCTGACCGGGACGAAGTGGCCGGTCGGCAACGCGACGCGCGGGCGGTTCGTCACGACGTACGCCAGGACCGGCCCGCGCGACTTCTCGCTGCTGCTGGTCGACAAGACGGCCCTGGAGCCGGAGAGCTGGTCGACGCTGCCGCCCGTCCGGACGGTCGGGCTGCGCGGCCACGACCTCAGCGGCGTCGTGTTCGACGGGGCGCGCCTGCCCGCGGACTGCGTGATCGGGCGGCGCGGGGCCGGGCTCGTCCAGACCCTGAAGACGCTGCAGATCACCCGGACGGCGATCGCGGCGCTGTCGGTCGGGACGATGGACGCGGTGGTGCGGATCGCGATGGAGTACGCGCACCAGCGCACCCTCTACGGCGCGGACATCTACCAGATCCCGGTGATCCGCGACCATCTGCTGAAGGCGCACCTGGACCTGCTGATCGCCGAGTGCGTCGCGATACCGGTGGCGCGCGCGCTGACGGTCGCGCCGGGCCGGCTGAGCCTGTGGTCGTCGATCGTGAAGTACTTCGTCCCGGTGCAGGGGGACGAGGTCGTCGCGAGCATGGGAACGGTCCTGGCGGCGCGCGGCTACCTGCGCGAGGGCGTCGCGCACGGGGTGTTCCAGAAGCTGCAGCGCGACCACGCGATCGCGAGCATCTTCGAGGGCACCACGCACGTCAACCTCGCGAACGTCGCGGCCCAGCTGCCGTTCCTCTGCCGGCCGCCGGACGAGACGGGCGGCGAGGACGAGCTGCTCGCGGAGCTGTTCTCCTGGACCCGGACGCCGCCGACCTGGCAGCCGGACGGACGCCGCCTCCAGCTCACCAACGAGGGCCGCGACGAGGTCGGGCAGCGGTTCGAGCAGATCTCCGAGGAGCTGCTCGCGGCGGCGAACGCGCACGCCGCGCCGGGCGTCGCCGCCGAGCTGAAGGACCTGGTGTCGAGCATCGGCGCGCTCCGCGCGAACGTCGACGAGGGCATCCGGGAGAGCGAGGGCGACACCTCGTCGGTGGCGGCGCTGATGCGCGCGCGCCGGTACTGCGAGCTGCACGCGATGGTGTCGTGCATGCTCACGTGGCTGCACAACCACCGCGAGTTCGGCGGCGCGTTCGCGGGCGGGCAGTGGCTCGTCCTGTGCCTCCAGCGGCTGCTGCAGCGCACCTACCCGGACACCGTCCTGTCGGAGGAGTTCCTGCCGACGCTGGAGGACGCGATGTTCCGTTCCTCCGGCGAGGGCCGCTGGTTCACGCTGACGACGCTGGCCGAGGACGTGTGACGGCGCCATGAGCATGGGCAAGCACATCGATTTCGTGTCGGCCGTCCGGGAGACCGTGCGGACGCACGGGGACGCGCGGGGCTTCACCTTCGTCAAGGAGGAGCCGGGCCCCGGCCGCGCCTACCGCGAGGACGTGCTCGGCCTCGCCGAGCTGGACCGGCGGGCCAGGGCGCTGGCCCGCCGGCTGGAGGAGCGCGGCCTGCGGGACCGGGCCGTCCTGCTGCTGTATCCGGAGGGCCTGGAGTTCATGGCGGCGTTCGTCGGCTGCCTGTACGCGCGGGTCGTGGCCGTCCCGGCGCCGCTTCCGGTGCTGGACGCGGGGCGCTTCGACCGCACCCGCCGGATCATCGCCGACGCCGACATCACCTGGATCCTCACCGACAGCGCCCATCTCGCGGGGCTGGAGGGATGGCTGAAGGAGGCGGGGCTCGCCGGGAAGGTGCAGTGCCTCGACACCGAGGCCGCCGGCGGGGAGGACCTGCTCGCGGACGCGTGGACGATGCCGGAGTTCGGCCCGGACACGCTCGCCTTCCTGCAGTACACGTCCGGTTCGACGAGCGAGCCGAAGGGCGTGATGGTCACCCACCGGAACCTGCTGTACAACGCCGAGGAGATCAGGCGGCGCATCCAGGGGACGCCGGAGTCGATCGGCGTCGGCTGGGTGCCGCACTTCCACGACATGGGGCTCGTCGGCCAGTTCCTGGAGCCGCTGTACCTCGGCATGCGGTACGTGCTGACGTCGCCGATCACCTTCATCAAACGGCCCGCGCTGTGGCTGGAGCTCGTCACCCGGCACCGCGCGACGATCATCGTCGCGCCGAACTTCGGGTACGAGCTGACGCTGCGCCGCGTCACCGACCGGCAGCTGGAGGCGCTGGACCTGTCGTCGCTGCAGACGGTGAAGAACGGCGCCGAGCCCGTCCGCGCGGCGACGCTGGAGCGGTGGTGCGAGCGGTTCGCGCCCGCCGGGTTCGAGCCGCGGATGTGGATGCCGTGCTACGGCATGGCGGAGGCGACGCTGCTCATCAGCGCCGCGCCGTGGGGCACGGGCCCGGTGATCCGCGACTTCGACGCCGCCGCCCTGTCCCGCGGCCGGGCTGTGCCGACGGAGGAGTCCGAGGAGCGCGAGGGGCCGGGCGGGGACGCGGCGGACGCGGGCGGGGACGCGGCGGACGGGGTGGACGGAACGGTGCGGCGGCTGGTGAGCAGCGGCCGCCCGGTCACCCTGGACGTCCGCATCGTCGACCCCGACAGCCTGGAGCCGCTGCCGGACGGCCGGGCGGGGGAGATCTGGGTGCGCGGCGGCAGCGTCGCCGCGGGCTACTGGCGCAGCCCGGTCGCGACGCGCGTGACGTTCCAGGCGCGCACCGCGGACGGCGACGGCCCGTTCCTGCGCACCGGCGACCTCGGGTTCGTGGACGGCGGCGAGGTGTTCGTCACCGGCCGCCGCAAGGACCTGATCATCGTCAACGGCCGCAACATCCACGCCCACGACATCGAGGAGACCGCGCAGGCGGCCCATCCCGCGGCGCTGATCGGCGCCGCGTTCGTGCTCGACGGCGTGACGACCGAGGACGGCAGGGAGCAGGTCGTGCTCGTCCAGGAGATCAGCACGCGGGCCGCCGCGGGGACGACGCCGGACGAGCTCGCGGGGCTCATCAAGGCCGCCGTGGCGCGCGCGCACGAGCTGCCCGCGCTCAGCGTGGTGCTGACCGGGCGCGGCTCGGTGCGCCGCACGACGAGCGGGAAGCTGCGGCGCGGCCCGACCCGCCAGGCGCTGCTGGACGGCGAGATCGGGGCGCTCGGGGCGGACCTCGAACCGGGCGTCGCGAAATTCGTCCATACTCGACCTAGTCAAAAGCATGACTAATCATGTCGTTGTCTGATAACGTCGGGCATCACCCTGAGTCAAGCAGGGAGAGAAGTCCGATGGCCTTGCGTCACGCGGTCCTGGCGGCGTTGCTCGACGGCGAGTACAGCGGCTACCAGCTGGCCAAGATCTTTGATTTGTCGGTCTCCAACTTCTGGCACGCCGTTCCGCAGCAGCTCTACTCCGAGCTGTCGAGGTTGGAGACCGAAGGACTGATCAGCGGACGGCAGGTCATCCAGCACGACCGACCCAACAAGCGCGTCTACACCGTCACCCGGGCCGGCGTGGACGAGCTGGAGCGCTTCGCCAGCACGCCCGCGAAACCCGGGACCATCCGCGAGAACATCCTCGTCATGGTGCAGGCCGTCGACCACATCTCCGCGGACGCGGTGATCGCGCAGCTCGAGGAGCGCGCCCGCATGTCCGCCGCGAAGGTCGAGCTGTTCGAGCGCATGCTCGTACGCCTGCGCGGTGACCTGGACGAGCACACGTTCCTGCGCAGCGCCACGCCGATCGGCCCGTACCTGACGTGCCTGCGGGGCCGCCGGTTCGAGCAGGAGCACCACGAGTGGTTCACCAGCACCGCCCGGCTGCTGCGCGCCAGGGCGGGCGCCCACGCCGAAGGGGGCGAGGCGCCATGACCGGCGCCGGCCGCACGGCCGCAGGCCGCACGGCTCCGGCCCCTTCGCACACCGTGCCTCCGTACGCCCCCGTCCCGGCGCCGCCGGGCGGGCGGCGCGGGACGCCCCACCGGGCGCCCCGGACGGCGGCACGGGCATTCACCCCCAGCGACCTCCCCGGCCGGGAGTCAAGGCCGGGCCGGGACGGGCCGCCACGCCTTAGTCAAGGAGGCGTTCCACATGTCGGGCGAACACCGCACCATCGAGTTGCCTAGCACCCTGGCCACCCCCCACCACTCCGTCCCCGCACACCCGCACGGGCTCACCGCGATGGACGGGCCGGACCCCGTCCTGCTCGGCGAGCTGACCCTGCCCGCCGAGCGCGCGTCGGTCCCGCGGGCCCGCGCCTTCGGCCGCGCCGTCCTCGGCTCCGCCGGGGCCGCGCACGTCGGCGACGACGCGGAGGTCCTGATCTCCGAACTGGTCACGGGGGCCGTCCGGCACGCCGCCGGCACCGGCTCGCTGCTGTGCCTGCGGCTGCTGCGGGACGGGTCCCGGCTGCGGATCGAGGTCCACGACCGCGGCGCCGCGCTGCCGCACTCCAGGCCCGTCGACCTCATGGAGGAGACCGGCCGCGGCTGGTTCCTCGTCGCCGCGCTCGCCTACCGGCACGGCACCGACCTCACCGCCTCCGGCAAGACGGTCTGGTGCGAGCTGGACGGCTGGCCGCTCGACGAGCGGCACGCGCGCTGACCCGGGCACCGTCCCGGCCCGAGCACCCGCGCGGGCCCGGGCGCGGTGCACCGTTCGCGGCGCCGCGCCGCCCCTTCCCGCCGGTCACCTGAACGGCGGGACCCACGCGCGCGCGCCGACGGACGCCCATACCGGCGGCGATGGGGATTGCCATGTCCGTGGAGTACTACCGGGCGGATGGGATACGCGCCACGGCGGACGAGGCGCAGCGGCTGCTGCTGGACGCGCGGTCGAGGCTGCTCGCCCAGGACGTCATCCGCGTCGGCGGAGTCGTGGTGGTCGTCTCCACCTGGTTCACCGTGATCGACCTCGGGTTCGCGGCGAACGGGAGACCCCTGCTCTGGCAGACGATCGTGTCCGACCTGTCGATGCACGCCGACGTCGGCCGCTACAGCACGCGGGAGAAGGCGGCGCGCGGCCACGCCGAGGCGGTCGAGATGATCACCGGCCGGCTGCGCGGCCTGGTCGCCCGCGCCGCACTGGACGAGGCGCGCCCGTGAGCGCCCCGTCCCGCCCCCGGCGAGGCGCGGCCCCCGGAGCCCGCCCGCCCCGACCCGAGTTCGACGAACCCTGCACCGGGCCGACAGCCGGCCCGACCCCGACGAGTGGGTGATCGGATTGGACACCGAAGGCCGGCCGACGGCCCCGAACGCGGCCCCGGCCCGGGAGGATCCCGGCGACGGCGACTTCGCCGCGGAGAGCACGCGACGCACGAGACGCACCGGCGAGGAGAGCGCCCGGTCCCGGAAACGGCGGCCGATCCGCATGCGCATCACCGCGCTGCTCCTCGTCCCCCTGGTCTCCCTGATAGCCCTGTGGGCGTTCGCCGCGAACATCACGCTGGGCGACGCGTTCGACAAGTACGACTTCTCCACCACCTACGAGAAGATCGGACTGCCCGGCATCACGCTCGTGAGCCAGCTCCAAGCGGAACGTTCCCTGAGCGTCGCGGCGCTGGTCACGCAGCAGCCCCAGTACAAGCAGAAGCTCGCGCAGCAGCGGGCCCGGGTCGACGGCCTGGAGGCCGCCTTCAAGAGGTCGGCGCTGTCCAAGGACGCGCAGGACGCCGCGAAGCCCGAGACCAAGCAGCGGCTCACCGTCGCCGTCCGGGACCTGGCGAAGCTGCCGCAGCTGCGCGCCAGGGTCGACGCCGGGCGCTTCGAGACGCTCGACCTCATCAACTCCTACAGCACCGTCCTCGACGACCTCGTCTCGGTGTTCAACGGCTTCGTCGCCGTCGACGACGTCAACATCCTCACCCAGGGCCGCGCGCTGATCAGCCTCGGCAACGCCCGCGCCTCCATGCTGAAGGAGGACTCGCTGGTCATCTCCGCGATGGCGCGCGGGGGCCGCTTCACCCCTGCCGAGCACATCGCGTTCGTCCAGTTCGCGGCGCAGGGCCGGCAGGCGTTCGAGGCCGGGCTCGCCGACCTCAACGCCACCATCCGGGCGCCGCTGCAGCAGCTCGCCCAGTCCGCCGGTTTCCAGCGGTACCGCGCGGCCGAGTCGGCGATCGTCAACGCCCGCGGCGACCGGCTGCCCGCCGAGGCGGGCGACTGGACGGCCACCACGCAGCTGCTCGGGCAGGCGTGGGACCAGCGGGTCACCCAGGCGAGCCTCGCGCTGGACGACATGGCCAAGCCGATCGGCAACCGGATCATCATGCGGCTGGTCATCGCGGGCGGGTTCGGGCTGCTCGCCGTGATCGCGTCGATCGTGCTGTCGCTGCTGGCCGCGCGCAGCCTCTCCCGCGAGCTGCGCGGGCTGCAGCGCGCCGCCCTCGACCTCGCCTCGAACCGGCTGCCCCGGGTGGTGGCGCGGCTGCGCCGCGGCGAGGAGGTGGACGTGGAGGCGGAGGCGCCGCCCCTGGTCATCGGCAAGAGCCGGGAGGTGTCCCGGGTCGGGGACGCGTTCACCCGCGTCCAGCACACCGCGATCGAGACCGCCGTCCGCGAGTCCTACCTGCGGCAGGGCATCAGCCGGGTGTTCCTGAACGTGGCGTGGCGCAGCCAGTCGCTGCTGCACCGCCAGCTGCGGATGCTGGACGAGATGGAGCGCGGCGCGTCCGACCCGAAGGCGCTGGAGGACCTGTTCCGCCTCGACCACCTCACCACCCGCATGCGCCGGCACGCCGAGGGCCTGGTCATCCTGTCCGGGACGGCGCCGGGCCGCGGTTGGAGCCGGCCCGTGCACGTCGAGGACGTGCTGCGGTCGGCGATCTCGGAGGTCGAGGACTACACCCGGGTCGAGGTCGTGGTGGTGTCCGGGCGGGCCGCGGTGATCGGCGAGGCCGTCGCCGACATCGTGCACCTGCTCGCCGAGCTGATCGAGAACGCCACGGTGTTCTCGCCGTCGCCGACCGAGGTGCTCGTGCGCGGCGAGATGGGCGCCAACGGGTTCGCGGTCGACGTCATCGACCGCGGCATCGGCCTCGACCAGTCCGAGCTCGACGCGCTGAACCTGCGGCTGTCGCAGCCGCCGGAGTTCGACCTCGCCGTCACCGACCGGCTCGGGCTGTTCGTCGTCGGGCGGCTCGCCCACCGGCACGGCATCAGGGTCGCCCTGCAGCCGTCGCTGTACGGCGGCGTCAGCGCCGTGGTGCTGATCCCGCGCCGGCTCATCGTGGAGGCCGAAGGGCCGGACGACGAGGACGACGCGCCGATCGCGCACCAGGCGGCCGCCCCGGCGGCTCCGGCGCCCCAACCTGCGAACGGCGCGGCGAACGGCGCGGCGAACGGCTCGCTGCGCGCCTGGCCTTCGGGCGTGGCCGGGTCGGCGCCGTCGAACGGGACCGCGATGCTGAACGCGCCGACCCCGTTCGACGTCGAGGCGCCGGCGGTGGTGGACTTCCCGGAACCGGACGGCACCATGCCGTCCCCGGACGCGACCCAGCCGTCCCCGCACGCGACCCAGCCGTTCCACGAGGCGTGGCGGCTGGAGACGCCGCACCTGGACGCGGGTCCCGCCGAGACGCGGGCGTTCGAGACGCCCGCCTCGTTCGGCGAGGTGCGGGCGGGCGGCGGGCGCGCGCCGCTGCCGCGGCGGGTCCGCGGCGGCAACCTGGCGCCGCAGCTGCGGGACGACCCGCGGGCGACGCCGCGCACGGCACCGGCCCACCCCGACGACGCGCTCGTCGCGTGGGAGGAGCGGTCGGCGGAGGCGTCCCGCGACCTGTTCGCCGCACTGCAGGCGGGCTGGCTGCGGGGACGTGACGAGGACGAGGCACCGGACGGCAGGGAGCGGGCATGAGCGGGCAGGGAACGACCAACGAGCTGAACTGGCTGCTCGACGACCTCGTCGACCGGGTCCCTCAGATCCGCAAGGTCGTCGTGCTGTCGCGGGACGGCCTCGTGATGGGCATGTCGCGGGGCGTCGGGCGGGAGGACTCCGAGTACCTCGCGGCGCTCGCCGCCGGGTTCCACAGCCTGGCCATCGGCGCCCGCCCGCAGCTGGACTCCGGCGAGGTCCGGCAGACGATGATCGAGATGGAGCGCGGCCTGTTCTTCGTCGTCCCGGCCGGCGCCAACAGCTGCCTGGCACTGCTCAGCGAGGTCGGCGCGAACGCCGGCCTGGTCGCCTACGAGATGACGATGCTGGTCAAACGGGTCGGCAAGCAGCTGTCGACCGGCCTGAGACATCCGGGCCCGGGGCCCGGATCCGGGTGAGCCGCCATGACCCCCAGCGCACCCGGCGCGCCCCGGGGACCCGCCGGTCCCGGTGCTCCCGGGACCGGCGGACCCCCGGGTCCCGGCGGGCCCGGTGCTCCCGGCGGTCCGGGCGCCCCCGGCCGTCCGCACGTGTCCGGCGGCCCGCACGTGTCCGGCGGTCCCGGCGTGTCCGGTACGCCGGGCCTGTCCGGTGTTCCGGGCGCCTCCGGCGGGCCCCCGCCCGGCCCCGGCGACCCCGGTGGTTTCGGCGACCCCGCCGGATACGGGGACCCCGCCGGATACGGCGAGCCGGGCGGTCCCGGCGAGCCCGGCGGCAGCGGCGGTCCGTTCGCTCCGGCGCGGGAGCGGTGGATCGACGCGGCCGCCGGGCCGATCGTCCGCCCCTACGCGGTGACCCGCGGCCGGACCCGGCCGCGCGGCGAGCCGCTCGACATCGTGGCGATCCTCGTCGCGACCGGCCGGGCGCCCGCCGAGCCCGGCCGCCTCTCGCGGCACCAGCGCCGGCTGCTCGCGCTGTGCCGCCGCCCGCACGCCCTGGCCGACCTGGCCTCCGACCTGGACCTGCCGTTCGGCGTGATCCGGGTGCTGGCCGGCGACCTGGTCGACTCCGGCCTGGTGAGCGTCCAGCGCTGGGCCCCCGCCACCCCGTCCGTCCAGCCGCACAACGACCCGAACCTGCTCAGGAGGGTGCTCGATGAACTCCGCGCGCTCTGATCCCCCGCCCGACCACCTCCCGCCCGGCGAGCACGACGAGCGGCTCGACGGGCCGCGGGTCGCGCTGAAGATCCTGGTCGCCGGCGGGTTCGGGGTCGGCAAGACGACCCTGGTCGGCGCGGTCAGCGAGATCCGGCCGCTGCGCACCGAGGAGGCGCTCACCGACCTCGGCGCCGCCGTGGACGACCTGGACGGCGTCGCCGCCAAGACGACCACGACCGTGGCGATGGACTTCGGCCGCATCACGCTGCGCGACGGCGTCGCGATCTACCTGTTCGGCACGCCCGGGCAGGAGCGGTTCTGGTTCATGTGGAACGAGCTGTCGCGCGGCGCGCTCGGCGCGGTCGTGCTGGCCGACACGCGGCGGCTGATGGCGAGCTTCGCGTCCATCGACTACTTCGAGCAGAAGGGCACGCCGTTCGTGGTGGCGGTCAACTGCTTCGACGACGCCGACCGCTACGAGCCGCCGGAGATCCGCACGGCGCTGGACATCGACCCGCACGTGCCCGTGCTGCTGTGCGACGCGCGGCGGAACGGGTCGGCGAAGGAGGTGCTGGTCGCGCTGGTGGAGCACGCGCTGCGGATCGCGGGCGCGGCGGCCTCCCGGCCCCCGTCCGAGCCGGGGCCCCGGCCCTGGCCCGCCCCCGCCCGCGCGGAGGGCTAGCCCATCGGGAGGCGGCGGATCCGCTCCCGGCGCCGGAAGGGGCCGGGCGGGTCCGCCGCCGCGGTCAGGCGGATTCGCCGTCGGACGCGGGCAATGGCGATCCCATCACGATCTCGTCCACGGCGACGTCGTGCCCATCCGCGCAGCGGACCTGGGCGGTCACGGCCTCGCCGCAGCCGGCGTGCCGGAGCGCGACCTGCCGCCCCTCCTCGCCGGGCAGGTACGTCTCGCCCCACTCCATGAGGCTGACCAGCGTCGGCGCGAGGTCCAGCCCCATCTTGGTCAGGTGGTACTCGTAGCGCGTGCGCTGCCCGGGCTCCTGGTAGGGCTCGCGGACGAGCAGCCCCGCCTTCACCAGGTGGCGGAGGCGGGCGGTGACGGCGGACTCGGTCATCTCGAGGTTCTTCACGAAGTCGCCGAACCGGTTCGTCCCGAAGTACGCCTCGCTGAGCACCAGCACCGCCGACGGCGGGCCGAGCGCGGCGAGCGTCCGCGCGACCGGGCAGTTCTGCATCGACCAGGTGTCGCGGTCGGCGAAATGCCCCTCAAGTGCGATCGTCACGGCAACCACTATAAACCTGCTGACTTCGCTTGACCAAAGTCAGGTGGCCGGGTTAGCGTCCCTGACTATGGTGAAACAAAGTCAGGTGCGCCCGGGGACGTCGCTCGCGGTGCTGTCCGTCGCCTCCTTCATGGCGGGCCTCGACCTGTTCATCGTCAACGTCGCGTTCGACGACATCGGCCGCGACTTCGCCGGGACGTCCCTGGCCGACCTGTCCTGGGTGCTCAACGGCTACGCGATCGTGTTCGCGGCGCTGCTCGTCCCGCTCGGCCGGCTCGCCGACCGCTACGGCCGCAAGGCCGGCCTCGTCCTCGGCCTCACCGTCTTCACCCTCGCCTCCCAGGCCTGCGCCCTCGCGCCGTCGCTGTGGTGGCTCGTCGCGTTCCGCGTCGTCCAGGCCGCGGGCGCCGCCGCGCTCATCCCCACCAGCCTCGGCCTGCTGCTGTCGGTGTTCCCGCCCGGACGCCGCGCCGGCGCCGTCCGCATCTGGTCGTCGGCGTCCGCGCTCGCCGCCGCCGCCGGGCCCGCCGTCGGCGGGGTCCTGGTCGACTCGTCCTGGCGCTGGGTGTTCGAGGTGAACGTGCCGATCGGGCTCCTCGCGACCGCCCTGGCACTGCGGTTCGTGCCCGACAGCCGCGACGGCGCCTCGGCCCGCGTCCCCGACCTTCCCGGTGCCGCCGTGCTGACCGGCGCGATCGCGCTGCTCGCGCTCGGCCTGGTGAAGATCAACGACTGGCCGGGGCAGCGCACCGCGATCGTGGTGGGCACCTCGGTGATCGCCCTCGCCTTCTTCTGGGGACGCTCCCGGCGGCACCCGGCGCCCGTGATCGAGCCCGCGCTGCTGTCCGTCCGCACCTTCGCCTGGTCGAACGCCGCGGTCCTGCTCTTCACCGTCGCGTTCGCCGCCGAACTGCTGCTCGGCGTCCTCTGGATGCAGCAGGTGTGGCACTACTCGCCGGTCCGCACCGGCCTCGGCGTCGCGCCCGGACCGCTGATGGTCCCGGTCATGGCGCTGATCGCCGGGAAGATGGCCGCGCGGCGCGTCCCCGTCGGCCTGATCACCGCCGTCGGCTGCATGCTCTGCGCGTTCGGCGTCGTCATGGTGGCGGCCTCGCTCGACGCCACGCCCGCCTACGCCTCCGAGATGCTGCCGGGCTGGCTCGTCGGCGGCGTCGGCGTCGGCCTCGCGCTCCCCACCATCCTGTCCGCCGCCGCCGCGGACCTGCCCGACCACCGGTTCGCGACGGGAAGCGCCGTCGTCAACATGAGCCGGCAGATCGGCAGCGTCCTCGGCGTCAGCCTCGCCGTCGCCGTCCTCGGCTCTCCCCACGGCTACGTGGACGCTCACCGCGCCTACGTGCACGCCTGGCTGATGGTGGGCGCGTTCATGGTCGTCGCCGCGGCCGCGGCCCTCGGCATGACCCCGCGCCGCCACCGGCCCGTCACCCCCGTCCCCGAAACCGAGAAGGAAGTGGTCGCCGGCACTTAACCCCCTGCTTGACACAGAACGCGGGCGCGGACGGAACCTTGACCCGGACCAATGACGGCCCGGTCCGCCCACCGCCCCACCACATGATGGGCATCCCGATCCGGACGGGATGCCCGTCGTGCTTTCCCCGCGTGTGTGCGCGTGTGCGCGTGTGCGCGCGGGATCAGCGCGGGTGGACGCCGGGAGTCCGGCGCCACGCCTCCAGCAGCCGCGCCGCCGACCCGCCGACCGGCCCGACCGCGTCCGCGAGCACGGACGCGTCCGGCAGGTGCGCGCCGGACACGGCGGCGACGGCGTCCGCCGCGTCCCCGATCGTGGACGAGCACACCGACAGCAGGTAGCCGGGCACGTCCAGCGCCGGATCGGTGCACCCGACCAGCGGCGTCCCGACCGCCGCGATCAGCGGGAACACCGTGCCGGGGATCCCGATCGCCGCCTCCGCCCGCGCGGACGCCTGGAGCGTCGGCACCGCGCTGATCTCGTACTGCCGCCACAGCTCCGGGTCCTCGCGGGGGTGCAGACCGACGAGGACGCGCTTCCCGGCGTCCTTCAGCCGCGCCGCCGACGCGAGCAGCAGTTCGGTGCCGGGCGCGGCGCCGCCCGTCCCGTCCGGGTGGGTGACGCTCGTGACGACCAGCACCAGGCCGCTCTCCGGCGCGCGGCGCGGCAGGTCGTCGGTCTGCGGTGACCCGACGACGCGGACGCGGCGGCGGGTGCCGAGGTAGCTCGCGAACGACCGGGCCTCGGCGTTCGACGACGAGGTGACGGTCCGCAGCCGCGGGCGCAGCCGCCTCGCGCCCGCCGCCTCGTCCGGGCCGAGGTAGGCCAGCGAACTCGCCGCGAGGGGCAGGTGCCGGAACCGCGCGGCGCACTCCAGCGGCCAGTCGCCCGCGCCGGTGACGACCAGCAGGTCGGCGCGCGGCGCGGTGTCCGGCGTGGCGACCGGCACCGGGTCGCCGGGCGCGATCCGGGACGGGTCCGGGACGAGCTGGGTCACCTGCACGCCGCGCGCCGCGGCCTCGCGGAGCAGCGGGGAGACGTGGTAGGTGCCCCACGGCTCGTTGGTCGCGATCAGCACGCGGAGGCCGCGAGGACCGGGGCGGGACGAGGCGCGGGCGGGAGCGGCGGTCGCGCCGAGGACGGCGGCGCCGAGCGCACCGGCCAGGACCGTCCGCCGGGACGGGGAGAAACTGTCGATCTTGGTCACCGGCTCACCGTAGGAGCCGGGTCCGACCGGCGGATGAACGCGCCGGGAACGCCGGGCGGTGCCGCCCCGTCACCCCAGGTCGGCGATAGACGCGAGCAGCGGGACCAGCAGCCCCGGCAGCTCGGCGTGGGGACGGCCCAGGTCGGCGGCCATCGCGTCGCAGGACGGGAAGGACGTCACCGCGGCGGCCGCCGCGCTCGCCTCCCGCACCCCGAACGGCGGGCGCAGGCGGCCCTCGCCGTCCAGGCGCTCGACCGCGGCGGTCACCTGCGCCAGCCGCCAGCGCTCGCGCCCGGCGATGACGTCGCGCACCTCCGGATCCACCTCCGCGAGGCTCACCAGCCGGCGCAGCAGATCGGGATCGGTGCCCCAGAACCGGCAGATCCCGGCCACGGTCCCGCGGAACGCGTCCCGCGCGGCGGGCCGGTCGAGCGCCTCCCGCAGGTGCGGGACGACCTCGGAGCGGCCCGCGAGGTCGTCGGCGACCGCCTCCAGCAGGCCGGGCTTGGAGCCGAACCGGCGGTAGACCGTCACGCGGGTGACCCCGGCCTCGGCGGCGACCCGCTCCATGCTCAGGCCGTGGTACCCGGCCTCGACGAGGTGCCGCCGCGCGGCGCCGACGATGGCGCGGCGGGTCCGCTCGACCCCGGCTGCTCGCTCCATGGACCCGATGATACAGGTTGTATATTGGGATACAGGCTGTAACACGAAGGAGGACGCCATGGGGACGACCGCGCTCGTGACCGGGGCGAACAGGGGACTGGGCAAGGAGACCGCGCGGCGGCTGGCGCGGCGGGGGATGACCGTCCTGCTCGGCAGCCGCGACCCCGTCAGGGGCGATGAGGCCGCGCGGGACCTCGCGTCCGACGGCGACGTGCGGCCGCTGCGGCTCGACGTCACCGACCCGCCGTGCGTCGCGGCCGCCGCCGCCCGGATCGAGGACGAGCACGGGCGCCTCGACGTCCTCGTCAACAACGCCGGGCTCATGGTCGAGGCGCTCGCGACCGAGATGACCGCCGCCGACATGCGCCGCGCCTACGAGGTCAACGTCTTCGGCGCCGTCACCGTCCTGAACGCGGTGCTCCCGCTGCTGCGCCGGTCGGAGGCCCCGCGGGTGGTGAACGTGTCCAGCACGACGGCGTCCCTCACCCTGACCGGCGGCGGCGCGGACTTCGGCGGCGACGCCCACCTGCGGCTCGCCTACTCCAGTTCCAAAGCGGCGCTGAACATGCTGACCGTCCAGTACGCCGCGGCGTTCGCCGCCGACCCCGGCCTCGCGCACATCAAGATCAATTCGGCGACGCCGGGGTACGTCGCGACGGACATGAGCGCGCACCGCGGCACCCGGACCGTCGAGGAGGGCTCCCGGATCATCGTGGACCTCGCCACCCTGCCCGCGGACGGCCCCACCGGCGGATTCTTCCGCGAGCAGGGCCCCGTCCCCTGGTGAGCGGCGCGCTGCGGCGGGGGCGTTCGTAGCATCGGCATATGACCGAGTACTGCCTCGTCTGCGATCACAACGCCCGTATGGACGGGCTGCCGCCCCGCGAGGTCGTCGCGTTCGACGAGCACTGGCGGGTGGCGCACGCCTTCGGTACCGGGACGCCCGGCTGGCTCGTTCTCATGCCGCGCCGCCACGTCACGGCCGTCGCCGAACTGAACGACGCGGAGGCCGCCGCGTGCGGCGGGACGGGCTGGCGACGGCGATCCGCCGGCACCTGTGAGCGGCGGGATTAATCAGAAGGTGGGGATGGTTATCGGTGTCGTTCTGAAGAGGAGGTTCGACGATGGCACGAAACGATGTCCGGCCGGTCGTGAAGCTGCGGTCGACCGCGGGGAGCGGCCACACGTACGTGACCCGCAAGAACCGCAGGAACGACCCCGACCGCCTGGTGCTGCGCAAGTACGACCCCGTGGAGCGCGCTCACGTGCTGTACCGCGAGGAGCGCTGATCCCGGAGCGCGCCCGCCGGACTTCCTGAGTCCGGCGGGCGCGCCGGCGTTCGGGGTCCTCAGGGTGGGGAGGCGTGGGTGAGGATCTCGTGGAGCTCGGTCGAGCGGCGGGCGGTGATGGCGCCCTCGCGGGTCCGGGTGGAGATCTTGTGCTGCAGGTCGGCGACGTCCGAGCCGCCGTGGTGCGGGTGGGTGAGCATGCCCTGGATGACGTTGGTGAGGTCGACGCCCACGTCCGCGCGGACGTCCCCCGCCGCGACGCCCTGACCCACCGCGAACCGCAGGCGGAGCAGGGCCTGGCGGAAGGAGACGGAGGGCACCGGGTCGGGGGTCGTGCCGGTGTGCCGTTCTTCGCGGGGCGCTGGACGGGTGGTCTGGACGGCCGGCGATGCGGCCTGGAGGGGGAGGAGCCGTCCGCGCGGCCGGTCGGGGCCGGCGAGGGTGTCGCCGAGCCCGAGGACGAGGGTCGTCGCGGCGGCGACCGTCGCGACGACGCCGGCGAGCGCGAGCCACGGGAAGGGCGACCCGCGGCGGACCCGCGGTGGGGCGGGCCGCCACTCGGCTCCTGCGGGCTCGGCGGTCATGGTCCCTCCCGGTCGAACGGCGCGGCCGTGCACCATACCCGGGAGTACGCCCGGAGGGGCGGAGGTGGTTCGACCGCGCCGTGCGAGCCGGCCGCGGAGCCGGCCGCGGCCCGGTACCACGTCGTTGGGGTACGGGGCGCGGCCGGCCGGTCTATTTGCTGCCCGCCGGGAGCGGCTGCTCGGCGCGCCAGGCGGCGAGGAGGTCGCGCAGCTCGCCGCGGTAGCGGGCGATGTTGGCGGTCTTGACGTCCTCGTAGCCGCGGATCATGTCGGGCAGTTCGGCGATCTCCACGGCGAGGTCGTGGTTGTCCTTGTCGAGGCCGCCGGCGAGCTCGTCGACGACCGCGAGGTACTCGGTGACGAGGCGGCGCTCGGCGCGGCGCTGGGCGGTGGCGCCGAACGGGTCGAACGGGGTGCCGCGCAGCCGCCGCATCGCGCGCAGCGCGTGGAAGGCGGGACGGGCCGTCCGGCCGAGCGCGATCTTGCGGTCGACGCCGACGGCGCGCAGCAGCGGCGGGTGCAGCATGTACCGGACGGTCGCGCCCGCACCGAACTGCTCTTCGACCTGGCGGGTGAGCGCCGGGTCGAGGTGGAGGCGCGCGACCTCGTACTCGTCCTTGTAGGCCATCAGCTTGTGCAGGTGGCGGGCGACGGCGACGGCGAGCCGCCGTCCGGACCCGACGGCGTCGCGTTCGGCGGCGGCGACGCGCAGGACGGTGTCCAGGTACCGCTTGGCGAGCGCGAGGTCCTGGTAGGCGGCGAGGTCGGGGACACGGATCCGCAGCACGCGGGCCAGCTCGTCGTCGGTTCCCGACGCGTCCACGAGGTTCATCGCGGCGGGCGCGTTGGCGGCCAGGGGCCGCTGGACGGCGGCGGGGGCGGCGGGCGGCTCGGCCCACTCGGGCTCCAGGACGAGCCGCCGGCCCGCCCGGAACGCCTGGACGTTCGCCTCGACCTGGACGCCGTTGAGCGCGAGCGCCTCCTCGATCGCGCGCGCCGACAGCGGCAGCAGCCCGGCCTGGTAGGCGGCGCCGACGACCACGAAGTTCGCGGTGGTGGTGCCGCCGAACCAGCGTTCGGCCAGCTCCAGGGCGTCGAGCGCGACGAGCCGGGCGGCGTCGGTGCGGGCGGCGATCTGCCGGACGAGGGACGCGCTCGGCGGCAGCGACGCCGTCACGTCGGTGATCATCCGGCCGGTCGGGACCTCGCTGGTGGACACGACGGCGGCGGTGCGGCCGGGCGCGCAGCGGCGCAGGTTGGCCTCGGCGGTGCCGGCGAGGGCGTCGAACACCAGGTAGGCGTCGGCGCCGCCGTCCCCGATCATGCCGGGGCGCTCGGCCGGGGCGGCCCCGATCCGCAGGTGGGAGACCACCGCGCCGGCCTTCTGGCTGAGCCCGGTCTGGTCGAGGGCGCGGGCGTGCCGGCCGTCGAGCAGCGCGGCGGTGGCGAGGACCTGGTTGACGGTGACGACGCCGGTGCCGCCGATGCCGACGAGCAGGACGTCCGCCGCGCCGGGCCGGGAGGCGGGCTCCGCAAGCTCGCCGATCTTCGGCAGCGCGGGCCCGGACGGCCTCCGTTCGCCCGGGATCACGGTGACGAACGACGGGCAGTCGCCGTCGACGCAGGAGTAGTCCTTGTTGCACGACGTCTGGTTGATCCGCGTCTTGCGGCCGAACTCGGTCTCGACGGGCTCGACGCTGAGGCAGTTGGACTTGGTGCCGCAGTCGCCGCAGCCCTCGCACACCGCCTCGTTGATCAGCACGCGGGTCTGCGGGTCGGGGACGAGGCCGCGCTTGCGCTTGCGGCGGGTCTCGGCGGCGCACGCCTGGTCGTAGAGGAGCACGGTGACGCCGGGGATCTCGCGCAGCTCCCGCTGGACGGCGTCGAGGTCGTCGCGGTGCCGGACGCGGACGCCGGGCGCCCAGTCCGTGCCGCGCGGGTAGCGGGACGGGTCGTCCGCCACCACGACGATCTTCGCGACGCCCTCGGCGTGCAGGAGGCGGGTGACGGACGCGGGGTCGGTGCCGCCGTCGGCGTCCTGCCCGCCGGTCATCGCGACGGCCGCGTTGTAGAGGAGCTTGAAGGTGATGTTCGCGCCGGCGGCGACGGCCTGCCGGACCGCGAGGCTGCCGGAGTGGAAGAACGTGCCGTCGCCGAGGTTCTGGAACATGTGCGGGGTCGCGGTGAACGGCGCGGCGCCGACCCACATCGCGCCTTCGCCGCCCATCTGGGTGGTGCCGATGCTGCGGTCCTGGAAGACGGTCATGACGTGGCAGCCGATGCCGCTCGCCGCCATCGACCCGTCGGGGACGACCGTGGACCGGTTGTGCGGGCAGCCGGAGCAGAAGTACGGGGTGCGGGCGGGCGCGAGCAGGTTGATCGCGGGCTTGCGGGGGAGCAGCGCCGGGTCGCGCAGGTCGACGTGGTCCTCGCCGACGCGGTCGGCGAGGAGCCGCGCGAGCGCCTTGACGATCCGGTCGGCGGCGAGGCCGCCGTCCGCGGGGACGAGGGGCGCGCCGTCCGGGCCGTTCTTGCCGAGCACCGCCGGCCGCTCCGGTGCGTCGTACAGCAGGTCGCGGATCTGCGTCTCGACGAACGCGCGCTTCTCCTCGACGACCACGATCTCGCGGAGCCCGGCGGCGAACGCGCGGAGCCGCACCGGGTCGAGCGGGTGGATCAGGGCGAGCCTGAGGAGCCGGACGCCGCGCCGGGCGAGCGCGGCGTCGTCGAGGCCGAGCCGGTCGAGGGCCTCGCGCAGTTCGAGGTAGGTGCGGCCGGACGCGACGAGCCCGATGGCGGCGTCGCCGGTGGCGCCCTCGATGACGTCCAGGCCGTTGGCCGAGGCGTAGGCGGCCGCGGCGCGCAGCCGTCCGTGCAGGACCTCGGCTTCGAGGGACGTCGTGTCCTTGAGGTCGACGCCGGGCCGCCGCGTCGGCTTCCAGGGGCGGCCGCGCCACTCCAGTTCCGGGACGACCGGGTCCGGGACCGGCGCGACGTCCACGACCTCCAGCGAGTCGGCGACGTCGGTGACGAGCTTGAACCCGGTCCAGGCGCCGCTGAACCGGGACATCTCGAACCCGTGCCGGCCGAGCCGCAGCACGTCGGTGATCGAGCCGGGCGCGAGCACCGGCATGAACGCCTCGGCGAGCGCGCCCTCCGTCGCGGACGGCAGCGTCGAGGACTTGCAGGACGGGTCGTCGCCCACGACCGCGAGCACCCCGCCGCGCTCGGCGGTGCCGAGCCAGTTCGCGTGCTTGAACGCGTCGAGCGAGCGGTCGACGCCGGGCGCCTTGCCGTACCAGAGGCCGAAGACGCCCTGGTAGCGCGGGCCGGGCAGGTGGTCGACGAGCTGCGACCCGTACACCGCGGTCGCGGCCAGTTCCTCGTTGACGCCCGGGACGAACCGGATGTCGTGCTCCCCCAGCAGCTTCGCCTCGCGGATCAGCTGCTGGTCGAGCCCGCCGAGCGGGGATCCCCGGTAGCCGGACACGAACCCGGCGGTGGTCCAGCCGCGCCGGGCGTCGGCGCGCCGCTGCTCCAGCAGCAGCCGGACCAGCGCCTGGACGCCGCCCAGCGCGATCCGGCCCCGCTCCAGCTCCAGGCGGTCGCGGAGCGCGGACGTCGAGGTACCGGTCATGATGCTGCCCCTCTCCCGGCGGTATCGGACTCGTTCGCCCACATTGAGCACCTTTGCCTGAGCGGAGTGCAAGATGAGGCAGCGACAATTGAGCGGATTGCTCAAGTCAGAACCGAGTTACCCGCCGGAGATGAGCGTTGTGACGCGTGCCACCCTCCTCGACATCCAGATCCTGCGCCGGCTGGTCGACCAGCCCCGCATCGGGATCACCGAGCTGGCCGCCCGGCTCGGCATCGCCCGCAACACCGCGCACGCCCGCGTCGAGCGGCTGGAGCGCGACGGCGTCATCGGGCACCGGGGCCGCGAGGTCGACCTCGGCGCGCTCGGCTTCGAGCTGACCGCCTTCGTCACCCTGGAGGTCGCGCAGGGCCGGCTCCGCGAGGCCGCGCAGGCGCTCGCGGCGATCCCGCGCGTCCTGGAGGTCCTCGGCATCACCGGGCAGGGCGACCTGCTGGTGCGGGCGGTCGCCCCGAACGGCAAGCAGCTGCACGAGGTGATCGACGCGATCCTCGCGTGCCCGGGCGTGCGGCGCAGCACGACCTCGATCGTGCTGACCGAGCAGGTCCCGTTCCGCCTGGGCCCGCTCCTGGAGGACGAGGAGCGCCGCGCCCGCTGACCCCGGGTGTCGCGCCCGCCCGCGCGCGCCCGGGGCCGGGGCGCCCGCGCGCGCCCCGGGGCAGGGTCAGCCCTGGCGGAGCGGGTCGAGGTGCTCGGCGGTGGCGTCGTCCGCGGTGGTGGACTCGCTCAGCTCGCGCCACCGCTCGTCCTCGGCGAGCAGGGCGCGGCCCGCGGCGGTGCCGTAGGCGTAGGCGTCCGCGCCGGCGAGCAGCCGCAGCGGCGGCTCGTCCAGCGCGACGACGTCGAGGACGAGGCGCGCGACCTTGGCGGGATCGCTCGCCGCCGTGACGCTGCCGTCGGCGTGCATCTCCGAGATTCGCCCGACGGTCTCGGCGTACTCGGGCCGGACGGGGTCGACCCGCATGGACGATCCGGCCCAGTCGGTCCGCATCCCGCCCGGCTCCACCACGGTGACCTTGATGCCCAGCGGCGCGACCTCGGCGGCGAGCACCGAGGAGAACCCGCCGACCGCCCACTTCGCGGTCTGGTACGCGCCCAGGCCCGGCGTGGCGAGCCGTCCACCCACCGACGAGATCTGGACGATCCGCCCGGCGCGCTGCTCGCGCATCACCGGCAGCGCCGCGCGCGTCAGCCGGACGACGCCGAACAGGTTGGTGTCGACCTGCGCGCGGAAGTCGTCGGGGTCGGCGTCCTCGATCGGGGCCATGTTGGCGTACCCGGCGTTGTTGACCAGGACGTCCAGCCGGCCGAACCGCTCCACCGCGGTCCGCACGGCGTTCTCGGCGGCGCCGTCGTCGGTCACGTCCAGCGGCACGGTCACGAGCCGGTCGCCGTACGCGGCGGCGAGGTCGTCCAGCGCCGACGGGGTGCGCGCTCCGGCGACGACGCGGTGCCCGGCCTCCAGCGCGGCGCGGGCGATCTCCTTGCCGAGGCCCCGGGAGGCCCCGCTGATCAGGAAGGACAGTGAGCTCTGCGTGGACATGGCCACCTCCGCTTACTAACTAACTGGTTGTTTAGCTCTAGGGAACCTCGTTCCGGCCCAGATGTCAACTGAACGGTTAGTTGATATAGGCTGCGGGGCATGGCACGGGACGCGGACGCCACGCGGCGGCGGTTGCTGGACGCGGCACGGCAGGAGTTCTCGGCGCACGGCATCGCCGGTGCCCGCGTGGACCGGATCGCCGCCGCCGCCCGCAGCAACAAGGCGCAGATCTACCACTACTTCGGCAGCAAGGATGGCCTGTTCGACGCCGTCTTCGACGCCATGGTGCAGGAGACGCTCGACGACGTCCCCATCGACGCCGCGAACCTCCCCGAGTACGCGGGCCGCCTGCACGACTCCTACCAGAAGCGCCCCTGGGTGCAGCGCATCGCGACCTGGTACCGCCTGGAACGTGCCGGCTCCGCTGAACTCCTGCCCGCCGTCGTGGCCAGTAACACCGCGAAGGTGCGGGCCATCGCCGCCGCGCAGGCGGACGGCACGCTCCCCGACCGCTTCACGGCCGCCGAACTGCTCGGCCTGGTCATCCATCTGTCGAGCCTGTGGAGCGCGAGCATGCCCGAGTTCGAGGCCGTCATGGAGGACGGCTCGGCCGAGCGGCGCCGCCGGCTGGTCGTCGACGCGGTGGCCGCCCTGCTGGCCTGATGCCGCCGGCCTGGCGGGATCAAGCGGGGCGAGGTCAGCCGGGCTGGCCGAACAGGCCCGACGACAGGCGGTAGATGGTGCCGTCCACGCTCACGTAGGCGCGCGCCTGGTACAGGCCCTGCACGCCCATCAGGAACTCGGGTTCTCCGGCGCCCCACGGGACGTAGCCGCAGTGCTCGAACAGCCCGAGCGCCATCGCGCGCGTCACCTCGTAGCGGTCCTTGCGCAGGACGAGCTGCTGGACGATGTTGGCGCTGGTGTGCAGCGCCGCCAGCATGGCGTCCGCGCCGATGTCCGGCTCTTCGGGATCGACGAGCGCGAACCGCCGCTCGCCGCCGGGCCCCGGCACCGACCACGCGCCCCAGCCGCCGCCGAGCCTCGCGGCCGTGCAGGCCAGCAGCTCCGCGACGTGGGCGGGCCGGGGATGCCCGCTCAGGTCGGCCTCGGCGGCGGCCCACGACGCTTCGCCGCCCCCGGCGACCAGCTCCTTCGCCCGCGCCGTGCCGTCGCCCTCCGTCCAGACCCAGGTGCCGTCCGGCCGGAAGACGCCGATCTCGCGGGCCTGCACGGTGACGGCGTCGCCGAACCGCAGTGTCCCGGCGGCGGGGTCCCAGGCGGGCGGCGTCCGCCAGTCCACGCCGTCCTCGGACAGCCGGTCGATCAGCGCGTTCTGCCCGGCCAGCGCGCACGCCAGCGCCGGGGCGGCCGTGGCCAGGACGGACGGCGGGACGGGCCCGTTCACGTCGAGCTCGTTGACGAGGAGCAGGCCGGACCGGCCGTCGTCCCCGCTGGGGAACGGGACGGCCCCGCCCGGCAGCTCGATCTCCGACTCCCGCACCGCGAGACCGTGGTGCTCGGCGTAGCCGCGCACCATCGCGTCCGTGTACCGCCGGGCGTCGTAGTCGCCGAGGAGGTCGGCCGCGCGCCGCAGGCAGTCCGCGGCCCGCTCCGCGTCCGGCCCGCCGGCCGTCAGCTCGGGCGCGTCGGCGACGATGAACGTCAGCGCCCGCCCGCCGTGGCCGTGCCGGATCGCGGCGCTCGCCTCCAGCAGCGCGACCGCCAGCAGGGCGAGGTCGTCGGCGGCGGCCCGCGGATCGTAGAACCCGCCGAGGTCGACGAGCGGCTCGGTCAGCTCGGGGACGCCGTGCCGCTCGCCGATCTCCCTGAGCCGCTCGGCGTGCGCGGCGGCCGGCGTCCCGGCGAAGCCGGGGACGACCCAGCTCCACTGGAAGGTGTTGTCCTCGGCGTGGCTGCCGAGGATCCCGGCGGCCATCCGCCGGTCGTCCGACCACGCGACGCCCGCCTCCAGGTCCCTGCGGAAGGTCGTCCCTTCGAGGGCGCGGTTGAGCCGCGCCGACCGCTCGGCGGCCACTCCCAGCCGCGGCGCCGCCAGCGCCAGCAGCGCGTCACTGAACGTATCCACGCGAACCCCCGCATCCCCGGCCGACCGTGAGCACCAGAGCGTAGGGGATCGGCCGCGCCGCGTGCCGGGCGAACGTCCGATCAGGCCGGGGCCGGCAGCGATCCGGCTCCGACGTAGTCGCGGAAGAGCACGATCCGTCCGTCGCGGATCCGGAAGACCTGGATGCAGGGCACCTCGAACGGCTCGCCGGTCGCGACGACCCGGCCCACGGACGTGAGCTCCATGATCACCACCTCCGGGTCGGCGGTGCGGTGGACGTCGCGGACGCGCAGGTCGCGGATCTCCAGGTCCGGCCGGCCCGCCTTCGTGGCGAACGCGCGGATCTCCTCGCGGCCCTCCAGTCGGCCCGGCAGCCCCGGGCCGCCGAACGGCAGCTCGATCACGCCGTCCTCCGCGAACAGGTCCGCGAACGCCTCCATGTCCCGGTTGATCAGCAGCTCCCGCCGCCGTTCGAGGACCTCCAGGGGTGTCGCCGGTGCGCTCATGGCCGCTCCTTCGTTCAACGTGCGTTGCATGACTGATTCAACGAACGTAGAACGAAATGGCGTCCCGGTCAACGCTCATAGAATGAGAAGGTGAGCACTCCAGCGGGCGGGTCCCGGGCCGAGCAGCGGCGCGCCACGCAGGCCCGCATCCTCGAGCACGCCCGCCGGATCTTCGCCGACGCCGGCTACGACCGGACCACCATCCGCGCGGTCGCCACCGCCGCGGGCGTCGACCCCGGCCTGGTCATGCACTACTTCGGCAGCAAGGAGAAGCTCTTCGCGCGGGCCATCGAGGCGGGCGCGAGCTGGATGCCCGGCGGCACGGCCGACGAGGTCGCCGAGCAGCTGCTCGACCGGCTCCGCACCTCGCTGGCCGAGGAACCGGTCGAGTCGCTGGCCCTCCTGCGGTCGATGCTGACCCACCCGGAGGCCGCCCGCGCGTTCCGGTCCGCGGCGCGGCTCCGCAAGGAGGGGATCGGGCAGGCCATCCCCGACGAGGACGCCGACCTGCGCGCCGCCGTCGTCAACGCGATGCTGATCGGGCTCGCCCTCGGCCGCCACCTCCTCGCGCTCGACCACCTGGCCGACGCCGACCCGGACCGGGTCGTCGAGATCCTCCGCCCGGCCGTCCGCGCCATCACCAAGGCCGAGCAGCCCGAGTGCCACCAGGCCGACCGGCCCGAGTGACGGCGCCGCCGGGTCCCGCCTATGCGGGCGCCGCCTGGGCGGCGAGATCGTGCAGGGTCAGGAGCAGCTCGGAGGCCGCGACGTCGTCCAGCTCCCCGAACGTCGCCTCCGTCAGGTAGGGATCGGACACCTCGGACTCGGCGATCCAGACGGGGCCGAGCGTCTGCTCGGGCCAGTCGGCGGGGGACATGACCGGGAAGCCGGGGCTCACCTCCAGCATGACCGCGCGTCCCGCCGCACCGCGGGTCAGGCAGTGCTGCACGCCCGAGTCCTGCGCTGCGCCGCGCTCCCAGCCCCGGCGTTCCAGGCCCAGCACCTTCCCGACCCCGACCACGGTGCCCGCGACCCGGTCGAGCCGGTTGCCGGCGGCCTCCTCCGCCGTGAACGCGTGGACGGGACGGCCGAGCTGCGGGAACGGCTGGAGGATCTCGTAGTCGGCGAACACCCCGGACCAGGCCGGCAGGCTCTCGCCCAGGTGCAGCGGATGCGCGATCCGGACCTCGCCGGACTCCGGGAGCACCAGGGCCTCGTCGTCCGCGTCGGCGAACGTGCGGTCCTCGGCGATCCGGAACGCGACGGGACCGGCCCCCGCCCCGTCGTGCAGCCAGACCAGCCGCCGGACGAGGTGCCACAGCAGCGGGTGCTGGACGAACAGCCGCCGGAAGTCGCCGGTCGTCCACCGCCGCTGCTCGGCCATGGCCCGCTCCAGCCGGCGGACCTGGTCGGCGGCGACCGTGCGGACGTCCTTCTTCAGGCCGGTGAACGCCCGGTGCGCGGCGGGAGCCGCCTCCGGGTCGTCCTTGACGCCGGGCTTGGGCAGCGTCTTGCGGAGCGTGCCGCGGTCGTCGAACACGACCGGCTTCAGCTGCTCGTCGAAGCCCACCGTGAACGTCCGGGGCCCGTAGTCGAGCGCCATTCCGCCGTCGGCGTCGAGGCCGAAGTCGGGGACGATCCGGTCGCCGAGCTGCTCCATCGTGAGGCCGCGGTCGTCGGCGACCTCGGTCAGCAGCTCCCCCGCCCGCCTCTTGAGCCGCTTGGGCCGCGCCTTCTCCGCGACGAGGTGCAGCTGCATGAGCGCCACGTCGGTGCCGATCCCGGCGAGGACGTCGAGCGCCTTCAGCGGTAGCCGGATCCCGTTCTGGCCGGGCCAGGAACGGGCTATCCCGCCCAGCCGCCGCGCGGCCTCGTCGTCGCCGGTCCAGCCCAGCTGCGCGAGCGCCCAGCCGGTCCGCGCCGCCTGGCCGGACGCCCGCCACCGGGCGAACAGGCTCCAGCCGAACTCGGCGAGCGACCCGGGGTCGAGCGCGTCGAGCGCGGCCCGCAGGTCCTGGGGCGGCGGGCGCCCCGGGCTCGCCGTGCTCAGCGCCTCGACGAGGTGCCCGGTCGCCGCCGCGGGCAGGGCGTGCTCGCGGCCCCGCAACAGGATCTGCGGCATCGCGGCGGGACGCGCCCACGCGGGTCCCCTCTTCCGCGCGCCCTTCCGCAGGGCCGCGGGCACCTGCTCGTCCGGTGCCTCGGTCGCGCGCGCCGCCTGGAGGGCGTCGAGCGCCTCCAGGGTTCGCGCGCCCAGGTCCGGTGCCGCCGCCGCGAGCAGGCCGGGGTGCGCCTGGAGGTGCGCGTGCAGCAGGCCCGCCGCCATCGACGACCGCCGGGAGGTGCCGGTGCCCAGCTCCGGCAGGATCCGCAGCGCCCGCACGGGGAAGCGTTGGATCATCGCCTCCATCGCGGGCAGGACGTTCAACGCGTCGAGGCGGCCGCCCATGATCCGGAACGCCGCGTCGCCGGGGATGCGAGCCAGCGCGTCCGCTATGCGGCGCCGCTCCTTCGGTTCCGCGTCGCCGTCCAGCGCCCGCGCCAGCACCGGGGCCGCCGCCTCGCCGAGCCCGTCGACCACGGTGTAGAGCACGTCGGCGTCCCGTTCGCCTGCCTGCAGGACGGCCCAGTCGCCGAGCCGCTCGACCTGCTCGGCGGTGCCCAGCGACCACCACAGCATCTTGGCGCCGAACGAGGTGAAGTACGACAGGCGCTTCGGCGGCTCCTGGCAGCACTCGTCCACCCAGTCCGTCCGGTCCGGCATCAGGAAGGCCGCGATCAGGCGCCCGACCGGCCCCTGGCGGTGCCCCTCCAGCGACCGCGCGGCCGCGGACCGGTCGTCCTCGCCCGCCGCCGCCAGGAGCGCCCGCATCCGCAGGCCCGCGGAGCCCGCCGCCCAGTGCGCGTGGTCGAGGTCGCCCGTGCCGCGCAGCACGTAGCCCGGCCCCTCGTCGAGCACGGGCGTCCCGGAACCGGGCAGGACGAAGACGTCCTCGATCTCGGCGAACGCGCGGGCGGCGAAGGCGAGCCCGTGCTCGGCCGCCAGGTGGTCGGCCCAGGCGGGGTCGCAGGCGAACCGCGATCTCATCCGCGCCATCGTCTCCACACGCGCGACGACCGCCGCCCCCAGCGGGGTCGCGTCGCCCTTCAGGTAGGCGAGCCCCGCCTCGGCGAGTCCGGGCACGGTGCCCCGGTGTCCCAGCACCTCGCGGACGAGGGCCTCCGAGGCCGCCAGGCGGTCGCGGACCGCGGCGTGCGCCTCCTGGTCCGGGACGGTCTCGGGCGCCGCGACCAGGCCCCCGCGCCGGGGGACCAGGTCCTCCAGCCAGGCATCGGGGATGTCCAGAACGTTCTCGTCACGGGAAGCAGGGGGATGAGCGACCATGCGGCCGCACGTTAGGACACAGGGCTGACATCGCGGGTCCGCGCGGGCGCGGTCACAGGCTCTTGGCCAGCCAGGTGAGGCCGAGTTCGCGGGCCGTCCGCGCGGCGAGCCGGTTCAGCTCGTCGGCCTCGGGGCGGCCCGGCGGCAGCTCGGCGGCGTAGGTGGCCGCGGCGGCGGCGGTCTGCGGGCGAGCGCCGAGCGCGGCGCGAAGGTGGTACGACCTGCGCAGGTCGTCGAGCCCGGACGCGTCGCCGCTCTCCAGCGCCAGGCCGCCGAGATGCCGGATCGCGTAGGACTCCAGCAGGAGGTCCTCGTCCCTCACCGCCGAGTCGAGGGCCTCGGTGTAGGACGCCTTCGCCCGCTCCGGCGCGCCGTCGAACTTCTCGGTGACGATGCCCGTCCAGAAAGCGGCCCAGCCCGCGAGCCGTTCGTCCCCGGACGCGGCGGCGAAGCCGGCCCGCACGCGCGCCTCGTCGTCGGGGCGCGGGTCCAGGTCGAAGAGCAGCCGGGTGTAGGCGAGCTGGGCGTCGTAGAACCCGCCGCGCGCCGGGTCCTCCTCGCGTAGCGCGACGACGGCGGTCTCGGCCTCGGCCGGATCGTCGAGGCGCCAGAAGAACCGGTCGGTGAGGATCTCCGCCCGCAGCGCCGTCGTGAGGGCCGCGGGTAGGTCGAGCGCCAAGTCCCAGTGGCCCGCCCGCTTCAGCGACTCCGCGGCGGTCGCGGCCGATCTGGCACTGTAGTTGGTGTTCATGGTCATGCGGCCTACTATGCGAGCGAGGAGGTAGGTGGTCAAGTGCGCTATGTCGCCTACATTGGCAATCTGGCGAAGCTGGCCGTCGAGCTGGCGAACGGTGACGACCCCAGTGACCTGCGGCGGGAGTTCTTCGCGCAGCATCGCGTCGCCGAACCGGACGGCGCGGCGCTCGCGGAACTCCTCCCGGCCCTGCGCGACGCGGTCGAGGCCGTCGCGGACGCGGGCCCGATCGACCCGGTCAACCGGCTCCTGGCGGAGTTCCCGCCTTCGATACACGTGAGCACGCACGACGAGGCCGGCGGTCCTCACCTGCACTTCGCGCGCAACGGAGAGGACGCCGCGTCCTGGCTCGGCCGGAGCTGCGGCGCTGCGCTCGCCCACGTGATCAGCGGCGACCCCGACGTCACCGTGGGCCGGTGCCAGGCGGACGGCTGCGCGCGCTTCTACGTCGACGACTCCCGCAACCGCAGCCGCCGGTTCTGCTCCAACACCTGCGCCAGCCGGACCACCGTCGCCGCCTACCGCGCCCGCCGCAAGACCACGGCCGCCGCAAGACCACGGCCAGGAAGGACTGACCCGTCCGCCTAGCCTTCGCCGGGTTGCGCCAGGAACCCGGCGATCGCGCCGCGGTTGCGCTGGAGCCCCTCGATGCGGTCGTCGAGGGCCGCCAGCTCCCGGTCCAGGAGGTCGCGGATGCCGGAGCACCAGTCGAACTCCGGCCGGGCATCCCGCGTGCAGGGGAGCACCTGCCGGATCACCTCGGTGGACAGGCCCGCCTCCAGCAGGACGCGGATCTTCCGCACGGTCGCCACGGAGTCGCCGGAGTAGCGCCGGTAGCCGTTCGCGTCGCGCCCGGCCGCGAGCAGGCCCTGCTCCTCGTAGTACCGCAGCAGCCGCGCGCTGACCCCGGTCCGCCGGGACAACTCCCCGATCAGCATGTCACCGTCCACGTTTGACCTTCTCACCGGTGTGAAGCCCTAACGTCGCCCTGCGAACGATCATTCCGCACCGCTGGAGACGCCGATGACGACACTCGCCCACCGCAACGGCCGCGCGGCGACCGCCGGAGAGCTGGCGCCGCTCGCCTTCGCGGGCTATGCCCACTTCACCGCCATGCAGGTGCGCGGAGGACGGATCCGGGGCCTCGACCTGCACCTGGAGCGGCTGCGGGTCGCGTCCGTGGAGCTGTTCGGCCGGGCGCTGCCCGACGACCGGGTGCGGTCCCTCCTGCGGACGGCGCTGGAGGCGAGCCCCCCGGACGTCTCGCTGACGGCCACCGTGCACGCGGCGCCGGGGGAGTTCAGCGCGGGCGAGACCGCGGAGCTCGACGTCCTGGTCCGCACCGGGCCGCCCGCGTCCGGCCCGCCCGGACCGCTGGCCCTGGCGACGGTCGAGTACGAGCGGTTCCTGCCCGCCGTGAAGCACGTCGGCGAGGTGGCCAAGACCTACTTCATGCGGCGTGCCGTCCGGGACGGCTTCGACGACGCCGCGTTCGTCGACCGGCGCGGCCGGTTCAGCGAGGCCACGATCTGGAACCTCGCCTTCTGGGACGGCGACGCCGTGGTGTGGCCCGACGCCGCGATGCTGGTCGGGACCACGATGGGCATCGTCCGCCGGCGGCTCGACGGTCTCGGCGTCCCGCAGCGCGTCCAGGAGGTCACGCCCGCCGACGTGCCGGACCTGGCCGGCGCCGTGGTCATGAACTCCTGGACGCCGGGCGTCGCCGTCCACCGGATCGGTTCGCAGCCCGTCCCCGGAGCGCCCCGCTTCCTGGAACTGCTGCACGCGGCCTACCAGGCCGAACCCCTCATCGAGCCCTGACCGGGGCGCGGCCGGGCGCCGGGGTTCAGAGGGCGGAACCGCCGGTGGCGTCGACGACGCGTCCGGTCACCCAGCGGGCGTCGTCGGAGGCGAGGAAGGCCACGACGTCCGCGACGTCCTCGGGGGTGCCGACCCGGCCGAGCGCGGAGAGGGACGACGCGCGCTCCCACGCCTCGGCGTTCCCGCGCAGCCAGCCGGCGTTGACGTCGGTGTCGATGATCCCGGGGGCGACGGAGTTGACCGTGATCCCGCGCGGGCCGAGCGCCTTGGCGAGGTTGAGGGTGAAGGTGTCCAGGGCGCCCTTGGTCGAGCCGTAGGCGATCACCTCGGGCATCGCGAGGCGGGCCGCGCCGCTGGAGATGTTCACGATCCGTCCGCCGTCGTTGAGCCGGGGCAACGCCTGCTGGACGATGAAGAACGGTGCGCGGACGTTCACCGCGAACACCTCGTCGAACGCCTCCTCGGTGAGGCCGGCCAGGTCCGCGCTGCGGCCGATGCCGGCGTTGTTGACCACGATGTCGACGCGGGCGCCGCCGGTCCGCTCGTCGAACGCCTCCCAGAGCGCCGCCGCGTCGCCGTGCCGGCCCAGCTCGGCGTGCAGGGCGACCGCGCGCCCGCCGTCCTTCTCGATGGTCCGGACGGTCTCGTCCGCGGCGGCGGCGTCCCGCCCGTAGGTCAGCGCGACGGTGGCCCCGTCGGCCGCCAGCCGCCGCGCGACGGCCCGTCCGATGCCGCGGCTGCCGCCGGTGACCAGCGCGACCTTGCTCGCCAGGCGTTCCATGACCGTGCTCCCTCCATTTGTTGAGTGATTGCTCAAGAAAGAAGGTAGCACGGTTTGTTGAGTGTTTGCTCTAGAATTGGGGGCATGACCGAGAGCCGCCGGGGGCGTCCCCGCACCTTCGACCGCGACCGGGCGCTCGCCACGGCCGTCGAGATGTTCTGGGAGCGCGGCTACGAGGCCACCTCCGTCGGCGACCTGACGGCCGCGATGGGCATCCGGCCCGCGAGCCTGTACGCCGCCTTCGGGGACAAGAAGGCCCTGTTCAAGGAGGCCGTCGCCGCCTACCAGGCGTCCGAGCCGGCGGGCTTCGCGGGCGCCGCGCTCCGCGAGGAGCGCACCGCCCGGGACGTCGTCGCGCGCATCCTCCGCGAGGCCGCCGCGATCTACACCGACCCGTCCCACCCGGCGGGCTGCCTCATCATTCGCTCCGCCACCAACGTCACCCCCAAGGACGCCGACATCGAGGCGTTCCTGCGCGACATCCGCAACGCCAACGTCGACGCCTTCACCCGCCGCTTCGACGAGGCCGTCCGCGCGGGCGAACTCCCCGGCTCCACCGACACCCGGGCGCTCGCGCAATACCTGGCGACCGTCCTCCAGGGCTTCTCCCAGCGGGCCGCCGACGGCGCCACGGCCGCCGACCTGCGGCCGGTGGCCGAACTCGCCCTCGCCGCCTGGCCCGCGAGCCCCCCGGCCCCCTGATTCAGATCAGGATGAACGCCTCGGACCGGCCGTCCACCGGACAGCGGTCTAGGGCGCGCCGCCGCCGGTCTCGCCGCGGCCCGGCTCAAGGCGTTCGACCGCCTGCTCGCTCCAGGCCCGGATGACGGACGCCTGGTCGGGGGTCAGTGAGTCGAAGAAGTGGCGGCGGATGTTGTCGCCGTGCACCTGGACGGCCTTCTGGGCGGCGCGGCGGCCCTCGTCGGTCAGCCCGATCCCGGCGCGGCGGCCGTCGGCCCCGTACTGGCTGCGTTCGACGAAGCCGCGCTTTTCCATCCGCGTCAGCTGATGGGCGACGCGGCTCTTGTCCCAGTCGAGCGACTCGGACAGCTCCCCGACGCGCATCTCCCGGCCGCCGGCCCGCCACAGCGTCACCAGCACGCTGAACTCGGCCTTCGAGACGTCGCAGTCACGCTGCAGGCCGCGCTCCAGCTCGCCGGTGAGCAGGCGCTGCGCGCGCATCCAGGTATCCCAGAACTCCCACTCCTCCGGCTCCAGCGATCGAGGCTCCGCCATGCCGCCGAGGATACCGTGACCAGCAGAGTTGTCGCATCAACTCATCTCGCTCTAGAGTTGACGTATCAACTCCCCTGGAAGGGAAGCCATGACGCTCCGCATCGCGCTCATCCTCGGAAGCACCCGCCCCGGACGCCGCGGCGAACAGATCGCCGCCTGGGCGCTAAAGGCCGCCCGTGCCCACGGCGGCGCCGACTACGCACTCATCGACCTCGCCGACCACGACCTCGGCAACCTCGACGAGCCCGGCAACCCGAACCTCCAGCAGTACCAGCACGACCACACCCGCGCCTGGGGCGAACTCATCGACGGCTTCGACGGCTACGTGTTCCTCGTCCCGGAGTACAACCACTCCTATCCCGGAGCGCTGAAGAACGCGCTGGACTACGTCTACCGGGAGTGGAACGACAAGGCCGCCGGGATCATCAGCTACGGCGGCTGGGTCGCCGGGGCCCGGGCCGCCGAGGCGCTGCGGCTCGTCCTCGCCGAACTCCAGATCGCCACGGTTCGCACCCAACCCGCCATCGCGACGCATCCCTCGTTCCACACGGGCACTTTCGTCCCCCAAGAGGGCCTCGATGCCGCCGTGAGCGGCATGCTCGACCAGGTGATCGCCTGGTCCGGCGCCCTGCGCGCGGTCCGCCATGCCAAGAAGCAGACCTCCACGGCCGCATGAGCCCCGGATCGCGGCCGATCACATCAGCGAACACGGGGAGCCGACGGATGCGGCACGCAGCCGGCGCCCGAAAAGAGGCTGGAGCGAACGGAGGCGCAAGGGACGGGAAACGCACCGAACGAGGAGAAGCTAGTCTTTCGCCCCATGACTGACCAGCGGGAACGCCGCACCGTCGAGGCCGAGTTCGAGATCACCGACTTCGACGAGAGCGTGTACGACCAGCCTTCCGAAGGACCCAAGATGACCCGGGTCACGATCCGCAAGCGGTACCAGGGCGTGATCGACGGCACGGGCGTCGCGGAGGTGCTGACCGCCCAGGGGGACGCGGGCGGCGGCTATGTGGCGTCCGAGCGGATCGAGGGCACGATCGACGGACGGAAGGGCACGTTCGTCATCCAGCACTTCGGGCTCGCCGACGGGGACGAGCAGACGAGCCACGGCAGCATCGTTCCCGGCTCCGGAACCGGAGACCTGGCGGGCATCTCCGGCGAGGCGATGGAACGCACCTTTAAGGTGCTCACCCTCGCCTACACCCTGTGAACCGACGGCGCCCGCACCGGTCGCCCGTCAGTCGTTCCTGAGGGCGGCGGCGAGGCGGCGTAGCGCTCGCGGAGTGAGGAGAAGTGCAGGGCCATAGGGGTCCTTGCTGTCACGGATCGCGACCGTGCCGCTGATCCGCACGCTCTCGACGCAGTTGCCGCCGTTGTTGGAGCTACGGCTTGCCTTGCGCCAGGTGGCGTTCGTCAGGTCCATGTGCTCGACCCTTCGGTGAGCGAAGTGGGGAGTGTTCGCGGGCCGCCCTTTGATGGAAGGGCGGCCCGGAGGGCGTCAAGCGTCCTTGATCGTGCGAGCGAGGTGGCGGAGGGCTTGGGGGGTGATGAGGAGCTTGGGTCCGTGGGGGTCCTTGCTGTCGCGGATCGCGACGGTGCCGCTGACGCGCGCGACCTCGACACAGTCTCCGCCGTTGGAGGTGCTGCGGGACGCCTTGCACCACATGGCGTTGGTCAGGTCGACCATTTCTCTTTCACCGTCCTCAGTATGAGGTCTTTGGACATGCTCACCGGTAGTGCCAGCGAGCGTAGTTCCTTCATCGTCCGCGAGAGTGTTGCGAGGTCTTCCGGTTCGCTCATGGTGAGCCCCCGAGCGCCGGACTCGACGTAGGCGATCTGCGTTCTGTCCTCCATGGTGGCGATGTTGAACGACCCGCTGTTGCCGTCGTGTTCGGCGCTGAGCGGGACGATCTGGATCGCCGCCTGCTCCGGGGGGACGGCGGCGAGGTGTTCGAGCTGCTCGCGCATGACCTCGCGGCTGCCCGCCGGGCGGTGCAGGACGCCCTCGTCCAGGAGCAGCGAGAAGCCGGGCGGTTTCTTCTTGGTGAAGATGTCCTGCCGCCTCATGCGCGCCTCGACCGCGTCGGTGTTGCCCCGGAGCAGGGCGGCGGCGTAGGCGGGCGTCTGGAAGAGGCCGTGGACGACCGACAGGCTGTAGGCGTCGATCTCGTCGGCCTCGGGTTCGACGAGGTGCCAGTCGAACCAGACGGGGAAGGCGGAGTCCTTGACGAGGTCGTCGTACAGGCTCAGGAGGTCGCCGCCGGCGTCGAGCTCCTTGTCCATGGTGGCGGCGAACTCGCGCGTGCAGCGCGTGCGGCCGTTCTCCACGGCCCCGATGTACTGAGGCGTCACGCCCTGCCCGTTGTTGGCTCGGCGGGCGAGGCTGTCCTGGGTCCAGCCCTTCGCCTCCCGAAGGCGGCGGAGCCGCCGTCCGAAAGCGAGCAGGGTTGGCGATACCGTGCCCCGCTTCTTCTGCGGCGCCATGACTCCATCCTCTCTCAAGCAAGGCCCAACCGCCTAACAAGCGAATTCCCGCCGGTCGGGCCGACTTGACGACCGTGGCCTGCGATTTGTCGCCTAGCGTAACCGTGCGGTGGCTGAATGGGATCGGAATTCTCGAAGTCATTCCGAGAGAAGTGCGACCATGATCGAAATGGATGGGCCGGCGGGGGCCGGTGTGGTGCTCGAATCTTCCGCGCGCGCGCCGGAGGCGGCGCGTCAGTGGCTCGCGGACGTGTTCCGCGAGCAGAACCTGGGTGACGATTATGTGGCGCGGACGGTGATCACTGAATTGGTGACCAACGTCCACAAGCACACCAGTACGGACCGCATCATCGTGCGGCTCGTGCAGCGGGACGGGCATCCCGTGGTGGAGGTGGAGGACCGGTCCGACGAGGTTCCGGTCGTTCGCGGCGAGGATGCGGCGGCGGAGTCGGGGCGGGGGTTGCTGATGCTGTCCATGCTGGTCGAGGAGTGGGGCTACACGGCGCTGGACAAGGGAGGGAAGGTGACGTGGGCGCGGCTGGGCGCGTAAGGGTCGGGCGTGGACGCCTAATGGCGTGGTGGTGGTGCGTCCGGTACGGCCATGCCACGGCGCAACAGCATTTGGACGTGCTTTCGGACCATGTGCGTAAACGCGGATGGTCCGATTGCAAAGTCTATGTGGAGTCGCCACCGGTGCTATGGGTCTTCCCTAAGGGAGAAGAAGGCGCCGCAGTGCGCGTTACCGCTCAACGGGTGGACCGCCGATGGTGCTACGAGATGTCGGTGTCGTCCCTTTGCACGAGCGGAACGGTCGAGGGGCTGCTCGATGAGGTGCTGCGGGGGGCCTGCCGGGGCGAAGGCCGGTTCCCTCGGTGAGAGGGAACCGGCCGGGGTGAGTCCGTCGGTAGGCGGGTCAGTCGGTGAAGATGCCGCCGGTGGCGTTGACGAAGGTGCCGGTGATCGCGGCGGCGCCGTCGGAGGCCAGAAACGCGGCGGTGTCGGCGATCTGGGCGAGGGTGGGGGAGCGGCGGAGCAGGCGCATCTCGTCCAGGCGGGTCAGCAGGGCCTGGAAGGCGGCGTCGTCCATGGCCGGGCCGAACTGGGAGAGCTTCTCCGGCGACAGGGTCTCCGGGAGGCCCGCCGTCCAGATGCCGACGACGCGGACCCCCGCCGGACCGCACTCCTGCGCGAGGTTGCGGACGAGCGCGTCGGTCGCGGCGTCCGCCGGGCCGGTCCCGCCCATCATCGGGCTGCCCTTCGCGGAGCCGCTGTCCAGCGTGAGGACGACGCCGGAGCCGCGCTCGGACATGTGCCGGGCGGCGGTCCGGGCGGTGATGAAGTTCGTGGTGATCCCGGTCGTGATCGGGCTCACGAAGTCGTCCACGGCCATCTGCGTGAGCGGCATGCCCTGCACGTCGCCGCGCGTGACGAGGTTGAAGGAGACGTCGATGCCGCCCGCGTCGGCGACGTGCCGGGCGTGCTCCTCGACGGCCTTCTCGTCCAGCGCGTCGAGGACGGCCACCTCGGCGCGGCCGCCGGCGGCCGCGATGTCGGCGGCGACGGCGTCGAGGGACGCGCGGGTCCGGCCGGCGAGGAAGACGGTGGCGCCCTGCCGGGCGAAGGTCCGCGCGACCGCGCCGCCGATCGAGCCGCCGGCGCCGTAGATGATCGCGTTCTTGTTCTCCAGCAGCATGTCCGTGTTCCGTTCTCGTGTCGTTGTGGGACGTCTATGGAGACGCACGGGCCCGGAGAACTAATCGGTCAGCGTCAGCGGCAGCCCGAACGCGGGGAACAGGTGCGGCTCGAACGAGGTGATCTCGGCGATCAGGCCGTCCTCGACCCGCAGCACGTCCATGACCTGCGCGCGGTAGACGCGGGTGCCGGGCCGCTGCACGTAGCCGCCGAGGGCGAGCTGCCCGTTCGCGCGGGCCGGAAGGTGCCGCCACCGGCCGATGTACGCGGGCGAGGACGGGTCGAAGGTCTGCGAGAGCATGCCGATGATCGCGTCGCGGCCGCCGAACCAGAGCGGGTTCGGGGGCATGGTGATGCGGACGTCCTCGCGCAGCATGGCGGTCATCGCGGCCATGTCGCCGTCGACGGCGGCCTTCATGTAGCGCTCGATGAGGGCGCGTTCGGCCTTCGACGGGTCGGTGCCGCGCGCCCACGCGTCCCGCCGTTCGGGGAGGCGCTCGCGCAGGGCGGGCCGGGCCCGTTGCAGGGCGCTGTTCACCGAGGCCACGGTCAGGCCGAGGGCCTCGGCGGTGTCGGCGGCCGGCCAGCCGAGCACGTCCCGCATGATCAGGACGGCGCGCTGCTTCGGCGGCAGGTGCTGCACGGCGGCGAGGAACACCAGCTCCAGCGTCTCCGCCGTCTCCGCCGCCGTCTCCGGGTCGTCCGGGAACGGCTGCAGCCAGGGCAGGAACGGAGGCGCGGTCACGTCGTTCGACGGCGGGACGGGGGACGGAACGTACCGCTGCGGGCGGCGCTCGTTGCGGCGCAGGAAGTCCAGGCACGCGTTCGTGGCGATCGTGTAGAGCCAGGTGCGGAGGCTGGAGCGCCCCTCGAACCCGTCGCGGTTCCGCCACGCCTTGAGGAGCGTCTCCTGGACGAGGTCCTCGGAGTCGTCGTAGGAGCCGACCATCCGGTAGCAGTGGACCTGCAGCTCGCGGCGGTGCGGCTCGACCAGCCCGGCGAAGTCGAGCTCGTCGCCGTCCCGGAGCGGATTCGTCACGGCGTCCGGCGTGACGGAATCCGCGGCGACCGGCGCGGCGGATCCCGTCACGGGGGCGGCGGAATCCGTCACGGGGTCCGGTGTGACGGAATCCGCGCGGACCGGTGCGCCGGACCGGGTCGCGTCGGCCGCCACGCGCGCGATGCCGCGCAGCCGCCCGACCGACGACGACAGGGCCCGCACCTCGGCGTAGAACGGCTCCGGGCGTTCCGGCGCCAGGCTCTTCACGCGCCGCTCGATATCGGAGATCAGGTCGTGGACGGCATCGCCGCCGCCGGTCCGCCGCGTCCGGTACGCCTTCTGGCGGCAGGCGGCCGAGCAGTACACCGACGCCCGGCCCCGCCGCCCGTCCGGGCGCGGCAGCGCCTTCCCGCACACCCGGCACGCGCTTTCCGTCATGCGCCCAGAGCCTAGGGCAAGGACCCGCCCGGCACCGGAGCGTTCCTGGTCCGGTGCACCAGGAGCAGGGCGACGTCGTCCTCGGCGGGCTCGCGGCCGATGAGCGCCGACATCACCGCGGCGGCGACCCGCTCGGGCGGGCCCGCCTGGACGGCCCGGCACAGCCGCGCGACGCCGTTGTCGACCGAGTCGTCCCGCCGCTCGACCAGCCCGTCGGTGTAGAAGCACATCAGCGCCCCGGGAGGAAGCTCCACCACCTTGGTGGTGCGTGGCGTATCGCCCAGGCCGATCAGGAGGTCGAACTTCATGTCGACGGCCTCCGCCGGACGGCCCGGCAGGGCGAGGACCGGGGGAGGGTGGCCGGCCGACGACACCCGGACCCGCTCCAGCGAGGGATCGCACACCGCGTAGAGCACGGTCGCCGTCGCGTCGGGCTCGAAATGCATCATCTTGCGGTTGAGCTTGCCCAGGACCTCGGCGGGGTCGGTCGACTCGAGCGCGTACGAGCGCAGCGCGCTGCGCATCCGGCCCATCACGACCGCGGAGGGCAGCCCGTGGCCCGCCACGTCCCCCATGACGATGCCGAGCTCGCCGGACGGGAGCTCGAAGACGTCGTACCAGTCGCCGCCGACGCTCTCCCTGCCGGGACGGTAGCGGGCGGCCATCTCGATGCCGGGGATCTCCGGAAGACCGGACGGTATGAGGCTGCGTTGCAGTTCCATGGCGCCGGCGCGTTCGGACCGGCTCATCAGCGACTGCACCGTCAGGGCGATGCGCGCGGCCGCGAGCTGCAGGAACTCGGTCTCGTCCGCGGTGAACAGGCGCGGTGCCAGGGTTCCGACGTGCATGACGCCGACCAGCTTTCCGCCGCCGATGAGGGGGACGCCGAGCAGCGAGGTCAGGCCGCGCTGGACCAGCAGCGGGTTGAAGATCGTCGCGGTGGGCACGTCGGCGATGTAGACCGGCCGCCGCTCGGCGGCGACGCGTCCGGCGAAGCCCTCGCCCACCGGGACGTGCACGCCCTGGGTGACCTCCTCCTCGATGCCCTTCGCCACCGTCGCCTCGAGGAACCGCTCGCCCCGGTCCAGGAGCAGGACGACCGCGGTGTCCACGTCCAGGATCTCGCGGACGCGGGCGAGCAGGGTGTCGAGGAACTCCTCGACGCCCATGTGGGCGAACGCCTCGTCGGTGATCGCCTGGATGTTCTCGAGCTTGCGCGCGAGGCTCGCCAGGGCGTCTGCCGGTCTCTCCATCTCGGTCATCGTATGCGTGATATCTGGCGCTTTACCGGAATTGTCGGCAGGCTGGGGGATCTCATTGCCTTCCGGGCGCACGTCCGTTCTCCGAGGTCCTCAGCCTAGACACCGGCGGACACCGGCGGCGATCTCGAGGTCCTCGCGGGCCGTCACGACCAGCACGCGGACGGTGGAACCGCCGGCAGTGACGTCGGCGTCGCCGCGGGCCTCCTCGTTGCGGGCGGGGTCGACGGAGACGCCGAGGAAGGCGAGATCCTCGGCCAGCCGGTGCCGGACGAAGGGGTCGTGCTCGCCGACGCCGCCGGTGAAGACGAGCGCGTCCAGCCCGCCGAGGGTGGCGGCCATCGCGGCGGCGCAGGCGCGCAGGCGGTGGTGGTAGACGTCGAGGGCGGCCAGCGCGACGGCGTCGCGGGCCTCGGCGCGCTCGCGGATCTCCCGCATGTCGCCCGTCCCGGTGAGGCCGCGCAGCCCGGACCGGCCCTCCATCGCCTCGTTGATCTCGGACGCCTCGACGCCGTGCTTGATCAGCCACAGCGGGATGCCCGGGTCGACGCTGCCGGCGCGGGACGCCATGACGAGCCCTTCGAGCGGGGTGAAGCCCATCGTGGTGTCGACGGAGCGGCCGTCGGCGACGGCCGCGAGGGACGCCCCGGACCCCAGGTGGCAGATCACCGTCCGGGTCGGCAGCGTGCCGAGCATCTCGCGCGTCCGCCGGACGGCGTAGGAGTACGAGAGCCCGTGGAAGCCGTAGCGGCGCAGCCCGAACCGCTCGCGCCATTCGGCGGGCAGCGCGTAGGTGGCGGCGGCGTCCGGCAGGGTGGCGTGGAACGCGGTGTCGAAGCAGGCGACGGCGGGCACGCCGGGCAACGCGCCGGTGATCTCCGACAGCGCGTGCAGCGACGCGGGCTGGTGCAGCGGCGCGAGGTCGGCGAGCGCCTCCAGGCGTTCGGTGACCCGCGCGTCGACGACGACGGGCTCGGTGAAGTCGGTGCCGCCGTGCACGAACCGGACGCCGACCGCGTCCGGCGCCGGCATGTCCGCGACCATCGGGGCGACCTCGTGGCGGGCGCCCGCGTTCTCGGTGACGACGGTGCCGTCCGGGTCGATCATGCTCAGCTTCAGGCTGCTCGACCCCGGATTCACGGTCAGGATGCGCATCGCGGCCCCTCAGTGCGGCTTCGTCAGGGTTCGGCTTCAGTAAGGCCAGGTCCAGTCTCGGACCTCGGGCGCGTCCTCGCCGTGCTCGCGCGTGTAGGCGCGCAGGGCGAGGCGCTGGTCGGCCATGCGCTGCCGGATGTGGGCGACGCGGCCGCCGAGGGACGGGACGCGGTCGATGACGTCCATGACCAGGTGGAAGCGGTCCAGGTCGTTGAGCATCACCATGTCGAAGGGCGTGGTCGTGGTGCCCTCCTCCTTGTAGCCGCGGACGTGCAGGTGGCCGTGGCCGTGGCGGCGGTAGGCGAGCCGGTGGATCAGGTACGGGTAGCCGTGGAACGCGAAGATGACCGGCTTGTCGGTGGTGAAGAGCGCGTCGTACTCGCGGTCCGGCAGCCCGTGCGGGTGCTCGGTGTCGGGCTCCAGCCGCATCAGGTCGACGACGTTCACGACCCGGACGCGCAGGTCCGGGAAGAGCTGCCGCAGGATGTCGACGGCGGCGAGCGTCTCCAGCGTCGGGATGTCGCCCGCGCACGCCATGACGACGTCGGGGTCCGCCCCGCCGTCGGTGGACGCCCACTCCCAGATGCCGATGCCGCGCGTGCAGTGCGCGATCGCCTCGTCCATCGGCAGCCAGTCCAGCGCGGGCTGCTTCCCGGCGACGATCACGTTGACGTAGTCGCGGGACCGCAGGCAGTGGTCGGCGACCGACAGCAGCGTGTTGGCGTCCGGCGGCAGGTACACCCGGACGATCTCGGGCTTCTTGTTCATGACGACGTCGAGGAAGCCGGGGTCCTGGTGGGTGAAGCCGTTGTGGTCCTGCCGCCACACGTGCGACGACAGCAGGTAGTTCAGCGACGCGATCGGCCGCCGCCACGGCAGCCGCCGCGTCACCTTCAGCCACTTCGCGTGCTGGTTGAACATCGAGTCGACGATGTGGACGAACGCCTCGTAGCTGTTGAACAGGCCGTGCCGCCCGGTCAGCAGGTAGCCCTCCAGCCAGCCCTGGCACAGGTGCTCGCTGAGCACCTCCATGACCCGGCCGTGCGGCGCCTGGTGCTCGTCCGTCGGCAGCCGCTCGCCCTCGAACACCCGGTCGGTGGCCTCGAAGACGTCGCCGAGCCGGTTGGACGCCGTCTCGTCCGCGCCCATGATCCGGAAGTTGGCCGGGTTGCGCTCCACCACGTCCCGCAGGAACGCCCCGAGCACGCGGGTGGCCTCGGACGTCGCCGTCCCGGGGCGGTCGACCTTGACGGCGTGGTCGCGGAAGTCGGGCAGCTTCAGCGGGCGCAGCAGGAGCCCGCCGTTGGCGTGCGGGTTCGCGCTCATCCGGCGCTCGCCCTCGGGCGCCAGGTCGGTGATGGCGGGGAACGGGCGCCCCTCCTCGTCGAACAGCTCCTCGGGACGGTAGGAGCGCAGCCACTCCTCGAGCTGCACGAGGTGCTCAGGGTTGTCGCAGACGCCGGTCAGCGGCACCTGGTGGGAGCGCCAGGTGTTCTCGACCGGCAGGCCGTCGACCACCTTCGGCCCGGTCCAGCCCTTCGGCGACCGCAGGATGATCATCGGCCAGCGGCGCCGTTCGGTGTCGCCGCCCTCGCGGGCGGACCGCTGGATCTCGGCGATCTCGTCGAGCGCGCGCTCCAGCGCGACGGCCATCTTGCGGTGCATCGGCTCCGGCTCGTCGCCGCTGACGATGATCGGCCGGTGCCCGTAGCCGTCCATGAGCTGGACGAGCTCCTCCTCGGAGATCCGCGCCAGCACCGACGGGTTCGCGATCTTGTAGCCGTTGAGGTGCAGGATCGGCAGGACGGCACCGTCGCGCACCGGGTCGACGAACTTGGTGGAGTGCCACGACGCCGCGAGCGGCCCGGTCTCCGCCTCGCCGTCGCCGACGATGCACGCCACGACGAGGTCCGGGTTGTCGAACGCGGCGCCGTACGCGTGCGCCAGCGAGTAGCCCAGCTCGCCGCCCTCGTGGATCGACCCCGGCGTCTCCGGCGCGACGTGGCTCGGGATGCCGCCGGGGAACGAGAACTGCCGGAACAGCCGCTCCATGCCGGGACCGTCCCGCGACACGTCCGGGTACACCTCGCTGTAGGTGCCCTCCAGCCACGCGTTCGCGACCGCCGCCGGCCCGCCGTGCCCCGGACCCATGATGTAGATCATGTCGAGGTCGCGGGCCTTGATGGCCCGGTTCAGGTGCGCGTAGCAGAAGTTCAGGCCGGGCGAGGTGCCCCAGTGGCCGAGCAGGCGCGGCTTGATGTGGCGGCGCCGCAGCGGCTCGCGCAGCAGGGGGTTGCTCAGGAGATAGATCTGCCCTACCGAAAGGTAATTCGCGGCTCTCCAGTACGCGTCGATCCGCCGGACCTCGTCGTCGGACAGGGGAGTGGACGCGGTGACGGCCTCGGTCATGGCGCGGTGGTCCCTTCGGTGGTCGGCGTACGCCCGGGAAGGATCACGTCCCCGCAATCTCTCCCGTCAACCCCGCGCACGGGAACCCCGGGACGCCCCCGGATCCGCTCGCGGGGCCGTGCTCAGCGGACGCGGGGGAGGGTGAAGGGGCAGGGGCCGTCGCCGCGCAGGCCACCGCCCGGACCGGCCTCGATGAGCTGCGCCTCGCCGAAGTCCTCGTCGTCCGCCGCCGTCCGGACGAGGTGCCCGCGGCCGGGCAGGTCGCGCGCCCAGGCGTCCGGCGCGCCGGCCTGGAGGTCGAGCCGGATCGGGGTGTTGCCCTGCGGCGCCTCGAACGGGCCGAGCCCGCCGGCGAGGCGCCAGCGGGGCGCGGCGAGCGCCTCCTCCGGCGGCGCGCCGCGCAGCAGCCGCACGAGGATCTGCAGGCCGACCTGCGGCTGGAGCCCGCCGCCGGTGCAGCCGAGGACCGCCCGGAACGTGCCATCGGACCGCGTCGCGACGACCGGGACGAGCGTGTGCGGCGGGCGGCGCCGCGGCCCGTACTCGGCGGGCGAGCCGGGCGCCAGCGTGAACTCGGCGCCCCGGTTGTGAAGGTTGATGCCGGTTCCGGGCTCGAACAGGAGCGAGCCGAGGCCGGTGCCGTTCGACTGCTGGAGCGCGATGGACATGCCCCGGTCGTCCACGACGCAGACGCAGGCGGCGTCGCCGGACGGGAACGTTCCGCGCCGCCGCCAGTGCCGGGCCGGGTCGATCGCGGCGCGGAGCGCGGCGATGCGGTCCGGGCAGAGGAGCGCCTCCGCGTCCTGCCGCCCCTGCTCCCGCTCGGGGTCGTCGGAGGCGGCCAGCACCGACTCGGCGAGCAGGTGCGCCCAGCCGGGGTCGGCGGGGTCCGGCAGGTCGAGGCCCGCGGCGACCGCGAGCGCGGCGAGCAGCACGTGGCCCGGCGAGTTCGGCGGGGGCGTCCACACGTCGTGCCCGAACGCGCGGACGCCGAGCGGCCGCGTCCACTCCGCGCAGGGCTCGGCGAGGTCGGACGGCGCGTAGAGCCCGCGTCCCGCCCGGAGCAGGCCGTCGCCGAACTCGCCCTGGTAGAAGCCCGCGCGTCCCTCGGCGACGACGGCCCGCAGCGCGCGGGCGATCCCCGGGCGCCGCACCTGCTCGCCGGGACGGGACGGCCACGCGAGCCCGTCGCCGCCCGGCGCGTCCCGGCAGGCCGCGACGAGGCCCGGCGAGGCGGTGAACCCCCGCTCGGCGTGCAGCACCGCCGACTTCAGCACCTCCGCGAGCGGCATCCGGCCGTGCCGGGCGTGCAGCGCGAGCCAGCCGTCCACGCAGCCGGGGACGGTCACCGACCGCAGGTCGTGCCGGACCGGCATCCGGCGGCGGCCCTCCGCGCGCAGCGCCGCCGCGTCGGCGCCCGACCCGGCCCGGCCGGAGGCGTTCAGCGCGGCGGGCGGGCCCGGCCGGTCGTGGACCAGCGCGAACAGGTCGCCGCCCGGCCCGCAGCGGTGCGGCGCGACCACCGCCAGCACCGCGTTCGCCGCCACCGCCGCGTCGGCCGCCGACCCGCCGGCCCGCAGGATCGCGAGGCCCGCCGAGGACGCGCGGTGGTCGGCGGTGCAGATCATCGCCCGGTCGGCGGTACCGGTGATCTCCTGCTGATCCACCGGCGCGTTCACACTTTGACGGTAGTTGCCGGAGCGGCGGGCCGAAAGGCCCAGATGGCGGGCATTGTCAGCGGATCTGACAGGGTGCCCCGGGCGCAGTGAGGGCGGCGGGCCTCGGGGGAGGCCACGGCGGCGGGTGCGCGCCTGAAGACCGCGCCGCCGTGGCCCCGTCCCCCCACCCGGCTGTGGAAGGCACCGGTTACAGGGGCGGCGGCCGCCGCGGGCCTCCGCCCCGCCCCCCAGCGAACCGGCGGGAACGCCTCCACAAGGTGCGAAGAAGCTTGCCGCGTACCCGCGCGTAGGTTCACGGCTCCGCCGGTCCCGTCGACGAGCGGACGGTTTCCTGCGATGAGCGGTCCGTGGGCTCGGCCCAAGGACCGCCGGACGGGGCCCGCGTGATCGGTGAGGTGAGCCGTACCGAACCGGTGCGCCATGCTAGGCAGACCTTCGGGCCACGGTTCAGGGAGGCGGCATGACCGGATTCTTCGCCGGACGGACGCTCGACGGCGTGCGCGGCGACCTGCGGTCGGGCGCCGCGACGGCCGCCGGCCTGCTCGACCGCGTCCTGGAGTCGATCGACCCGACCCTCAACGCGTTCGTCACCGTGGACGCGGAGGGCGCGGCGGCCGCCGCCCGCGCCGCGGACGAGGAGCTCGCCGCCGGGCGCGACCGCGGCCCGCTGCACGGCGTCCCCGTCGCGGTCAAGGACATCATCGACGTCGCGGGGCTGCCGACCGGGATGGGCTCGGCGCACTTCGACGGGTACGTCGCCGACCGCGACGCGGCCTGCGTCGCGCGCCTCCGCGCGGCGGGCGCGGTGATCGTGGGCAAGACCACCACGCACGAGTTCGCCTACGGCGCGAGCGGCGACACCGCCGTCAACGGCCCGTCCCGCAACCCGCACGACCCGTCCCGGATCTCCGGCGGGTCCAGCGGCGGCAGCGCGGTCGCGGTCGCCGCGGGCATGGTCCCGCTCGCCCTCGGCACCGACACGGGCGGGTCGGTCCGGATCCCCGCGGCGTTCTGCGGCGTCGCCGGGTTCAAGCCCGCCTACGGCGCGGTCCCGACCGAGGGGGTCTTCCCGCTGTCGGTCTCGTTCGACCACGTCGGCGTGCTCGCCGCCACGGCCGCCGACTGCCGGACGGCCTACCGGGTGCTGACGGGGCAGCCCGAGGACGTCCCGGCCCGGCACGAGGGGCTCCGGGTTGCGTGGGTCGAGGGCGCCCCGGTCGCGGACGAGGTGGCGGAGGTCGTGCGCGGGCTGCTCCCGGACGCGCCCGCCGAACGCGTCGAGCTGCGGGAACTGCGCCGCGTCTTCGCCGCGATCCAGGACAGCGAGGCGTACGAGGTGCACGCCGAACGCGTCGCGGACGCGCCCGAGCTGTACCAGCCGGCCACCCTCGACCGCTTGCGCCGCGCCGGTGAGACGCCCGGCTGGCGGTACGTCCGGGCGTCGCGCGAGCGGGCGCGGTTCATGGAGGAGGCCGCCGGGCTGCTGCGCCGCCACGACGTGCTCGCGCTGCCGACCGTCCCGATCACGGCGCCGGAGATCGGGCGGGCGGAGTGCGCGCTGGGCCGGGTGCAGCCGGTGCTGCTGAGCCTGACGTGCCCGTGGAACGTCCTCGGGCTGCCCGCGCTGAGCGTCCCCGCCGGGACGGCCGGCGGGCTCCCCGTCGGACTGCAGCTGGTCACGAGCCCGGGCCGGGAGGACCTGCTGTTCGCCCTCGCCGGACGCCTCGCGCCGTGATCAGCCGTCCGTGAGGTGGTCGGCGAGCACCTCGGTCACCAGCGCCGCCGGAAGGGACGTGCGGGCCGCTAGGCGGACGACCTGGCGGGCGGCCCCGGACGGACGGGCCGCGATCGGCCCGCAGGCGGCGCGGAGCGCGGCGAGCCGCTGCTCGGGGGTGGCGAGCGAGCCGCCCGCGCGGGCCGCCGCCGCGTCCACGACCGCGTCCATCAGCGGGACCGCCGCGCGCAGCGCCTGGAGGAGGGCGTCGCGGCCCTGCCCGGCCAGCACGCCCGCGGGGTCCTCGCCGCCGGGGAGCGCGGCGAGGTCGAGCGGTCCGGCGACCCGGCTCAGGACGTCCCACGCGCGGACGGCGGCCGACCGGCCCGCCGGGTCGTCGTCCAGCGCGATCAGGACGCCGGTGGCGCCGAGGTCGGCGGTGCCCGCGAGGGCCGCCAGGTGGGCGGGGGTGAGGGACAGTCCACAGGTGGCGACCGGCGCGAACTCCGGCGCCCGCGCCGTCTCGACCGCGATCGCGTCGAGCGGGCCCTCGACGAGGACGGGCCGCGCGCCCGCCGCCAGCCGCTCCCGGACCTCGTGCAGGCCGTAGAGCAGCTCGCCCTTGTGGAAGAAGCCGGTGTCGGGTCCGTTGAGGTACTTCGGGCCCTCCCCGCCGTCGCGGCGGCGGCCGAGGAACCCGGCGATCGTGCCGTCCGGCCTGCGGATCGGGAACATCGCGCGGTCGCGGAACATGGCGTGCGGCCGTCCCGACGCGCCGTGGCGCGCCAGCCCCGACGCGACGATCGCCTCGTCGGCGTGCCCGAGCGAGCGCAGATGGTCGACGAGGGCGTGCGGGGAGTCCGGCGCGTAGCCGATCTGGCGGCGCCGCTGCACGCCCGGCGAGAACCCGCGCCCGTCCAGGTAGGCGGGCACCCAGCTCGCCTGGAGACGGGCGCGGAAGAACCGGTGCGCCTCGGGGAGGACCCCGCCGGACGGGTCGCGGACGCGGTCGTGGACGCGGCGGGCCGTCCGCAGGATCCGGTCGCCCGCCTCCGCGCCCGCCCAGAACGCGTTCACCGGGAACACCGGCGGTTCCGGTTCGAGTCCGAGCCACGACAGGACGAGGTACGCGACGGAATCGGCCTCCACCCGCGGCAGGCCCCGGCTCAGCTCGCCCGCCAGCCGCTGGACGAGCCCGTCGGGCGGCGCGGGCGGTGCGGGCGGCCCGGCGGGAGCCGCAGGCAGGGGCAGGCCCGTCGTCTGCGCGATGTCGAAGACGGCGTAGGGGCGGCCCGTCCGCGACAGCACGCGGATGCCCGTCTCGCCCCGGCCGACCTGGCGTCCGGCGGCACGCCAGTCCTCGTACGAGCGGACGTCGGTCGCCGCGCGCCACTGGGCGCCGATCAGCAGCGTGTTGACGTAGCCGTGGCGGCGGCCGTGCAGGACGGCCCGGTCGAGCCACCACGTCCACGGCCGCGTCCCGTCGCGCAGCAGCGCCGTCTCGTGGGCGGCCATGTCGCGCAGCAGCGCGGCCAGGCGTCGCCGGTCGTCCTCCCAGGGGGTGGCGGTCACGGGTCCCTCGCCTTCGGTCGTGCCGGCGGGGAAGCCGCCTGAGTCATACCCAGGACGCCCCGGGTACAGGCGTCACGGCCGCAGGCGTCCCGGGTACGGGCGTCACAGGTACAGGCCGAAGAACTCCTCCGGGTGGTCCAGCAGCGGCGGCAGGTCGTCGGCGGTGAGGGTGACCAGGTCCTTCTTCGCGGGCGGCTTCACCGGGCCGCCGTCGCCGCCGGCGCCGACGGCCGCGGACGCGATCCGGTCGGCCTGGTTGGCGACGGCGACGTCCAGCAGGTTGCGCATCAGCCGGCCGTTGCCGAACGACGGGCCGCGCGGCGCGGTCCGCAGCATCGAGCGCAGCGTCTCCTCGGTGCCGGGCGCGAGCCGGAACCCGTCGGCCTCCGCGAGCTGCCCGAACACCGTGATCAGCTCGTCGTCGCTGTAGTCGGGGAAGTGGATCTGCTTGGGGAAGCGGGAGTCCAGGCCGGGGTTGGCGGCAAGGAACTCGGCCATCTCCTGCTGGTAGCCGGCGACGATCACCACGAGGTCGTCGCGGTGGTCCTCCATCAGCTTGACCAGCTCGGCGATGGCCTCGTGGCCGTAGTCGCCCTTCAGCGGCGACTGGGTGAGCGTGTACGCCTCGTCGATGAACAGCACGCCGCCGATCGCGCGCTCGACGAGCCGGCGGGTGCGCGGCGCGGTCTGGCCGATGTACTCGCCGACCAGGTGCGCGCGGGACGCCTCGACCAGGTGCCCGGACGACAGCACGCCGAGCTTCTTGTAGATGCGGCCGAGCAGCCGCGCCACCATCGTCTTGCCGGTGCCGGGGTTGCCGGTGAACACCATGTGCCGCGTCGGCGGCGTGATCCGCAGGCCGGACTCGCTGCGCAGCCGCGCCGCGTGCGTGCCCGCGACCAGCAGCGCGATCTCGTGCTTGACGGTGTCGAGCCCGGTGAGGTCGCGCAGCTCGTGCAGCGGGTTCCCGGCGGACTGGGCGGTGTCGAGGGCGGCCGGGATGTCGCCCTTGCGCACCACGATCTCCGCTCCGCCCTCCGTCCGCCGCCGGACCGCCGCGACGACCTGGTCGGCGAGGTACGGGGCCAGCCGCGCGTTGCGCAGCGACTGCATCGGCGGCGTCGCCGCCAGCAGCTCGCCCGCCGCCTCGACGGCCTGCCGGGTGGCGCGCGCGCCGAGCCGGTCCAGCGCCCGGCGGAACAGCTCGGCGTGGCCCTGCGCGGTGAACGGCTTCGTCCGCGCGATCCGGAACCGGCCCGGCAGCACCGGGTTGACGTCGCGGATCCGCTCGTCGCCGTCCGCGTCGCACAGCACGACGAGGTTCAGGTCGGCGTGGATCGCCAGCAGCCGGTGCAGCTCGTCGGCGATGGCCTCGCCGTTGCCGGGGTCGGCGACGATGCCGTCCAGCCCGTCGATGATCAGCAGCCGGTCGCCGGCGCAGTCGCGGGTGTCGGCGTGCAGCTTGGCGACCGCGTCCGAGAGCCGCTGCCCGGCGTACAGGTTGTCGGTGACCCACAGCGGGTCGCGGCCGAGCGCGAGCGCCTTGCCGAGCTCCTGCGCCGCGTCCCGCTTGCCGGTGCCGTCCGGGCCCGCGATCAGCAGCCGGACGGGCTCCTTGCCGCGCGACAGCTCCTCCAGCGCGGCGGTCAGCTCGGGCTGCCCGACCAGCGTGCTGGCCAGCTCGGCGCGCGTCCCGGCGGCCGTCGCGCCCGCTCCGCCGCCCTCGCCCTCCTCGCCGGCGGCGGGCGCCTTGAGGGTCTCGGTGAGCGGGTTGACGACGCGGCGGCGCGGCGCGTACAGGCGGCGCAGGTCGGTCTGGAACTGGCCGACCGGGATCCACTCGGCCTTGGGGAACCACGGGTCGCCCGGCAGGCCCTGGACGATCGCGACGAACCGCATCGCCATGTCGAGCCAGGCGCGGCACGCGTCGGCGGCGCCCGCGACCAGCGCCCGGACGAGCCAGGCGCGGGTGCGCTGCTGCCAGGCGTCGGCCTTGAAGCCGCGGCGCTCGGCCGGGAAGCGCTGCTGGAGGTCGTGGTAGCGGTCCTCGCCGAGGGCCGCGGCCAGTTCCGCCGGGATGTGCTCCATGCTGCCCTGCAGCAGCAGCTGGATCAGGTGCGACTCGGGGGACTCGTCGCGCGGCGCGACCTCCGCGAGGATCCCGTACGCGGCGAGGAGCCCCTCGCACACCCAGTCGAGGTACCCGACGGGGCCGAGCAGCTCCGGGACGGCGGCGACGATGTCGTCGCCGGCGTGCGCGTGCCAGTGCTCGCGCAGCTCCATCTTGGGCAGGTTCACGTCGCACTCGGGCGGGTCGGCGTAGAGCCGCAGCAGCGCCTTGCGGCGCTCCTCCAGCGGCTCGATGCCCTCCAGCACGCCCAGGCACTCGCGGGCCAGCTCGATCGCGAGCTCCCGGTCGGGCGCCTCGATCAGCCAGTCCACCGGCGGGCGCCACCGGCCGCCCGGCGCGTCCCAGCGGGTCATCCGGGTGCTGAGCGTGCCGGGGTTGGCGAGGTGCCGGTGCAGCAGCCGCTCCGGCAGCTGCGACCACGAGCCCGCCTTGATCGCGCCGCCACCGGGCAGGAACGCCAGGATGCCGAAGATCTCCGCGGTGACCAGCGAGGCGGGCAGCGTCAGCAGCTTGTGCTCGTCGGTGGTGAGGTCGGCGGCGCGGGGGTCGTTCGCCAGCGCGTCGATCCGCGCCGAGATCTCCTCGAACAGCCCGTCGGGGACGCGCCACGGACCGTGCGCGTAGACGTCGAGCACCGGCTCGTCGGTGAGCAGTAGCTCCAGATGCTCCGGCAGCCGCAACGCGTTCCTCCAAGAGAGATCAAAGCAGGGGTACAGCCTACGTTTACGAAAGGAGTGCTGGTTTAGCGGTCGGCCGGATCATCGGTATTGGGTCGGCCACGTTCGGTCACCGGCCGGAAGCGGTCCGGTGCCGCCCGCGCGGACCAGCGCGGATCGCCGGAGATGAGGGGGTGAGGGCGTGCCGGAGCGCGTCGCGGAACTGGCCGCACGGCTGCGCGCGATCGACTGGGCGTACGAGGGTGACGAGCTTCACAGGCGCTCCCGCATCGCCCTCATGCGCGAGCACCTGCACCGCGGCGAACGCTGGGCGCGGCACCTCGGGTTCCGGGGTTCCGGGCCGTTCCTGACACTGCCTGACCTGATCGCCCCCGGCGTCCGGGCGGACCTGGTCGTCGTCCGGGGCGTCCTCGACACCGTGCCCGGCCTCGACCTGTCGCCGACGTCCCGGGCCTGCGCGGCCGCGCTGCACTTCGCCGCCCTCCATGACGCGGAGGTGCCGCTGCCCGCGCTGCCCGACCCCTACGAGCCGCTGGTGCTGCTCTTCGAGCGCGGCGGCGGGTTCGGGATCGACTGCTCCGGCGTGTTCATCGAGCTCGGGTCCGTCGCCGTGCCGCGCGGCCGCCGCGAAGGCAGGCTCAGGAACGCGTCCCTCGCCCCGATGGACCACACCGCCCTGGACGACCTCGACATGCTGGACGACCGCTGACCCGGTGGTCAGGGGCGGCGGAGCGACTCCACGGCCAGCCGCGCCGCCGTGCCGATCACCGCGTCCGCCTGCGGCAGCACCGCGATCGGCAGCAGCGACCGGGTGAACACCGCGACCGCGTACCGGCCGCCGTCCGGGTACTCCACGACGCCGACCTCGTTGCGGACGGTCAGCAGCGTCCCCGTCTTCCCGCTGACCAGCACGTCGTCGTACGGGAAGCCGGACGACAGCCGGTGCGGCCACACCTGCAGCCCGAACAGCCGGCGCATCGCCGCGCACCCGTCCGGCGGCGCCGCCTCGTCCCGCCAGATCGCGGCGAGCAGCCGGGTCATGTCGCGGGGCGTGCTGCGGCTCGTCCGGGCCGGGTCGAGGGCGCGCAGCCGGGCCGCCATGCCGGGCTCGTCCAGCCGCGCCCACACCTCGGGGAACCCGGACGCGCCCGCGTCGGCGAGCAGGTCCTCGAACAGCCGCCGGCCGCCGCCCGTCACCACGGTCTCGCGCAGGCCCAGCCCGGCGGCGGCGGCGTTGACCGCGTCCAGCCCGACCCGGTCCAGCAGGGCGTCCGCCGCCGCGTTGTCGCTCACCGTGATCATCAGGCAGGCGAGGTCGCGCAGCGACATCCGCACGTCGTCCAGCAGCGCCGACACCCCGGTCGGGCCGGACGTGCGGTCCCCGGCGGGCAGAGTGACCTGCTCGGTCGGGTCGAGCAGCCCCTCGGCGGCGCGGCGGTGGAAGGCGACCAGCAGCGGCACCTTGAACACCGACGCCAGCACCACCGGATCGTCGGCGCGGACCGCGACCTCCCGGCCGGTGTCGATGTCGGCCGCGTGCAGGAAGCCGGTGACGCCCGCCGCGCGGAACGCGTCCCCGATCCGTACGGCGGTGTCCCCGGCCACCGCGTCCCGCGTGCCGGTCATGCCAGGAACCCGGAGGACGGGCGGGACACGACGCGGCGCGGCGGCGCGGCGTCCAGCGGCGCCATACCGGCCTCGCGGCGCAGCACCGCGGTCGCGACGGCGGTGAAGTCGGCGATGGCGCGCTCGTGCTCGGCGTCGCGGGTGCGCCGCCACGCGCACGACGTCCGCCACACCAGCGGCTCGCCGACCACCGGACGCCACGTCACTCCGGCGGAGTCGTCGGTGCGCGGGACGAGCGCCACGGCCGTCCCGGCGAGGACCAGTCCGAGCGCGAACTGCGGGTGCCGCGCCTCGTGCACGGCGGGCGGCGCGTACCCGTGCCGGCGGCACGCGGCCAGCGCCTCGTCGTAGGCGCCCGGCGCCTCCTCGCGGGGGAAGACGACCAGGTCGCGGCCGGCGAGGTCGGCGAGGTGCACCTCCGGGGACGCGGCGAGCCCGGCGCCCTCCGGCAGCAGCACGCCGACCGGCTGCCCCAGCATCGGGCCGAGCCCGAGGCCGCGCGAGTCGCACGGGTGCCGGACGATCCCGGCGTCCAGCGCGCCCTCCGCCAGCGCGCGGACCTGCTCGGCGGTGCCCGTCTCGCGCAGGTCGAGGCGCAGGTCCGGGCGGCGGTCCCGGAACGCGGCGATCAGCGCGGCGACGATCGGGCCGCCGAGGTCGCTCGGCAGCCCGGCGCGCACGGTGCCGACCTCGCCGAGCCGGGCCCGTTCGGCGACGGAGTAGACGCGGTCCACGCGGGTGAGGATGTCACGGGCCTCGTCCAGCAGGAGCCGCCCGGGCGCGGTCAGCTCCACCCGCCGGCTGGACCGGTCGAACAGCCGCACCCCGAGTTCGCGCTCCAGCCGCTGGATCCGCTGGCTCAGCGGCGGCTGGGCCATGCCGAGCCGCTCCGCCGCGCGCCCGAAGTGCAGTTCCTCGGCCACCGCGACGAAGCAGGCGAGATGGCCGACGATGTTCACGAGCAGGGACCATATCAGAATCCATATCGCTGCCACTCGGATATCAATCTTGGACATCTGGACGATGACCTGGTGTTCTTGGGCGTCCAACGACCGAAAGGACATGAGATGCGCCGATCCCGCGTGGTCGCCGTCGCCGCCGTGGTGGCCGCGGCCGTGCTCGTGGGGGCGGGAGCGGTGTGGTTCCTGCGGGACGGGGAGTCCCCGGAGGACGCCGCGAAGCGCTACGCGGCGGCCTGGAGCCGCGGCGACTACGCCGCGATGCTCGCGCTCACCGCCGATCCGCCCGCCGACTTCACCGCCCGGCTGACCGCCATGCACGACGCCCTCGGCGTCACCGCGCAGCGCTACACGGTCGCCTCCGTCGGGAAGCCGAAGGGCGACACCGCCGGCGGCTCGTACACCGCCGAGCTGACGCTCGCGGGCGCCCGCACCTGGAGCTACGAGGGCGCGATGCCGCTCACCAAGAGCGGCGGCAAGTGGCGGGTCGCCTGGTCGCCCGACGTCATCTACCCGGGGCTGAAGGAGGGGCAGCGGCTGAGCGCCTCCCGCGCCTGGCCCGCCCGCGCCGACATCACGGCGGCCAATGGCAGCAGCCTCTCCGGGTCGCCGTCCGGGTCCGTCCAGCAGCTGGCCGGGCCGGTCGGCCCCGCGTCCGCCGAGGCCGCGGCCAAGCTCGGCGCCCCGTACCGCAAGGGCGACACCGTCGGCGCCGACGGGCTGCAGAAGCAGTACGAGAAGCGGCTCGCGGGCACGCCCGCCCTCGCCGTCCGGATCGTCGACGCGGCCGGCAGGCCGGTGAAGACGCTGAAGCGGTTCGGCGGCGCGGACGGCACGCCGCTGCGCACCACGATCGACCCGAAGGTGCAGGCCGCGGCCGGCAAGGCGCTCGGCTCCGCCGCCAAGCCCGCGTCGCTGGTCGCGCTCCGGCCGTCCACCGGCGAGATCCTCGCCGTCGCGAACAAGCCCGGCGGCTACAACCGGGCGCTGATGGGCCGCTACCCGCCCGGCTCCACCTTCAAGGTGGTCACCGCCGCCGCGCTCGTCGCGGGCGGGATGTCGCCGTCCACCAAGGTGCCCTGCCCGGCCACCACGACGGTCGGCGGCCGCTCCTTCCACAACTACCAGCACGAGGACTTCGGGACCGTCGCGCTCCGCGAGGCGTTCGCGCACTCCTGCAACACCACCTTCGCGCGGCTCGCCGTGGACAAGCTGGGGGAGAAGCGGGTCGCGCAGGTCGCCGCGCAGTTCGGGTTCAACGCCCCGGTCGTCGCCGGGCTGCCCGCCGTCCGCGCCTCGTTCCCGGACAACAAGGACGACACCGCGTTCGCGGCGGCCTCGTTCGGGCAGGGCGAGGTGCTGACCAGCCCGCTGAACATGGCCGCGGTCGCCGGCGCGGCGGCGAGCGGCGTGTGGCGCTCGCCCCGGCTCGTCGACGCGTCGCTGGTCTCCAAGGCGGTGGACGCGGGCGGCCGCAAGGCCGAGCCGCCGCACCGGCTGGAGCCCGCGGTGAAGTCGGCGCTGCACTCGCTGATGCCGGCCGTCGTCAGCGAGGGCACCGCGTCGGGGGTGAACTTCCCGTCCGGCACGGCCGGGAAGACCGGGACGGCGGAGTACGGGTCGGGCGCGAACCCGCCGACCCACGCCTGGTTCATCGGCTACCGCGGCGACCTGTCCTTCGCGGTCATCGTCGAAGGAGGCGGCACCGGCGCCGAGGCCGCCGCCCCGATCGCCGCCGACTTCCTCAACTCCCTCTGACCGAACCCCGGGTCTCTCGCGGCGGGGTCGTCGTCATGGCGGCGCTCATGACGACGACCCCGCCGCAAGCGACGGTCAGTGGACGGCGGCGGCGAGGATGCCCGCGGTCTCGGCGATGGCGGGTTCGTCGGCCGCGGCGTCCGCCGTGAGGCGGTTCGTGGTGATCACGATGATCACCGGCGCGCCGGACGGCGGCCAGGCGATCGCCATGTCGTTGGCGGTGCCGTAGGTGCCGCCGGTGCCGGTCTTGTCGCCGACCGTCCAGCCCTTCGGCAGGCCGGCGCGGATCCGCTTGTCGCCGGTGATCGTCTGCTTCATCCAGCCCGTCAGGCGGTCGCGGTCCGCGCGGACGAGGGCGCCGCCGACGGTGAGGGTCCGCAGGTCGGCGGCCCAGGCGCGCGGGGTGGTGGTGTCGCGGAGCTCGCCCGGCTTCCAGAGGTTGAGGTCGGTCTCCCAGCGGTCGTGGCGGCTGACCCGGTCGCCGAGGGAGCGGAGGAACGCGGTGTCGCCCGCCGGCCCGCCGATCTGCCTGAGCAGCAGGTTCCCGGCGGTGTTGTCGCTCTGGGTGATGGCCGCCTTGCACAGGGCGGACACCGTCATTCCGTCCTTGACGTGGTCCTCGGTGACCGGCGAATTGTCCACCAGGTCTTTCTTCGTGTAATGGATGACCCGGTTCATCAGGCCCGGGTCGGTCCGCCGCGCCTTTCGCAGGACGGCACCGCACGCCATCACCTTGAAAGTGGACGCGAAAGCAAATCGCTCGTCCGCCCGGTACGAGGCGAAACGGCCCGTCCCGGTGTCCACCGCGAAGGCGCCGATACGGTCGCCGCGCGATTTCTCCAGGGCGTTCAACCTCTTCGTGACGGCGGCCTGGGACGGGGCGGGCCGAGAGCCCGGCGAGGCGGAGAGCGGCGCGACCGCGCTCTGCGGTACGGCCCGCTCGCCAGGGGATTCGTGGGAACCGCACGCCGCCAGCCCGGCGAGGGCCGTGGCGGACGCGGCGATCGCCGCGGTCGTGCGGAGACGGTGTCGGTATTCGCTCATGGGGAGAGCAGACCAGAGCCCGAGCAGCCGTGTCCAATATTGATATCCATGGCCCATCGATATCAATTCCGATATTCGCACTGCTCGGCGGCGGTTCCTGCCGGCTCAGAGCCAGTCGCGCAATTTGAAGACGGTGTAGAGTGCGACGCTGCACACCACGATGATGATCGAGCTGACGATGAACCCCGAATGCGTGGAGAACCCCGGATACGGCACGTTCTGCCCGTAGAAGCCGGTGACCGCCGTCGGCACCGCGATGATCGCCGCCCAGCTGGTGACCTTCTTCATCACCTCGTTCATCCGGTTGCCCTGCAGCGCGATCCGGGTGTCCAGCAGGTTCGCGACGAGGTCGCGCAGGCTGTCGGTCCACTCGCCGACGCGGAGCGTGTGGTCGTAGACGTCCTGGAGGTAGGGCGCGAGCGCCGGGGTGATCATCCGCAGGTCGCGGCGGAGCAGCGTGTTCACCACCTCGCGCATCGGCAGCGCGACCCGGCGCAGCGCCACCAGGTTCTTGCGCAGCCGGAAGCTGCGCCGCTGGATCTCCCGCACCTCGAACGCCTCGTCGAAGATCATCGACTCGACCTCGTCGGCCTCGTCGTCCAGCGCCTGCACCGCCTCCAGCTGCAGGTCCACGACCATGTCGAGCAGCCCGTAGAGCAGGTAGCCCGCGCCGGCCGAGGCGATGTCCACGCCCGGGCTCTCGTCCCACCGCTTGATCAGCGCGTCGATGTCGAAGCCGGGGCCCTGCCGGACGGTGACCAGCGCGCGCTCGGCCAGGAACGCCGACACCTCGTACAGCGTCAGCTCGCCGTCCTCGATCCGCGGCACGTAGACGTTCAGGAACGCGTACCCCTCGTAGCGGTCGATCTTGGCCCGCTCGTGCCGGGACACCGCGTCCTCGACCGCCACCGGGTCCAGGCCCAGCTCGTCGCCGATCACCCGCAGGTCGGCGCTCTGCGGCGCGCACAGGTCGACCCACACGACCGTGTCGTCCTCTTCGAGGTAGTCGCTGACCTGCGCGACCGGGAAGTCGTGCTTCTCCAGCGTGCCCTTGCGCCACACGCGGGTGCGCGGCGGAGGGACCTCGTCCCGGTCGCTGGGGGACTGCTCGGCACCGGCTTCGGAGGGATGCGCCATGGGCCCCCTTATACCCGAGTCGCCGGAGGAACACGGAGTGCGGTCGAGATCACAGCGCCCGTCCGAGCGGGGGCCGCCCGAGCAGGGCGGGGCCGGGATCGCGGCGTGGTCACAGGGGCGCGCGCGGGGGCGCCGACGAGCCGCGCACCACGAGCCGGCCGGGCAGCACCCGGGGCGCCGGACGGCCGCCGTCCAGCAGGTCCAGCAGCGCGGTCATGCCCTGGGCGCCCATCTCCTCGGCGGGCAGCCGGACCGTCGTCAGCTCCGGCTCCAGCGCGGTCGCCAGCAGCACGTCGTCGAACCCGGTGACCGACAGCTCGCCCGGCACGTCCAGCCCGAGCGCGCGCGCCGCCTTGTAGGCGCCCGCGGCGATCAGGTCGTCGTCGCAGACCAGCGCGGTCGGCGGATCGGGGCGGGCGAGCAGCCGCTGCGCCGCGTCCCGCGCCGAGGCGACGTCGATCGCGCACGCCGACCGGGCCAGCTCGCCGCCGGGCAGCGCCGCGACCTCGGCCGCGAGCACCTCGGCGCGGGCCCGGAACGTCCACTGGTCGACGCCCGCCGCGACATGCCCGAACCGGCGGTGCCCGAGCCCGGCCAGGTGCCGGGCGATCGCGCGCATCCCGGCGGCCACCCCGAAGTCGACGGTCGGGACGTCGGCGTCCGGTCCGCTGTCGAGCAGCACCGCGGGCGTCCCGTGGAACCGCTCCAGCGCCGCCGCGGGCATCGACGACGCCAGCACCCCGTCGATCGCCTCGTGCGGCGCGGGGAACGGGCTCTCGGCCGGGCCGTCCGCGTCGGCCGGCCAGGTGGACACCACCACCCCGAACCCGTGCCGCGCCGCGACCCGCGCCGCGCCGGTGTAGACGGGGCCGAAGAACGGCGCGGTGAGCGTCGGCACCATCAGCAGGACGGTCCGGGTGGTGCCGAGCCGCAGGTTCCGCGCGGCCTGGTTCGGCCGGTAGCCGAGCCGCTCGGCGGCGACCCGGACGCTGCGCGCGGTGGCGGGGGAGACGCGGCCGCTCCACTTGCCGCCCAGGACCAGCGACACCGTGGACTGCGAGACCCCGGCCTCCTGGGCGACGTCCTTACTGGTGGGACGGCCTGCCACCGGCACCTGGGCCTCCCTCGGGGACGTCGGACACGAAAAACAGACTAGAGCCGGACACTCGGGAAGTGGTACGTATGACCCACGGGGTAATACGTATGACGGCCACGACGGGGGCACAGAATGCGGGGCTATGTCGTCTTCCTGAGGCGGCCGCACGCGGCGCGGCTGCTCGGCGGGACGCTGTTCGGCCGGCTGCCGAACGGGATGGGCGCGCTCGCCGTCGTCCTGCACGTGCGCGCCGACGGCGGCGGCTACCCGCTCGCCGGCACTCTCGCCGCCGTCCTCGGCCTGGCGATGGCCGCCGGCCAGCCCGTCCTCGGCCGCGCCATGGACCGCTACGGGCAGCCGCGCGTCCTGCTGCCCGCCGCCTGCCTCTCCGCCGCCGGGTTCACGCTGCTCGCGGCCGTCGGCGCGCGCCCGCTGCCCCTCGCCGTCGCCGCCGTCGTCCTCGCCGGGTTCGCGACGCCGCCGCTGGAGGCCGGGCTCCGGGCGCTGTGGCCCGACGTCCTCGACGGCCCCGAGCAGGTCGACGCCGCCTACGCGCTCGACGCCGCCGCCCAGGAGATCCTCTTCTCCGTCGGGCCGCTCCTCGTCGTCGCCGCGGCCGCGGCCGGCACCGAGACCGCGCTCGTCCTCACCGGCCTGGTCGGCATCGCCGGGACCCTCGTCGTCGCGCTGTCCGGGCCGTCGCGCCGCTGGACGGGCGAGCCGCGCGCCGCCGACTGGGCCGGGCCGCTGCGCTCGACCGGGCTGCGCGTCCTGCTGGTCTCCCTCGCCTGCGCCGGCATCGCGCTCGGCGTGTACGCGGTCGCCGTCGTCGCCTACGCCGAACGCCTCGACAGCGGCATCGCCTCCGGGCTGCTCCTCGCCTGCATGGCCGCCGGCGCGCTCACCGGCGGCATCGTCTACGGCGCGCGGCCGTGGTCCGGCGAGCCGCACCGGCGGCTGCCGTGGCTGCTCGCCGCGCTCGCCGCCGGGTACGTGCCGCTCGTCCTCGCGCCCGGCCTGCCCGTGATGTCGGTGCTGGCGTTCGCCAGCGGCGTGTTCCTCGCACCCGTGCTGGCCTGCAGCTTCACCCTCGTCGACCGGCTCGCGCCGAGCGGCACCGTCACCGAGGCGTTCGCGTGGGTCGTCGCTGCGGTCGGCGCGGGCGGCGCCGCCGGCTCCGCGGTCGCCGGGTTCGGCGAGAAGCTCGCCGGGGTGCCGGGCGCGTTCGCCGGCGCCGGGATGGGCGGCGTCCTCGCCCTCACCCTATGCCTGCTCGGCGCCCGGACGCTGCGCCCCGCCGCCGCCCGGCCCGTCCCGGCCGAGGTCCTCTCTTAGGGACGCCCCCGGGCCGGGCCGCGCATCAGATCCAGGACTTGAACCAGATCCGGGCGTGCCAGTCGTCGTAGGTCAGCGTCTGCGCCGCCAGGATCGGATAGAAGTAGGCGAAGTTCGCCAGCACCACCAGCAGGAACGCGCCCGCGGCGGCCGCGCCGACGAGGCGCCGCACCCCCGGCGGCACCGGCGACGGCACCGACGCCGGGACCGGCGCGACCCGCGCGCCGCTCGGCCCGTGCAGATCGTCGGGGAACGCGTCCTCCTCGTAGGCCGGCCGCGCGCCGTCCTCCGCAGGCCGCCCGGACGCCGCCGCGTGCGCCCCCACCAGCCCGGACGCCGGTCCAATCAGATAGCCGAGCACCAGCACGACCGCCAGCACCATGAACGGGATCAGCGGCGTCGCGTAGAACAGGAACATCGTCCGGTCGCGGAACGCCGACGGGAACCAGGTCAGCCAGCCCGCGAGGAACCCCAGCACGATCGCCCCGGCCCGCCAGTCGCGCAGGACCAGCCAGATGAACAGCACCACGATCAGCGCGGCCAGCGCCCCCCACCACAGCGCGGGCGTCCCGATCCCGAGGATCTCCCGCGAGCACCGCGGCGCCCCGCACGACTTCGGCTCGGTGTAGAAGAACGCCACCGGGCGCCGCAGGACCGGCCAGTCCCACGGCCACGACTGGTACGGGTGCTTGGCGTCCAGGTTGTTGTGGAAGTCCAGCATCTGCCGGTGGTAGTCCCACAGGCGCGGCATCGCCTCGAACGGCCGCCACCACCAGTGGCTCGACGCGTGTCCGCGCCCCCACCCGCCCGGCTTGAAGATCCAGCCCGACCAGGTCGCCAGGTAGGAGACCAGCGCCACCACCACGAGCTGGACGAACGCCGGCCCCGCGTCCAGCAGCAGCGTCCCGGCGATCGGTTCCCGCACCCCGGCCGCGCGCCGCGCGCCGTAGTCCCAGAGCACCACCATCAGCCCGAACGCGGCGACGTAGAACACGCCCGTCCACTTGGTGGCGCACGCCAGGCCGAGGCAGACCCCCGCGCCCCAGCGCCACCCGTGCGCCAGGAACGGCCCGTACGCCGACGTCCGGCCCGCCTCGATCTTGTCGGCGAGGCTCCACCGGGACCGGTCCCGGTCGTTCACCAGGCACGCGAACCCGGCCAGGACCCAGAACATCACGAAGATGTCCAGCAGCGCGGCGCGGCTCGTCACGAACTCCAGGCCGTCCAGCGCCAGCAGCAGCCCGGCGGCGCAGCCGAGCAGCGTGGAGCCGGTCATCCGGCGGGCCACCCGGCACAGGATCAGCACCGACAGGGTGCCGACCAGCGCGGGCACGAACCGCCAGCCGAACGGGGTCGCGCCGAACGCCCACTCACCCATCGCGATCATCCACTTGCCGAACGGCGGGTGCGCGACGAACGACGGCCCCTGCCCCCAGATGTTCGCGTGCGGGTCCGCGATCAGCAGCTTGTCGGCGTTGTCGACGGTGTTGTGCTCCCAGCCGAACTTCAGCAGGGCCAGCGCGTCCTTGGCGTAGTAGGTCTCGTCGAAGACCACGGCCTTCGGCTGCCCGAGCCGGTAGAAGCGCAGGAAGCCCGCGAACAGCGTCACCAGCAGCGGGCCCAGCCAGCCCGCCAGGACGCCGCCCGGGACCGCGGGGGCGAGCCACTCGCGGGGGGAGGGCGGCCGCCACCGGGACGCGTTCGCCGGAGCCAGATCCGTCGTCGCCATCTCGCAATCGTAAAGCCGACTCCCGGCCGCCCGGCCCGGTCCCGGCGCGCGGCGCCCCTGGGAGGATGGGACCGTGATGGGGACTTTGCTGCTGGCGGCGGCGCCGATCGGGCAGGCCGGGGACGCGTCGGTGCGGCTGCGGGACGCGCTGGCGGCCGCGCCGGTGATCGCCGCAGAGGACACCCGGCGGCTGCGCCGGCTCGCCGCCGACCTCGGCGTCGAGCTCGTCGGGCGCGTCGTGTCCTACTACGACCAGAACGAGAGCGCGCGCGCCGAAGAGCTGCTGGAGGACCTGCTCGCCGGACGGGACGTCCTGGTGATCACCGACGCGGGGATGCCGGGCGTGTCCGACCCGGGGTACCGGCTGGTGCGCGCCGCGGTGGAGCGGGACGTGCCGGTCTCGGTGCTGCCCGGGCCGTCCGCCGTCACCACCGCGCTGGTCGTGTCGGGGCTGCCGACGGACCGGTTCTGCTTCGAGGGCTTCCCGCCGCGCAAGAAGGGCGAGCAGGCGCGGCGGCTGGAGGCCCTCGCCGCCGAGCCCCGCACCATGGTGTTCTTCGAGTCGCCGCGCCGGCTGGCGGACACGCTGCGCGCCATGGCGGCGGCGTTCGGGGCGGACCGTCCGGCCGCCGTCTGCCGGGAGCTGACCAAGACCTACGAGGAGGTCCGCCGCGGCGGCCTCGCCGAGCTGGCCGGATGGGCCGCGGAGCGGGACGTGCGCGGCGAGATCACCGTGGTCGTGGGCGGCGCGCCGAAGCCCGCCGGGCTGTCCGATCCGGCCGACCTGGTCGCCGCCGTCGCCGCCCGGGAGGCCGCCGGAACCCCGCGCAACCAGGCGATCCGGGAGATCGCCAAGGAGAACGGCGTACCACGCGGGACCGTCTACGACGCTGTCGTCGCCGCCAGGAAACAGTGACCCCGTACGGAACGATCCAAAGGCTGATTTCGGGGGAATAGCTCCTTCGGTGGCCCGCGCTGGACCACTAGAGGACCGGCGGAGCCACCATGCTTTGTGGGACCCCGCGGCTCAGAGCCCGGCGCGAGCCGGGCAGACGGCACGAGATGCCGCCGGTAGCGCGAGATGGCGTCACCGAGGGGGTGAGGGCCATGCAGGATGCATGGTCGAGCCGTGAGGCATGGGTCTACGAATGCCTGTGCTGCGAGACGACCTGGGACGAGGTTCTCGAGGTCCGTCATGTCGGCGATGGGCACGGCAACGAGGCCGTCATCTATGAGCGGAACGGCCAGCCGTGCACGACGCCGTGGACGGACTCCCTGTGCCCGAAGTGCCAGAGCCGGAACGTCAAGGCGTGGGCGGCGTCCCGCAAGGCCGGGGAGATGCCCCCGGTCCGCGACGGGAGCGACGTGGCGATGGTGTTCCACCTCCGCCGCATCCACGCCTGGTGACCGGGAGCGGCCACGACCGGGCCCCTGGGGCCAGGCGCTGACCGCCGGCCGCGGATGGTTGACCGCCGGCGGGTCCCGGAGGGCCGTCAGCCGGCGGTGACCTCCGGGACCTTCCGCCCGACGGGCTCGGACGGGACGTCCAGCGACCGGGCCGGGCCCGGACGCCCGCGCAGCCGCCGCCACCAGCCGTCCAGCCGGTGCCGGACCTCCGGCGTGAACGCCATCCCGGCGGCCAGCGCGGCCAGCGGGACGGCCGGCAGCACGTACCGGTAGTCGAACTCGGCGGTCGCGGCGGGCGCGAGCAGCAGCCCGGTCGCCAGCGTCCACGGCAGCAGCGCCTCGCCGCCGAACCGCCGCCACAGCGCGACCATGCCGCCGAGCCCGAGCAGCAGCACGCCGCCGAGCATCGTCCCGCGCAGGTAGACCGCGTCCTGGTAGCCGCGCATGACGCCGCCGAACGGCTCGATCACGCGGGTGCGGGCGTCGCCGTGCTCGTACGCCCGGGCCTCGCCGGACGCGGTCGAGTCGGCGTCCATCCGCCAGTCGGGCAGCGCGTTGCCCTTCGTGCCGAACTCGTACTGCGAGTAGGTCGCCTTGTCCGGGAACACCGTCCGGTTCCAGCGGAACACGCGGAAGAAGTCGTGGGCGACGACCTTCAGGTAGTCGCCGGGCTGGGCGAGGATGGCGCGCTTGGCGAAGTCGTTGCTGGCCGCGTTGTTCTCGGGGCTGAACCGGGTCCCGGGGAAGCGGTTCAGCGGCGAGGCCGCGTTCCAGATGCCGTCCTGGGAGTTCGGCAGCCGGTTCGCCGGCTCGGTGCACAGCGGGTACTCGCTGACCGGAAGCCCGTGCATCTTGTGGCAGTCGGCGAACTTGTAGGCCCGCGCGTACAGGAAGATCCCGTTGCTCTCGGTGATCGCGAACTTGCCGCTGTCCACCTTGTACCAGGTCATGTAGGACAGCACCGGCAGCGCGCACGCCGCCGCGGTGATCGCCATCGTCCGCCAGCCCATGCGCCGGATCAGCATGTACGCCAGCACGCCGAGCAGCACCGGCGCGCCGACCGACCGGGTCAGCCAGGAGAACCCGACGATCAGCCCGATCGCCAGCGCGATCCTCCAGGACGGCCGGTCGTGCCACAGCAGCAGCGTCACCGCGACCATCACCAGGAAGGTGAACGTCGTGTCGGACAGGACGAGGTGCTCGAGCTGGATCTGGTAGGCATCGAACAGCACCGGCACCGTGGCGAGCGAGGCGCCCCAGCCGGGCAGCCCGAACTTGCGGCGCAGCAGCGCGTAGATCATCACGCCCATGCCCAGGCCCATGAGGTGCTGGACGGCGGCGACCAGCGCGAAGCTGTGGAACGGCTTCAGCGCCCACAGCAGGAACGAGTAGCCGTCGGGCCGCAGCGGGTGCGGGTACAGCCCCATCGCCACGTGCAGGTAGTCGAAGCTGTCGTTGAAGAACATCGCCGGCTGGTAGCCGACCATCGCGACCACCCGCAGCAGCGCCGCTGTGGCAATGATCACACTGAAGATCGGGTGCCGCCGGATCCGCGCCCACGTCCCGCCGGCGCGCCCGCCGAGCCACGAGCCGATCCCGCGCAGGGACGGCACTCGGACCGACGCGCGCGGGAAGGCGGCGGTCGCGCCCCCTGGAGCGTCGCCGGCGTCGCCGGGCGGCGCGCCGTCGTTCGCCCGTTCCTTCATGTCCCCATTCGCGGCGCCATTTCCGACGTCGCCGGAGGGTGCCTCCGCGACCGCCGGGGAACCGTTCTCCGGTTCCGGTCCGCCGGGCGTGTCGCGGGCCGTTCCCGGCCCCTCCGCGACGGCCCCGGTATCCGCCGTGACCTGGGAGGTCTCCGCCGTGCCCGCGTCCGCCGCGGCCCCCTTCAGCTCGGCACCGCGCGGCGATTCGACAGCCACTCCGGCACCTCCCCTCCGCCGCTCTGTCCTCGGACCTGTGGCACTGCGTCCTCCGCCGCGCGTCACAGTCGACCCACCCTTTCCGGGCCGCCATACCCGTATGCTTGACGTCCTAGCCTGCCGCCCGGTTCGCGGCGGAGAGGGTTTTTCGGTTGCAAGTAGGCAACACGATACGGGTGCTCTTATGGAGAGCGGCCACCATCACCCGTCCACGGCAGGCATCATGAACGACGACGGGCCGCCGGGCGGATACACCATGAGACCAGACAACCGCACCGCCAACGGTCACCAGGGGTAACGAAGGAGATCGCGTGGAACTCTCCGTAGTGATGCCATGCCTGAACGAGGCCGAAACGGTCGAGACCTGTGTCCGCAAGACGATCGGCTTCTTTGAGGACAGCGGTATCGACGGCGAGGTCGTCATCGCCGACAACGGCAGCACGGACGGCAGCCAGCAGCTCGCCCGGGACGCCGGGGCGCGCGTCGTGCCGGTGGTCGACAAGGGCTACGGCAACGCGCTGATGGGCGGGATCCGGGCCGCGCGCGGCAAGTACGTGGCGATGGGCGACGCCGACGACTCCTACGACTTCACCACCCTCGGCCCGTTCCTGGACGAGCTGCGCGACGGCGCCGACCTCGTCATGGGCAACCGGTTCAAGGGCGGCATCGCGCCCGGCGCCATGCCGCCCCTGCACCGCTACCTGGGCAACCCGGTGCTCAGCTTCGTCGGCCGGCTGTTCTTCGGCAGCAAGATCGGCGACTTCCACTGCGGGCTGCGCGCGTTCGACCGGGACGCGATCCTGCGGCTCGGCCTGCAGACCGGCGGCATGGAGTTCGCCAGCGAGATGGTCGTCAAGGCGACCCTGCAGAAGTACGACATCCGCGAGGTCCCGACGACGCTGTCGCCGGACGGCCGGACCCGCGCCCCGCACCTGAACACCTGGCGGGACGGCTGGCGGCACCTGCGGTTCCTCATGCTGTACAGCCCGCGCTGGCTGTTCCTCATCCCCGGCCTGGTCTTCATGACCCTCGGCCTGCTGGCCGGCATCGCGATCTCCGCCGGGCCGGTGCGGATCGGCGCGATCGCCTTCGACGTCGACACCCTCGTCGGCGCGTCCGCCGCGCTGGTGATCGGCTTCCAGGCGGTGCTGTTCGCGCTGCTCACCAAGGTGTACGCGATGCAGGAGGGATTCCTGCCGCACGACCGCCGGGTGCAGAGGCTCATCGACTGGTGGAGCCTGGAGCGCGGCCTGCTGACCGGCGGGCTGCTGGCCATCGCGGGCCTCGCCGGCCTCGTCGCCTCGCTGCTGCACTGGCGGGGGCACAGCTTCGGCGAGCTGGACCCGCGCGACTCGCTGCGCATCGTCGTGCCGGCCGCGACCGCGCTGGTCATGAGCTTCCAGGTGATGTTCGCGTCGCTGTTCGTCAGCATCCTCGGCATCCGCCGCCGCCAGCACCCGCCGCTCACCGACCCGGCCGAGGAGGCCGCGGGCGTGGTGGACGCCGCCGCGCACAAGGTCGCCGGCGAGCGCCAGACCGCGGCCGCCGAAGCGGACGCCGCCTCCGAGGACGCGGAGAAGGCCGCCGCGGACGCCGCCGGCCCCGCCGAGGTGGCCGAGGCCGCCGGGACGCCGGACGAGCACTGACCGGCCTCCGAACCCCCGTGGTTCCGGCGCGGTGACGGAGCGTGGCCGAACCCGAGAACTTGCTGAGGGTTTCCCGGCCGGAAACGTCCGTCCGTCCGGCGCTGTGACAGGCTGAGACGAACATGGATCTTCGTTCCCTGACCGCGCGCGGCCGGCGGACCGGGCGGCCGTGAGCACCGAGGCCGCGCCGCCGGTCCTGTCCCGCCCGCCCGCCGCGCCCCCCGCCGGACGGGACGCTCCGGCATCGATGGGGCGGCGCCGCTGGGTGCTGCTGTTCGTCCTCGGCTGGGCGGTGCAGGCCGCGGTGCGGCTGTGGCTCGCGTCCGGGCAGACGATGCCGGTGGCGACGCCGGACGAGTCGGGGTACCTGTTCGCCGCCCGGGTCCTGACCGGCGGTCCTGACGCCGACATGTCGTACGGGACGGTGTACCGCGGCGGCTACCCGCTGCTGCTGACGCCGGTGCTGTGGATCGCGCACGACCCGGTGAGCGTGTACCGGGGCGCGCTGGTCGTCAACGCCCTGATCAGCGCGCTGATGATGCCGCTGGCCTACCTGATGCTGCGGGCGTTCCAGGTGCGCCGGCGCTGGTCGTACCTGTTCGCGCACGTCACGGCGCTGCTGCCGGGCGTGCTGTTCTTCTCCGAGTTCGCGTTGACGGACGCGGTCCTGCCGGTGGTCGTGGTGGGCTGGCTGCTGTTCGTCCACACCTGGCTTCACGCCGGGCGCTCGCCCGCAGGGGAGACGCCGCGGGTCGCGCTGTACGGGGCGGGCGCGTCGCTGCTCGTCGCGTTCGCCTACACCTCGCACACGCGCGGGACGATCCTGCTGGGCGTCCACGCCGTGCTGCTGGCGGCCGCCCTGGTGTTCCGGTGGCGGCCCTGGCGGGGCGTCGCGGTGCAGGCCCTCGTCCTCGCCGCCGCGGTCGGCGCGGGGACGCTGCTGAACCGTTCGCTGCTGCCGCACATGTACCCGTCCGGCGACAACGACCTGAGCGGGAACCTCGTCCGCCGCGTCACCACGCAGGACGGCTGGGCCTGGATGCTGTCGCTCGGCACCGGCCAGATCTGGTATCAGGCCGTCGCGACGGGCGGGATCGCGGCGATCGGCCTCATCACGGTCGCGTTCGTCGCCGCCCGGCGCGGCACGCCGCTCCGGCAGCGGACGCTGGCGCTCGGCGTCCTCGCGATCGTGGCGGGGATCGCGTTCGCGACGTCCGCGGCGCTCCCGGACGAGTACCGGATCGGCAACTACGTCTACGGCCGCTACCTGGCGTGCATCACCCCGGTCCTGTTCATGGTGGGGATCGCGGTGCTGCTGCGGGCGTCGCGGCGGACGCTGGCGCTCGTGGCGGGCTCGGCCGCCGTGCTGACGCTCCTGGCGGCGTGCGTGGTCCAGTGGTACGCGGGCGACCGGCTGACCCGGTACACGTTCACGTCGTACGACTTCCCGGAGACGTCGTTCCTCACCTGGGACTGGAAGTCGTTCGAGCTGTGGCACGCCACCGTCGCGGGGCTCGCGCTGCTCGGCCTCGCGGTCGCGGCGGTGCTGCTGCGCCGCCGCGGCCCGGCGCTCCTCGCCGGGCTCCTCGCCGCGGTGACGCTGGCGATGTCGGTCACCGCCACGGAGCGGATCGCGCACCCGCTGGTCGACGCCGAGATCGCGCACACCGACCTGCGGGGGATCCCGGGCCTGCGCGACACCCGGTCGGTGGCGATCGACTGGAACGTCCCGTGGACGATCCGCCTGTCGCAGTACTACTGGGCCTGGTGGAGCGACGGCAGCGTCTTCAACGCCCAGACGACCCCGGCGCCGCGGGCCGCGGACATGGTCATCATGTGGTGGCCCAAGAACGTCCCGGCGGAGCGGTCCTGGCCGCACGGCGCGCCCTCCGGCTGGAAGGTCGTCGACAGCCGCCGCACCGTCGAGGGCGACTGGGTCGCCTGGACCCGCTGACGGCCTCGCGGGGCCGTCAGCCGGTGGCGCCGGGCGGCGGGTTCCACAGCTGCAGGACGCCGTCGGACGACCGCCACATCAGCCGCCAGCCCTTCGCGGGGTCCGGCTTCCAGCCGGCGGCGATCTGCGACTCCTGGCCGCGCCAGTGCGTGTACAGCATCGGCCCCTGGAGGGCGTCGAGCGGCAGTTGCGGCACGTAGTGCGGGAAGTCGCGGATCTCGCCGTGCCAGATCGGCTCGCCCCACATGTCCCGCGTGTAGAACGTCAGGGTCTGCGCGAGGCGCCGGTCGGCGCAGATCAGCCGTAGATCCTGGTGCTCGCCCAGGTAGATCCGCAGCTGGTTCCACGCCTTGTCGCGCGGCAGCTCGGGGACGGCCGTCACGGCGGCCCACACGTACGCGCCGCCGAGCGCCACCGCCGCGACCGGGACGACGAGGGTCCGCAGCCGCAGCCGCGCGACCAGGCCGTCCGGGATCATCCTGAACATCAGGATCAGCGACCCGAACCCGCCCGCGAGCAGCGCGGGCAGCACCGCGAACCAGTACCGCTGGAGCCAGGCGCGCAGCGAGATGCTGTGCGGGTCGAGGACGCCGGAGAAGACCGTCAGCGGGACGGCGAGGGTGAAGAACCACACCAGCACCAGCGCGAGCCGCCGGTCGCGGGTGACCGCGAACCCGACGATCGTCAGCGCCAGCGCCGCGACGAAGATCGTGCCGAGCGGGTTCCAGTCGTGCATCGCGCGCAGGAACGACCGCGCCGCCAGCCCGCGCGTGACGTAGTCGCGGGACTCGCCGCCGTGCTCGGCCGCCGAGATCAGCCCGGCGAGCGGGTTGCCCCACACGATCTGGTTGTGGACGAAGTTGAACGCCAGCACGACCACCATCGGCGCGCCGACCGTGACGTTGCGCCGCCACGGGATCCGCAGCAGCGCCAGGTAGGCGGGGATCGCGAGGAACAGGAACGCCAGGAACTCCCGGACGAGGAACGAGCAGCCGAGCAGGAGCCCCGCCGCCAGCAGGAACCTCGTCTGGACGCGTCCCGTGCGGCGGCCCGCCACGACCAGCGCCGCCATCCCGATCGCGAACAGCCCGGCGCCCGGCATGTCGGGCAGCATCACCCCCGTCGACCAGGTGATCTCGTGGCCGTACGGGTTGGTCATCGTGAAGAACGGGTGGACCAGCAGGACCCCGGCCGACAGCAGGCCCGCGACGTCCCCGAACAGCGCCCGCACCACCAGGTACGTGCCGACGAAGAACGCGATCCCGCCGAGCGCGGCGATCACGAAGTAGGCGGCCTGGCCGGGGCCGAGGACGTCCTGGACGAGCCGAGCGGGCAGCACCAGCCCGATCCGCGTCACCTGGTGCGGGACCTCGTCGAACGGGAAGACGCCGAGCGGGATGTCGGGCCAGTCGCGGGCCGCGAGCCACACGTAGTACGGGTCGAAGTACAGCGGCGGGGTCATCAGCACCCACTGCGCGGTCACGGCGCAGACCCCGACGAGCAGCGCCAGCCACCACACGCGGCGGGTCCGGCGGATCCGGGCGATCAGCCGCCGGGGCGCCCCGCCCGCCCGTCCGGTGGTCGTTTCCTGCGTGACGGCCGGCTGGTCGGCCGTGGTCTGCGGCATGGCTGGCTTCTGCCCCTGGCTGGACGACGGGCTGGACTGCGCTGGGCGCCGGACCAGGCTACTCGCGTGCCGGACCCGCCGTAGTCGGCCGTACCGGATCTGCAGCAACCTTCCAGCCGGCGTCCCGCTCCCGGAGTTATCCACAGGTGGCGATATCCGTGCGGTTCAACGGGGCGGCGCGACTACCCTTGATTCCATGTCCTCGTCAAGCCGACACATCCTGACCGCGCCCGCCTGGCCGTACGCCAACGGGCCCCGTCACATCGGGCACGTCTCCGGTTTCGCGCTGCCCGCCGACATGTTCAGCCGCTACCAGCGGATGGCGGGCAACCAGGTCCTGATGGTCAGCGGCACCGACGAGCACGGCACGCCGATCCAGGTGCAGGCCGACAAGGAGGGCGTGACCGCCCGCGAGCTGGCCGACCGCTACAACGGCGTGATCGCCGAGGACCTGCACGGCCTCGGCATGACCTACGACCTGTTCACCCGGACGACCACGCTGAACCACTACGCGATCGTCCAGGAGATCTTCAAGGGCCTCTACGACAACGGCTACATCTTCCCCACCACCACGATGGGCGCGATCTCGCCGTCCACCGGCCGGACGCTGCCGGACCGCTACATCGAGGGCACCTGCCCCATCTGCGGGTACGACGGCGCGCGCGGCGACCAGTGCGACAACTGCGGCAACCAGCTCGACCCGGTCGACCTGATCAACCCGGTGTCGCGGATCAACGGCGAGAAGCCGAAGTTCGTCGAGACCGAGCACTTCATGCTCGACCTGCCCGCCTTCACCGACGTGCTCGGCCGGTACCTGCGCGGCAAGCAGAGCGGGTCGCTGGCGTGGCGGCCGAACGTGGTGAAGTTCGCGCTGAACCTGCTGGACGACATCCAGCCGCGGGCGATCAGCCGCGACATCGACTGGGGCGTGCCGATCCCGCTGGACGGCTGGCGCGAGAACCCGGCGAAGAAGCTGTACGTCTGGTTCGACGCGGTCGTCGGCTACCTGTCGGCGTCCGTGGAGTGGGCGAAGCGCTCGGGCGACCCGGACGCGTGGCGCGCCTGGTGGCAGGACCCGGACGCCCTGTCCTACTACTTCATGGGCAAGGACAACATCGTCTTCCACGCCGAGATCTGGCCGGCGATGCTGCTCGGCTACAGCGGCCGGGGCGACAAGGGCGGCGAGCCCGGCTCGCTGGGCGCGCTGAACACCCCGACCGAGGTCGTGTCGTCGGAGTACCTGACGATGGAGGGCCGCAAGTTCTCCTCGTCCCGCCAGGTCGTCATCTACGTCAAGGACTTCCTGGAGCGCTACGACGTCGACGCGCTGCGCTACTACGTCGCCGTCGCCGGCCCGGAGAACAACGACACCGACTTCACCTGGTCGGAGTTCGTCCGCCGCAACAACGACGAGCTGGTCGCCGCGTGGGGCAACCTCGTCAACCGGTCGGTGAACATGGCCGCGAAGAACTTCGGCGCGATCCCCGAGCCGGGCGACCTCAACGACGCCGACCGCGCCCTGATGGAGCGCAGCCGGAACGGGTTCGCGGCGGTGGGCGCCGAGCTGGAGCGGTCGCGCTTCAAGAACGCGATCACCGAGGCGCTCGACGTCGTCCGGGACGCCAACCGCTACCTGTCGGACCAGGCGCCCTGGAAGCTGAAGGACGACCCGGCCCGCGTCCAGTCGATCCTGCACACCGCGCTGCAGGTCGTCGACGACGCCAAGACGCTGCTGACCCCGTTCCTGCCGAACTCCTCGCAGAAGGTGTACGAGCTGCTCGGCGGCGAGGGCGAGTGGAGCGGCATGCCGCGGCTGGAGACGGTCTCGGAGGAGGGCGGCCCCGACTACCGGGTCCTCACCGGCGACTACGCCACCGCGGCGCGCTGGGAGTCCACGCCGATCAAGCCGGGGGTCCCGCTGGCCAAGCCGACCCCGCTGTTCAAGAAGCTCGACGCGTCCGTGGTGGACGAGGAGCTCGCGCGGCTGGAGGCGGAGTGAGCCCGGTGGACGGCCAGGGCGGCGAGGCCGCCCGGTCGTTCCCGCCGCTGCCCGAGCGGCTCCCGGTCGACGTGTTCGACAGCCACTGCCACCTCGACATCGTCGACACGCCGGTCAGCGAGCAGCTGCACTCGGCGAAGGCGGCGGGCGTCACCCGGATCGTGACGATCGGCTGCGACCTGCCGTCGTCGCGGTTCGCGGTCGACGCCGCCGCCGAGTTCGACGACGTCTACGCGGGCGTCGCGATCCACCCGAACGAGACGACGGGCATCAACGACGACGTCCTGCACGACATCGAGGCGATGGCCGCGCACCCGAAGGTGCGGGCGATCGGCGAAACGGGCCTGGACTACTACCGCGACTGGGCGCCGAAGACCGACCAGCACGCGTCGTTCCGCGCCCACGTCGCGATCGCCAAGCGCACCGGAAAGGCCCTGGTCATCCACGACCGCGAGGCCCATGACGACGTGCTGGCGATCCTCCAGGAGGAGGGCGCGCCGGAGCGGGTGGTGTTCCACTGCTTCTCCGGCGACGCCGCCATGGCGAAGGTCTGCGCCGACCGCGGCTACGTGATGAGCTTCGCCGGGAACGTCACGTTCAAGAACGCCGAGCCGCTGCGCGAGGCGCTGCGCGTCGCGCCCCTCGACCTCGTCCTCGTCGAGACCGACGCGCCGTTCCTCACCCCGGTCCCGAACCGGGGCAAGCCGAACGCGTCGTACCTCATCCCGCACACCGTCCGCGCGATGGCCGAGGTCAAGAACGTCGACCTCGCCGAGCTGTGCGCCGCCATCGCCGCCAACGGCGAACGCACCTTCGGCGGCTGGTAGCCGGAGGTGCGGGCCTCCCCTCCCCGGGCATAGGCCGGGGGAGGGGAGGCGGCATGGACGCGGACGTCATCGTCGTCGGGGCGGGGCTGGCGGGGCTGGTCGCCGCGCACGAGCTGACCGCGCGCGGACGCCGCGTGGCGCTGGTCGAGCAGGAGAACGCCGCGAACCTCGGCGGGCAGGCGTACTGGTCGCTCGGCGGCCTGTTCCTGGTGGACACCCCGGAGCAGCGCCGGCTCCGCGTCCGGGACTCCTTCGACCTGGCCTGGAGCGACTGGCAGGGCAGCGCCGGCTTCGACCGCCTCGACGACGAGGACGCCTGGGCGGTGCGGTGGGCGCGCGCCTACGTGGAGTGGGCCGCCGGGGAGAAGCGGGCGTGGCTGGCGTCCCACGACGTCCGCCTGACCCCGGTGGTCGGCTGGGCGGAGCGCGGCGACCTCCGCGCCGACGGCCACGGCAACTCGGTGCCGCGCTTCCACATCGCGTGGGGGACGGGCACCGGCATCGTCGCGCCGTTCGTCCGCAGCGCCCGCCGCGCCGCCGACGAGGGCCTGCTGACCTTCCACCACCGCCACCGCGTGGACGGCCTGGTCCTGACCGGCGGCGCCGTGACCGGGGTGCACGGCGCCGTCCTCGCCGACGACGACTCCCCGCGCGGCGTCGCGTCCAACCGCGAGGAGACCAGGGCGTTCGAACTGTCGGCGCAGGCGGTGATCGTCACCAGCGGCGGCATCGGCGGGAACCACGAGATGGTGCGCCGCTACTGGCCCGACCGCCTCGGCACCGCACCCGCGCACATGATCACCGGCGTGCCGGCCTACGTGGACGGGCGGATGCTCGACATCAGCGCCGCCGCCGGCGTCCGCCTCGTCAACCGCGACCGGATGTGGCACTACACCGAGGGCGTCCGCAACTGGGACCCGATCTGGCCCGGCCACGCCATCAGGATCCTGCCGGGCCCGTCGCCGATGTGGTTCGACGCCCTGGGACGGCGCCTCCCGGCCCCCTGCCTCCCCGGCTACGACACCTTGGCCACCCTCGGGCACCTCCGCACCACCCCCGACATCGCCGCCTACGACCACTCGTGGTTCGTCCTCACCCAGAAGATCATCGAGCGGGAGTTCGCGCTGTCGGGCTCGGAGCAGAATCCCGACCTCACCAGCGGCGACCGGAGGGCGGTGCTGCGCGAACGCGTCCTTTCCAAGGGCGCGCCCGCCCCGGTCGAGGCGTTCAAGCGGCACGGCGCGGACTTCGTCGTCGCCCCCACCCTGGAGCAACTGGTGGACGGGATGAACGCCCTCACCGACGAGCCGCTCCTGGACGCCGCGCTGCTGCGGAGCCAGATCGAGGCCCGGGACCGGCAGATCGCCAACCCGTTCGGCAAGGACGCGCAGGTCCAGGGCATCCGGAACTCGCGCCGCTACCTCGGCGACCGCCTCAGCCGCACCGCCGTCCCGCACCGCGTCCTCGACCCGTCCGCCGGCCCGCTGATCGGCGTGAAGTTGCACGTCCTGACCCGCAAGACGCTCGGCGGTATCCAGACCGACCTGGACTCCCGCGCCCTCGGCCTCGACGGCCGCCCCATCGACGGCCTGTACGCGGCGGGGGAGGTAGCGGGGTTCGGCGGCGGAGGGATGCACGGCTACAACGCCCTGGAAGGCACCTTCCTGGGCGGCTGCCTCTTCACCGCCCGAGCCGCGGCCCAAGCCGCCGCCCAAGCAACCGCCTGACTTCCGTCGACAGGCGGCACCGGCCGCGCTATGGACGGTCGGGGATCGGGTCGGCGAGGGATGCGCGCGAGGAAGGCGGCTCGAAGGGGTCGGCGAAGTACTGGGTCTCGTGTGTCACCAGACCGCCGGTGAACTCCATGATGCTCACCGAACAGGTGGGCGCACCGTCATAGGTGATCACACACTCGCTCACCCAGAGGTCCCCGCCGCCCTGGATCCGCACGACGGTGAAGTGGCGTTCGGCGGCGTGCCCGCCGCGTTGCGCCTGGATGTTCGACCTGCCCCGGAAGCGCTCCCCGGACTGGGGGTAGTCGAGGATCGCGTCCGGCGCGTAGATCGCGTGCTCGGCTTCGATGTCCCCGCGCTCGGAGGCCTCCCAGTGCTCCCGCAGCCTGGCCCGGGTCTCGGCGTCACGATCCATCGTCCTGCTCACCTACGCTGCTCATAGTCGAAGTCCCCGCACGGGTGATGAGCCGTCACGCAAGGACCACACGGTAGAACCTTGAGAGGCACGGACAGGGGCGGCACTCCGGACGGGCCGGAAGGCGATCGTCCGTAAGTCCAGCCCGCAGCGACCCGAGCGTTGCGATCGCGTGCGAAGCCAAGTTCGAGCTTGCGAGAACTTGATCGCGCAGCGAGCCCCCAGGGCGAGTCGGAGCGATGCAGCGATCGCCGCATTGCCCGCCGAAGGAAGGCCCCCCAGGGCCTGACGCCAAGGGCAATGCAAGCAAACACAGGACGGTGCGGACGGCCGGGCTCTGGCCGTCCGCACCGGCCCCCTGGCCTCTTCGCGGGCTTCCGCGCCCTGGACACCCGCGTTCGGCGTGGGCTCCCTTCTCTTCGAGGTGGACTCTCGATTACAGAAAGTAGTCAAGCGGTGACTTTGTGAACATGGCCGTTCGGGTTCGCTTCCCCTTACCCGAGGGGGAGCGGGGGCGCATGTGGGCGTTGAGGTGGCGGGCGGCGGGCGTTCCGCTCTAGTGTCTGGCCGTTGGGCGGGCGACCCCCCAGGCCCGCTCGGCTCCCCCTGGAGGAACGGTGCGTCGAGCCCCTGCGACTTCTGCTGTCCTGATCGCGACGGTCCTGCTGGCGTCGGCGTGCGGAGGCGGCGAATCGCCGAGCCCGCGGTCGACCGTGCGTGCGGCGGACGCGCCGAAGACGTCCGCGCCGGCGCCGCGCAAGGTCGTCATCGTCGTGGACAGGAAGAAGACGACGACGATGACGACCGGGACGACCGTCCAGCAGGTGTTGGACCAGGCGGGCGTGAAGCTCGGCCGGTTCGACCTGGTGAAGCCCGCGCGCGAGCAGCCCGCCGGTGAAGTGATCAAGGTGCTGCGGTTGCTGTCGAAGCCGGTCACGAAGACGGTCCAGGTGCCGGCGCCCACGATCGAGAAGAAGAGCGCGTCGGTGCCGCCCTGGTCGCAGAAGGAGCTGCGCAAGGGGCGGGCCGGCGTCACGATCGTGCAGACGGCGTACGTGCGGCGCAAGGGGAAGAAGGTCAAGGCGGTCATCGCGCGGAAGGTGAAGCGCAAGCCGGTCGCGCGGATCGTGGCGGTCGGGCCGAAGTCGGCGGGCACGGGCGCGGCGGCGAGGCTGAACTGGGCGGGCCTGGCCAACTGCGAGTCGCACGGCAACCCGAAGGCGGTGAACCCGTCCGGCTACTACGGCCTGTACCAGTTCTCGATCTCGTCGTGGGCGTCCGTCGGCGGGTCGGGCAAGCCGTCGGACGCGAGCGCGGGGGAGCAGACGTACCGGGCGCAGCTGCTCTACAACCGGGTGAACGGGCGCTGGCAGGGGCAGTGGCCGGTATGCGGGAAGTTCCTGTTCTCCTGACCTGCCACACTTGTTCTCGTGGGGGACAGACAGGGGCTGCTCGGGCCGGCGGACGTGCGGGAGCTGGCGGCGCGGCTGGGCATCAGGCCGACCAAGACGCTCGGGCAGAACTTCGTCATCGACGCCAACACCGTCCGGCGGATCGTGCGGGCCGCGGACCTGGGCCCGGACGACGTGGTCATCGAGGTCGGGCCGGGGCTGGGGTCGCTGACGCTGGCGCTGCTGCCGGAGGCGCGGCGGGTGGTCGCGGTGGAGATCGACCCGGTGCTGGCGGCGGAGCTGCCCGCGACGGCGGCGGCGCGGGAGCCGGCGCTCGCGGACCGGCTGGAGGTCGTGCGCGCCGACGCGATGAAGATCACAGAGCTGCCGGGACCGGCGCCGACGGCGCTGGTGGCGAACCTGCCCTACAACGTGGCGGTGCCGGTCGTCCTGCATCTGCTGGACGTGCTGCCGTCGCTGCGGTCGGCGCTGGTCATGGTGCAGGCGGAGGTCGCCGACCGGATGGTGGCCGCGCCCGGGAGCAAGATCTACGGGGTGCCGTCGGTGAAGCTCGCCTGGTACGGGGAGGCGCGCCGCGCCGGGCCCGTGGGCCGGGCGGTGTTCTGGCCGGTGCCGAACGTCGATTCCGGGCTGGTCGCGTTCACCCGGCGCGACCCGCCGGCGTCCGCGGCGTCCCGCGAGCAGGTGTTCGCCGTGGTGGACGCGGCGTTCGCGCAGCGCCGCAAGACGCTGCGGGCGGCGCTGGCGGGCTGGGCGGGGTCGGCGGCGGAGGCGGAGCGGGCGCTGCGCGCGGCGGGCGTCGATCCGCGGGCGCGGGGCGAAGCTCTGGACGTGGCCGCCTTCGCCCGTATTGCCGAGTATGGTCCTTCCATCGTGGGGGACGGCGCTCCCGGCGCCCCGGCGGCTTCCGCCGGGCCCGGCACGGACCCCGGCACGGCGGGTTCCCACGGGGCTTCACACGGGACGGGCGCCGGTGCGAGCGGCTCCGGCGGGACGGACGCCGGAGCGATGGACACGGAGGAGTCGGAGGGCGATGGTGAAGGCGCGTTCGCGGACGGCGCGGGCGGGGACCGAGCGGGCCCGGACGGCGCGCGCCTTCCGGCCCGGCGGGGCGCGGGGGGCCCGGCTGCCGCTGGCGGCGACGGCGCTGGTGGCGGCGGGCGGCCTGGTCGCGACGGTGGCGGCGGGGTGCAGTGACGGAGCCGGCGCGGCCCCGAAGATAACGACGACCGCGCGGGCGGGCATCGCCCCGACGCCGCCGGCGCAGGGCGCCTACTTCGGCGCGTGGGTGCCGCCCGCCGTGGGCGGAGCGGCGACCAGGTCGCCGTCGTCGACGGCGTCGGGCACCGCGTCCGAGTCGCCGTCCGGCACCGCGTCCGGCGGCCCGTCGGGCGCCGCGTCGAGCGGCCCGACCGGGAAGGACGCCGACAAGCCGGGCATGGCGCCCGTCGCCGCGTTCGAGCGGGACATGGGACGGCAGCTGGACATCGTCCAGAGCTACCGGGGCTGGAAGTCCGACTTCCCGACCGGGCTGGACACCTCGGTGGTCGACAGCAACCGGTACCTGCTGCTGACCTGGGCGGGCGCCGACACCAAGGAGATCGTCCAGGGCAAGTACGACGCGCTGATCCGCGCCCGCGCGAAGGCGATCAAGGCGACCGGCAAGCCGGTGTTCCTGCGCTGGTCCCGCGACATGGACCGGTCGTCGCTCAAGGACCGGGTGCACTCGCCGACGGACTTCATCGCCGCGTGGAAGCACCTGCGGCAGATCTTCACGGCGGAGAAGGTCGACAACGTCGCCTGGGTGTGGTGCCCGAGCGCGCGCGGGTTCGGCGCGCCGAACGCGGGCGCCTTCTACCCCGGGGACGACCAGGTCGACTGGATCTGCGCGGACGCGCCGCCCGGCGCCGACTACGAGTACCGGGACCTGTCGGAGACGCTGAAGCTGTTCATGCAGTGGGCCAGGAACCGGCACAAGCCCATCATGATCGCCGAGTTCGGGGTGCCGAAGTCCTACGGGCAGCGGCGCGCCGAGTGGCTGCGCGCCGCCACCAAGACCCTGGAGGACCCGCAGGTCAAGGCCGTCGTCTACTTCGACTCCGACGAGCAGATCGAGGAGCCCCGGGACAAGCGGCGCGCGTACTCGGTGACGGGCGACACGCATGCGGTGTCGGCGCTGCGGGAGCTGGCGACCACGCCGTACTTCAATCCCCGCAACCTCCCCGTGACGAGCGGAGGCTGATCTCTCCCGTAGGGTTCTGGAGTGAGCGCAGTGAGGGTACGCGTCCCCGCAAAGGTCAACCTTCAGCTCGGGGTCGGGCCGATCCGGGAGGACGGCTACCACGACCTCGTGAACGTGTTCCACGCGGTGTCGCTGTTCGACGAGCTGACCGCGGAACCGGCCGACGGCCTCGAACTCGCCGTCGAGGCCGCGCCGTACTCCCGGGTGGCGATCGGCCGGGTCCCGGCCGACGCCCGGAACCTGGCGGCGCGGGCGGCGGTGCTGGTCGCGTCCCGGCTCGGCGTGGAGCCCCGGGTGCGGCTGCGGATCCGCAAGGCGATCCCGGTCGCGGGCGGCATGGCGGGCGGCAGCGCCGACGCGGCCGCCGCGCTGGTCGCGTGCGCGCGGCTGTGGGACGACCGGGAGCGGCCGGCGCTGACGCGGGACGACCTGATGGAGATGGGCGCCGAGCTCGGCAGCGACGTGCCGTTCGCGCTGCTCGGCGGGACCGCGATCGGCGTGGGGCGGGGCGAGCGGCTCACCCCGGCGCTGACCCGCGGCACCTTCCACTGGGTGTTCGCGGCGGCGGACGGCGGCCTGTCGACGCCCGAGGTCTACGCCGAGTGCGACCGGCTGCGGGAGGCGGCGGGGGAGAGCGCCCCGCGGCCGTCCGTCGCGGAGGACCTGATGACGGCGCTCGCGACCGGTGACGCGAAGGCGCTCGGCGCCGCGCTCGCCAACGACCTGCAGCCCGCCGCGCTGGAGCTGCGGCCGTCGCTGGCCCGCACCCTGAACGCCGGGCGGGACCTCGGCGCGATCGGCGCGCTGGTGTCCGGGTCGGGCCCGACCTGCGCGTTCCTCGCCGAGACCGACGAGGACGCCGCCGACCTCGCCGCGGCGCTGGACGGCGCGGGGGTGGCCGAGCAGATCGTCCGGGCGCAGGGCCCGGTGCCCGGCGCGACCGTGCTCTGACCCCCGGCGGGGCGGCGGCGCGTCCTCGCCGGGACGTGCCGGTAGCTTCACGGTGTGTGCTCTCGGCACACAAGCGAACTCCGCGCGCCTCGGCGGCGTCCTGATCAATGACGCCAATTCCGCGACGAGGTGGAGCGATGACGTACCTGACGGGGCTGCTGGGGCTGGTGGCCGTCCTGATGATGGCGACTCTCGCCGTCCGGGCCGTCCGCCGCGACCGCGCGATCCGCCGCGACGCCCCCGACGCGGCGATCTCCTCCCGCCGTCCCCCGCTACGCTGAGGCCAGGCGGGCGCTCCGGCGCGCCACGCGTGCCCGCACGCGCCCGCGCCGCGTCCCCCGAACTCAGGAAGCCGTATGGCCGCCCTCTCGCTGCTGATCGTCCTGGCCCTCCTCGTGCTCGCCGGCCTGGCCGTGCTGGTCGTCGTGATCGTCTCCGTGAGCGCCCGGAAGCGCGGCTCGGACTCGGCGTACCGCCCGCCCGGCGCCCCGTATCCGCCGAACGCCCCGTACCCGCCGAACCCGCAGTTCCCGCCGCAGCCGCCCTACGGGCAGCCGGGGCAGCCGGGGCAGCCGGGGCCGCCCGCCCCGCCCCAGGGCTGACCGCACGGGCGGTGCGCACGGGGCAATAGGCTGGACGGCGTCGTGAATCTGATCAACGTTGAGAACGTCGCGAAGGCGTACGGGCCGAAGCCGCTGCTGGACGCGGTGTCCCTCGGGCTGGACGAGGGCGACCGGGTCGGGGTCGTCGGCCGCAACGGCGGCGGCAAGAGCACGCTGGTGCAGGTCCTGGCGCGCGAGGTCGAGCCGGACGCGGGCCGCGTCACGCACGCGCGTGGCCTCCGCCTGGGGTACCTGACGCAGCGGGACGTGTTCCCGGAGGGCGCCACGGTCCGGTCGGTGGTGCTGGGGGACCGCGCCGAGCACGAGTGGGCGGGCGACACCCGGGCCCGCGACGTCCTCGGCGGGCTGCTCGCCGACGTCGACCTGGACGCGCCGCTGGCCGGGATGTCCGGCGGGGAGCGGCGCCGGATCGCGCTGGCGCGGCTGCTCGTCCCCGAGTCGGACCTGCTGATGCTGGACGAGCCGACCAACCACCTCGACATCGAGGCGATCGCGTGGCTGGCCCGGCACCTGAAGGACCGCCGGGTCGCGCTGCTCGTCGTCACGCACGACCGCTGGTTCCTCGACGAGGTCACCGACCGCACGTGGGAGGTCGTGGACGGCCGCGTCGAGCGGTACGAGGGCGGCTACTCCGCCTACGTGCTGGCGAAGGCGGAGCGGTCCCGGATCGCGGCGGCGACGGAGGCCAAGCGGCAGAACCTGCTGCGCAAGGAGCTGGCGTGGCTGCGGCGCGGCCCGCAGGCCCGCACGTCCAAGCCGAAGTTCCGGGTGGACGCGGCGCAGGCGCTGATCGCCGACGAGCCGCCGCTGCGCGACGCGGTGGAGCTGACGAAGTTCGCGACGGCGCGGCTCGGCAAGACCGTGTACGACATCGAGGATGTCACCGTGCGGGTCGGCGACGACGGCCGGGACATCTTCGAGCGGATGACGTGGCGGCTCGGCCCCGGTGACCGGGTGGGGCTCGTCGGCGTCAACGGCAGCGGCAAGAGCACGCTGCTGCGGTTGCTGGACGGCTCGGTCACGCCGGTGTCGGGGAAGGTCGTGCGGGGCAGGACCGTGCAGCTCGCGCACCTGTCGCAGAACCTGGAGGAGCTGGACCCGTCCCGGCGGGTGCTGGAGTCGGTGGAGGAGATCCGCCGCCGCATCACGGTCGGGAAGCGGGAGTGGACGGCGAGCCAGCTGCTGGAGCGGCTCGGGTTCGCCGGGGACCGGCAGTGGACGCCCGTCGGCGACCTGTCGGGCGGTGAGCGGCGCCGCCTGCAGGTGCTGCGGCTGCTGATGGGCGAGCCGAACGTGCTGCTGCTCGACGAGCCGACGAACGACCTCGACATCGAGACGCTCACCGAGCTGGAGGACCTGCTGGACGGCTGGCCCGGCACCCTCGTCGTCGTCAGCCACGACCGGTACTTCCTGGAGCGCATCACCGACCACGTGGTGGCGCTGCTCGGTGACGGGCGGGTGTCGATGCTGCCCGGCGGTGTCGACGAGTACCTGGAGCGCCGCGCCGCCGGAACGGCCCGGACCCGGACGGCCCAGGCGCGCGCGCAGGAGGCGCCCGCCGCCGCGCCGCCGAAGCCGAAGGGCGGGCAGGACTGGAAGGTCCGCAAGGAGCTGGACCGGCTCGAACGCCGCCTGGAGAAGCTGTCCGGCCAGGAGGCGGAGCTGCACAAGCAGCTGGCCGCGCACGCCACCGACTTCGTCAGGCTCCAGGAGCTGGACGGGCGGCTGAAGGAGATCCAGGCGGAGGCGGCCCGGGTCGAGGAGGAGTGGCTGATGCTCGCCGAGGACGTCGACTGAGACCTCGGATCGTCCGGACCCCTGGTGCTCGGCGTCCGGAATCGCCATGATCCGACAATGACGACTTGGATCGTGAAGATCGACGACGCGCCGGGGGACGGTCCGCGGCTCGCGGTGAAGGACGCCATCGACGTGGCCGGGCTGCCCACCACGGCGGGCAGCCGGGCGGTGGCCGAGGGCGCCGCGCCGGCGGCGGCGGACGCGCCCGTTGTCGCGTCGGCGCGCGCGCAGGGCGCCCGCATCGTCGGGAAGGCCAACCTCACCGAGTTCTGCCTGGGCGCCGACGGCGTCAACCCGTGGTCGGGCACGCCGGTGAACCCCCTGGACCCGTCGCGGGTGCCGGGCGGGTCGTCCAGCGGGTCGGCGGTCGCGGTCGCGAGCGGGGAGGCGGACGTCGCCTTCGGCACCGACACGGCCGGGTCCGTGCGGATCCCGGCGGCGTGCTGCGGGATCGCGTCGCTGAAGACGACCCACGGGCGCGTCCCCTTGGACGGCGTCTACCCGCTCTCCCCGAGCCTGGACACCGTGGGGCCGATGGGCCGCGACGTCGCCGCCGTCGTCACCGGCATGCGGCTGATCGAGCCGGGCTTCGCCCCGGACGCCTACGACCCCGGCATGACGGTCGGGCGGCTCCGCGTCCCCAACGTGGACCCGGCGATCGACGCGGCCGTGGACGACGCGCTCCGCCGGCTCGGCCCGATCACCGACGAGACCTGCGAGCACTTCCAGGACGCGGCGCTCGCGAACGGCGTGTTCGTCGGCGAGGAGGCGTACGCGCGGAACGGCGGGCTGCTCGGCGACCCGTCCAAGGTGAGCGAGCGGATGTACCGGCGGCTCAACGTGCTGAAGGAGGCCGCGGCGGGCAGGCGCCCGTGGGCCGAGCAGCTCCAGAAGACGGTCCGGGCGGAGTTCGACGCGCTGCTGGACCGGCATGGCGTGCTCGCGCTGCCGGTGCTGGCCGGGGTCGCGCCGGAGCCGCCGGACGGCGACGACGACCTGCTGCTGACGATGCTCACCGGGCCGGTCAACGTGGCGGGGCTGCCGGCGTTCGCGCTGCCCGTCCCGCTGCCGGGCTCGCACCTCCCCGCGTCCGTGCAGCTGATCGGCCCGGCGGGCGGCGAGGAGCGGCTCTGCGCCGTCGCCGCCGCACTGGAAGAGGCGCTCGCCTGACGCGGTTCCCGCGGGCCCGGCCCGCGGAGATCACGCGTCGAAGGGGATCAGGAGGGTGCGGAGCAGGACGGCCAGGGTCTCGCGCTGCTCGGGCGTGAGGGCCTCCAGGATGGCCTGCTCGCGGCCCAGCAGGTCGGCGAACGCGGCGTCCACGCGCGTCAGGCCCGCCTCGGTGAGGCGGACCTGGACGCCGCGCTTGTCCTGCGGGTCGGGGTGCCGCTCGACCAGGCCGGCGGCGGCGAGCCGGTCGATGCGGTTGGTCATGGTGCCGGACGTCACCAGCGTCGCGCGCAGCAGCTGCCCCGGGCTGAGCTGGTAGGGGGAGCCGGCCCGGCGCAGCGCGGTGAGGACGTCGAACTCCCACGACTCCACCTGGTGGGCGGCGAACACGGCGCGGCGGGCGCGGTCGAGGTGCCGGGCCAGCCGGGACACCCGGCTGAGGACCTGCAGCGGCCGGACGTCCAGGTCCGGGCGCTCGGCCTGCCACGCGGCGACCAGCCGGTCGACCTCATCCTCCATGCCGCAAGCCTAACCTGTCTTGATATCGAGGGACCTGCGGCCGGTCACCGCTGACCGAACAGGGTTCGCTCGACGTGCCGGGTGTCGGTGTACTCCTTCACCGAGACGATCCTCCCGTCCCGGACGACGTAGATCCCGGCGCACCGGTTGTCGTAGATCTTGCCCGACCGGGTGACCCCCTTCGCCGTCCACTCGGCGAGCACCTGGTCGCCCTCGGCGATCACGTTGACCAGCTCCACCTCCGGCGCGGTGCCCGGCTTGAACAGGCCGCCGGTCGCGGCCCCGAGGAAGTCGTCCACGATGGCGTCGCGGCCCTTCCAGGTGCCGCTCAACGGCAGGTCGCCGGGGTAGGTCCAGGTCGCGTCCTCGGCGAAGCTGTCCCTGATCGTCTCCAGGTCCCCGTCGGCGACGGCCCGGACGTAGCGGACCACGACGTCCTTCGGGGTCGTCCCGGTTCCGGCGGTCATCTGGGTCTCGGTGTTCATCTCGGTCTCCTTGCTCTCAGCGGTCGGTGCTCTCAGCGGTCGATGGTGAGGACGGCGTTGCCGCGGACGCGGCGTTCGCGCAGGTCGGCGAGGACTGCGGCGGTCTCGGCCCAGTCGGCGGACCGCCCGATCTCCGGGTGCAGCCGCCCGCCGGCGACGAGCCGGACCAGCACGGCCAGGTCGTCGGCGTTCGCGGTGTCGGCGTCCTCGTAGTGGAAGTGCCGGATGGTCGCCGACTCCGGGCCGTCGAAGAACCGGAAGAAGTCGAGCGTCACGGGCGTCCGGGACGCCTGCCCGAACCAGATCAGCGTCCCCCGGCGCCGCAGCCGCGCCAGCGCGTCCGGGAACGCCCGGCCACCGGTCGACTCCAGCACCAGGTCGAACGGGCCCTCCGCGGACGCCGCGTCCGGCACCACCGCGGCGCCGAACTCCGCCAGCCGCCGCCCGCGCTCCGGCGTCGCCGACACCGCGGTGACCTCCGCGCCCGCTGCGGCGGCCAGCTCGGTGACGTAGTGCCCCACGCCGCCGGACGCCCCCGTGAGCAGGACCGTCCGTCCCGCGAGCGGCCCGGCGGCGCGCAGCAGCCGCAGCGCGGTGAGGCCCGCCAGCGGCAGCGCCGCCGCCGTCTCCACCGGCACCGAGGCGGGCAGCTCCGCGAGCGACCCGGCCGGCACCGCCGCGTACTCGGCCCAGCCCGCCGACGGTGGGTGCCCGACGACCCGCGTCCCGCATGCCGGGCCCGACCCGTCCGCCGCCGCCTGGACGACCAGCCCCGCGACGTCCTTGCCGGGACGCCAGCCGGGCCGGTCGCCCTCCAGCTGGAACGTCTCGCCGCGGTTGACCGAGAACGCCGCCACCTTCACCAGCGCCTCGTCCGGGCGCGGCTCCGGCTCGTCGACGTCGGCGAACGCGACCGCCTCCCGCGCGTCGCCGGTCGGCACGAGTGCCTTCACGATCCCTCCTCGCGTCCCTGCCCCGGTGACCCCTCACCGGTGCGGTGGACCCAGTGGACCGCACCCCGAACACCCCGGTCCAACAGCCATTGAGCAGGAACGACAACCGCCGGTTGTCGCCCCTTGTCCACCGGTCGGTGGACGGGAGGTTCAGCCGGTCGGGGCTCATGCCGGAGGGGGCCGCGGCGCGAGCATTTCGGGCATGAGAGATCTTCCTGTGCGCATGGCCCGGTGGAGCGCCGGGCACCCCTGGCGGGCGATCGCCGGCTGGTTCCTGTTCGTCGCGGTGTGCCTCGGCGTCGGCATCTCGGTCGGCGGGCACGCGGCGACCAGCGCCGACTTCCGGATCGGCGAGGCCGGACGCGCCGAGGCGATGGCCGCCCGCGGCGGCCTGGAGCAGAAGCCGGCCGAGCAGGTGCTGATCACGGCGAAGCCCGGTGCGGGCCGCCTGGACGCGGCGCAGGCGGACGCCGCCGCCCGCGACGCCGCGGCCCGGATGGCGCGGCTGCCCGAGGTCGCGTCGGTGTCCCCGCCGATCCGCGCGGCGGACGGGACGGCGGTCCGCGTCCAGGTCACCCTGCGGGGCCCGGAGCTGGAGGGCAAGAAGCACGTCGCGCCGCTGATCGCGCAGACCGAGCGGGTCCAGGCCGCGCACCCCGGGGTGCGGGTCGAGGAGACGGGCGGCCCGTCGGTCAGCAAGGGCGTCGACCACCTGCGCGGGCAGGACCTGTCGCGGACCGAGGTGATCGCGCTGCCCGTCACGCTGGTCACGCTGCTGGTCGTGTTCGGGTCGGTGGCGCTGGCCGTGGTGCCGCTGCTGCTCGCGCTGTCCTCGATCGCCGCGGCCGTCGGGCTGTCGATGCTGGCCTCGCACGTCTTCCCGGACGCGGGCGTCGGCACCAACGTCATCCTGCTCATCGGCATGGCCGTCGGCGTCGACTACACGCTCTTCTACCTGAAGCGGGAGCGCGAGGAGCGCGCCCGGTCGGGCGGCCGGCTGTCGCCCGCCGCCGTCGTGGAACTGGCCGCCGCCACGTCCGGACGGGCCGTGGTCGTCTCCGGCATCGCCGTCGCCGTCTCCAGCGCCACGCTGTACCTCGCCGACGACGTGATCTTCTCCTCCATCGCGACCGGCGCGATCGTCGTCACCGTCGTCGCCGTCCTCAGCTCCCTGACCGTCCTGCCCGCGCTGCTCGCCAAGCTCGGCCAGTGGGCGGAGAGCCGCCGGGAGCGCCGGATCCGGCGCGGCAAGCGGGTGCGCGGGGCGCGCTCCGAGTCCGGCGGGCGGATCACCCGCGCCCTGCTGCGGCCGACCGGGAAGCACCCCGCCGCCACGCTGGCCGTCGGCCTGCTGGCCATGCTCGCCCTCACCGCGCCGCTCCTCGGCATGAAGCTCACCGACATGGGCCGCGAGACCCACCCCCGCGCCATCCCGGCGATGCAGGTCTACGACCGGCTCAACGCCGCGTTCCCCGAGCTCAAGGCCATGCACCAGGTCGTCGTGGAGGCCGACCCGGCGCGCCGGGCGGAGGTGGCGGACGCGCTGCGCGACCTCGGCCGCCGCGCGCGGCACGACCCGCGCCTGTCCGGGACGTCCCGGCTCCGCGTCTCGCAGGACGGCCGGACCAGCCTGCTGGAACTGCCCGTCCCGCACTACGTCAGCGACCCGGCCGCCGTCGCGTCCCTGAAGAGCGTCCGCGACGACTACGTCCCCGCCACGGTCGGCAGGCTGCCCGGCGTCGAGGTCGCCGTCACCGGCGACGTCGCCCGCTACGCCGACTACCCCGACCACCAGAAGCAGAAGCTGCCGCTCATCATCGCGTCGCTGCTGCTGGTCACCTTCGGGATGACGGTGTGGGCGTTCCGGTCCGTGGTCCTCGGCGCGGTCGGCGTGCTGCTGAACCTGCTGTCGGCCGGCGCCGCGCTCGGCCTGCTCGTCCTGACGTTCCAGGGGACGTGGGCGGAGGGCCTGCTCGGCTTCACCTCCACCGGGACGATCGGCTCCCGCGTCCCGCTGTTCCTGTTCGTGATCCTGTTCGGCCTGTCCATGGACTACCAGGTCTTCGTGATCAGCCGGATCCGGGAGGCGCGGCTCGCCGGCGCCTCCACCCGCACCGCCGTCCTCGACGGCATCGGACGCTCCGCCGGCGTCGTCACCAGCGCCGCGTTCGTCATGGTGACCGTCTTCGCCAGCTTCATCCCGCTGCACATCATCGAGATGAAGCAGATGGGCTTCGCGCTCGCCGTGGCGGTGCTGGTGGACGCGTTCGTCATCCGCATCGTGGTGCTGCCCGCCCTGATGCTGCTGCTCGGCGAGCGGACCTGGTGGCCGTCCCGGCCGGCGCCCGCCGCCGTCCCGGCGCCCGCCCCCGCGAAAGTAGGCTGACCGGCATGGAGCGACGGCCACAGCACGACGACCGGCTCCAGGCACGGGCGGTGCGCCGCTGGTACACCGCCCTGTGGATCTGCTTCGGCCTCGTCCCGCCGGGCATCGCCGCCTGGGACCGCAGCGAGGGGATCCGGTCCGGGACGCTCGCGCTGCTGGCCCTGCTCGCCGTCTGCCACCCGATCACCGGGACGTTCCCGGGGAACGCGGCCGTCCGCCGGTACACGTTCCTCGGCGTGCTGACCGCCGGCATCGGCGCGGTGTCCTACCTCGCGGACGGCACCGCGTCGCTGCTGATCGTGTCCCTCCCGCACTTCTGGATCCAGGGCGGCGGCCCGCGGCGCGCGATCGCCCTCAGCGGCGCCGCGACCGCGGCCGCCGTCGCGGGCATGGCCGTCCAGAGGCATCCCGACGGGGCGCTCGTCACCGGCAACTCGGTCGCCGCCCTCACCGGCTACGCCGCGAGCATCCTCGTCGGGATCTGGATGACCCGCGTCGTCGACCGGCAGTCCGAGCGCGCCCGCCTCCTCGCCGCCGACCTGGAGGACGCGGAGCGGCGCCTCGCCGAGGCGCAGCGCCGCCAGGGCGCCGCCGACGAGCGGGAGCGGCTCGCCCGCGAGATCCACGACACCCTCGCGCAGGGCCTGGCGTCCATCGTCGTGCTCGCCGAGGCCGCCCGCGCGGGCATCGGCACCGACCCGGAGGCGAGCGCCCGGCAGCTGGCGTCCATCGAGCGGACCGCCCGCGAGAACCTCGCCGAGGCCCGCGTCCTCGTCGGCTCCGCACCGCGCGAGGGCGTCGCGGCCGGCTCCATCGCCGCGACCCTGCGCCGCACCCTCGACCGGTTCGCCGAGGACACCGGCCTCACCGTCGACGCCGACCTGCCCGACGTCCGCTGTGACCAGCCGACCCGCGTCGCGCTGCTGCGCTGCACCCAGGAGTCGCTCGCGAACGTCCGCAAGCACGCCGCCGCCACCACCGTCGGCGTCGTCCTCGCCGCGCACCCGCACGGCGTCGAACTGGAGATCACCGACGACGGCCGCGGCTTCGCGCCCGGCGCCGCGTCCGGCGGGTTCGGGCTGGACGGGATGCGCCGCCGCCTCGCCGAGCTCGGCGGCCTGCTCACCGTCACCAGCGCCCCCGGCGAGGGCACCCGCGTCCTCGCCCTGCTTCCCCGCGAGAGCACCCCATGAACGGCGGCACCCCGTGAACGACCGCACCCCGAACGACGGCACGGTCCGCGTGATCCTCGTGGACGACCACACCGTGATGCGCGCCGGCGTGGCCGCGCTGCTGGCCGGCGAGCCCGGCATCGAGATCGTCGGCGAGGCGGGCGACGGCCGCGCGGCGGTCGGCCTCGCCGAGCGGCTCCGGCCCGACGTCGCGCTCGTCGACCTGCGGATGCCCGTGCTGGACGGGGTGTCCGCCACCACCGAGATCCTCGCCCGCCGCACCGGCACCCGCGTGCTGATCCTCACCACCTACGACACCGACGAGGAGATCGAGCGCGCGGTCGAGGCGGGCGCCGTCGGCTACCTGCTCAAGGACGCCACCCGCGAGCAGCTCGCCGACGCGGTGCGCGCCGCCGCGCGCGGCGAGACCGTCCTCGCCCCGCGCGTCGCGCAGCGGCTCGTCGCGCGGATGCGGCAGCCCGTGCCCGTCGCGCTCACCGCCCGGGAGGCGGAGGTGCTGAACGCGGTCGCGGACGGGCTGTCCAACGCCGAGATCGGGCGGCGGCTCGTCATCGCGGAGGCGACGGTGAAGACGCACCTGCTCCGCGTGTTCGCCAAGCTCGACGTCGGCGACCGCACCCGCGCGGTCGTCGTGGCGATGGAGCGCGGCCTGCTCAAGCGGTGAGCGGGACCGGCCACACCTCGGTCAGCGGAACCCCGATACCGGCCAGCATCCGGCGCAGGAGGGGCAGCGACAGGCCCATCACCGTGCCGGGGTCGCCGTCGATCCCGTCGATGAACCAGGCCCCGCGCCCCTCCAGCGTGAACGCGCCCGCCATGTGCAGCGGCTCGCCCGTGGCGACGTACGCGGCGATCTCCTCCTCGGACGGGTCGCCGAACCGGATCCGGGTGCTCGCCACCTCCAGCGCGTCCCGCCCGGAGGCCGTGTCGACCACGCAGTGCCCGGTGTGCAGGACGCCCGTTACGCCGCGCCGCGCCGCCCACCACGCGGCGGCCTCTTCCGCCGACGCGGGCTTGCCGAACGCCCGCCCGTCCACCTCCAGCAGCGAGTCGCAGCCGATCACGATCGCGTCCGCGACGCCGCCCGCGACCGCGCCCGCCTTCTCCTTCGCCAGCGCGCGCGCCAGCCCCGCGACCGACCCGGCCGCGATCTTCGACTCATCGACGCCGCTGACGAGGACCTGCGGGTCCGCGCCCGCCTCCCGCAGGATCCGCAACCGCGCCGTCGACGCCGACGCCAGCACCACCTTCCGCATCAGGCCACAGTAGCGATCAGCCGCGCGGCGTCGGGGGCCTGCCGGACGCCCGCCCGGTAGCACTCCGCCCACCGGCTCACGTCGCCCACGTCGCCGCCGAACGCCTCCAGCGCCGCGTCGTCCGGGACGATCCGCACGTCGCCCCCCGCGCCGTCCGACATGTGCGCGAGCGGCTCGATCAGCACGACCTTCGCCTCGTCCCGCGCAAGCCACGGCCACGCGCCGCCGCCGAACGCGCCGTCCATGTAGAGCCGCCCATCGATCTCGATCGGACGGGCGTGGCCCGGCGCCGCGCTGCTCGCCGCGACCGCCGCCGACAGCGGCACGCCGCTCGCCCGGTCCCAGACGACGGGCTCCCCGGACGCCACGTCCACCGCCGTGACCAGCAGCCGGCCCTCCGGCCACGCGTCCGTCCCGACCAGGAACTCCATCCGCCTGCGGTGCCATTCGGCGGGCAGTGCCTCGGCCTCGGCCGCCAGCCGTCCGACGCGGCGGCGCGCCTCGTCCGGCTCCAGCGCCGGATCGCGCATCAGCCCGAACATCCGCTCCATCACCGCCGGGTCCCGCGCGGGGCGCGGGCCGTTCGCCGGGGGCAGCTCCGCGACCGCCGCCAGGTCCCGGCCGGTCGCGATCATCGCCCCCGCGATCGCGCCCGCCGACGTGCCCGCGATCGTCCCCGCGCCGGCCGGGTCGACCCCCGCCTCCCGCAGCCCCGCGGCGAGCCCGGCCAGCCACGCCGTGCCGACCGGCCCTCCAGGACCCAGCACCAGTCCCCAGCTCACGTGCCCACTCCCTCTCCGCCGGACGCCGCGACGGACCCTCCGCCGGACGCCGTGCCGCCGACGCTACGGAGCGCGCGCCGCGCCCGGCATCCGTCAGTCGACCGGTCCGGCGCGGCGGCGGACAAGATTCTTGACATCAAGATATGGGCGCGGCATCATGTCTCTTGATGTCGAGACAAGCTGAGGCCGTGTGGGACCCCGCGCAGTACGGGGTCTACGGCGACGAGCGCGCCAGGCCGTTCACCGAACTGGTCGGCCGGCTCGGACCGATCGAGCCCCGGCACGTCGTCGACCTCGGGTGCGGGAGCGGGGAGCTCACCGCGACCCTCGCAGGCCGGTGGCCCCGGGCGGTCGTGCGAGCCCTCGACTCTTCCCCCGAGATGATCGCCGCCGCCCGCGCCCACGCGATCCCCGGACGGCTCTCCTTCGACGTGGCCGACGTCGCCGACTGGCGGCCCGACGGCCCCGTCGACCTGATCGTCTCCAACGCCGTCCTGCAGTGGGTCCCCGGCCACCTCGACCTGCTGCCGCGCTGGGTCGACTCCCTCGCCCCCGGCGGGCGCCTCGCCTTCCAGGTCCCCGGCAACTTCGACGCGCCGAGCCACGTCCTGCTCCGCGAGCTGTGCCGCTCCCCGCGCTGGCGCGACCGCCTCGCCGGCACCGTCCGCGACGACCCCGTCCTCGACCCCGCCGGCTACCTCGACCGCCTCGCCCGCCACGGATGCGCCGTCGACGCCTGGGAGACCACCTACATGCAGGTCCTCGGCGGCGACGACCCCGTCCTCGAATGGGTGAAGGGCACCGCGCTGCGCCCCGTGCTGTCCGCGCTCCCGCCGGACGAGGCCGGCGAGTTCCTCGCCGCCTACCGGGACCGGCTCCGCGACGCCTACCCCCGCCGCCCCTACGGCACCGTCTTCCCGTTCAGGAGAGTGTTCGTGATCGCCACACGTCACGCCCCCTAGACGGGGTGCCGCCCGCCGGCCGAGGGAAGCGACTCGTTCCCCTGCGGTGTGCCAGCTCGGCCGGCGGGCGGCATCCAGGCCGCGCGGACGCGACCCGCACATGATCGCAGACCGCCCGGCCCGGCACCGAACCCCGGCTTCGCGACCCGATGCCGGCGACCCCTGCCGGCGGCCGCCCGGACGAACTCCGGACGGCCGCCGGCGTCCGTTCGCGAGGAGGCCCGCATGCTCACCGCCCTCCACCACGTCCAGCTGGCCGCCCCGCCCGGCAGCGAGGACGCCCTCCGCGCCTTCTACGCCGGCGTCCTCGGCCTCGAGGAGATCCCCAAGCCGCCCGAGCTCGCCAAGCGCGGCGGCGCCTGGTTCCGCGGCCCCGGCCTCGAACTCCACCTCGGCATCGAGGAGGACTTCCGCCCCGCCCGCAAGGCCCACCCGGGCCTGCTCACCGGCGACCTCGACGCTCTCGCCGACCGGCTCCGCGCCGCCGGCCACGACGTCCGCCGCGACGGCCTGTTCCCCGGCTACCGCCGCTTCTACGCCGACGACCCCGTCGGCAACCGCCTCGAATTCCTCCAGCCCGAGGACTGACCGCCCGCCCCGCCGGGACGGGTGCCGCCCCGCAGCGCGCGGAAGGCCGAAACCGCGCGGAAGGCCAGGGGGCCGCTAAGGGGCCGCTCGGGGCACGAAAGCCGAAGGCCGGCCGCGCGCCGCAGCGCACGACCGGCCCTCGAACCGGGTCAGACCGACGGATGCGGGCTCGGGTCGGTGAAGTCCGCCTCCGCCTCGCGGCGGCTCCTCCGCTGCGCCTTCTCGGCCCGCGCCGCCGCCGCCTTCTCCGCCTTCTCCGCCTTCGCGGCGGCCTTCTCCGCGCGCTTCTCCGCGCGCTCCATCTCCTTGCGCCGCTGCCGCGGGTCCAGCGACGGCTTCGGCTCCAGCCCCGCGAGGCCGTTCCACGCGAGGTTCACGACGTGCGCGGCGACCTCCTCGCGCTTCGGCTTGCGCACGTCCAGCCACCACTGGCCCGTCAGGGCCACCATGCCGACCAGGCTCTGCGCGTACAGCGGAGCGAACTTGTCGTCGTAGTCGTGGCGGTCGAACTCCTGGGCGAGGATGTACTCCACCTCGCCGGCGATCTCGCTCAGCAGGCTCGCGTAGCTGCCCGTCCCGGTGCCGCCGTGCGAGTCCCGCACGAGGATCCGGAACCCGTCCGGATGCCCCTCGATGTACTCCAGCAGCGCCAGCGCCGCCTTCTCCAGCTTGCTCCGGTAGTGGATCGCCGAGTTCAGCGCCTCGGTCACCAGGCTCAGCAGCCGTTCGAACTCCCGGTCGACGACGACGGCGTAGAGCCCCTCCTTGCCGCCGAAGTGCTCGTACACCACGGGCTTCGACACACCCGCGGCGGAGGCGATCTCCTCCACCGAGGTGCCGTCCAGGCCACGCTCGGCGAACAGGGTGCGGCCGATGTCGAGGAGCTGCTCGCGGCGTTCCTTGCCGGTCATCCGCTTTCTGCGGGGCCTGGGAGCGGGATCTGTCACGGGATCAATTGTGACGGTCAAGCCGCCTGCTTCGTGCGCTTCGCGGACAGCCTGTCGTCCTTCGGCCACCGGACGTCCCGCGCCCAGCCCAGTTTCTCGAACGCCCAGATGATCCGCGCGCTGATGTCGATCTGCCCCTTCAGCACCCCGTGCCGCGCGCACGTCGGGTCGCAGTGGTGCAGGTTGTGCCACGACTCGCCGAGCGACGGGATGGCCAGCCACCAGACGTTGCGGGACTTGTCGCGGACCTCGAAGTCCTCCTTGCCGAACGTGTGGCAGATCGAGTTGATCGCCCACGTCACGTGGTGGACGAGCGTGATCCGCACGAACCCGGCCCAGAACAGCGCCGTGAAGAAGCCGAGCCACGACATCGTGATCAGGCCGCCGAGCGCGGCCGGCAGCAGGAACGACACCGCCACCAGTCCCGGGAAGGCCAGGTGGATCCGGGTGATGTCGCGGTCCTTGAGCAGGTCCTTGGCGAACCGCTGCTTGGACGTCCGGTTGGCGTCGAACAGCCAGCCGTAGTGCGCCCAGAGCAGGCCCTTGGCGAGCGCCTTCCAGTCGTCGCCGAACCGCCACGGCGAGTGCGGGTCGAACTCCTGGTCGGAGTGCTTGTGGTGGCGCCGGTGGTCGGCGACCCAGGTGATGACCGGGCCCTCGATGGCCATGCTGCCGGCCAGCGCGAGGAAGATCTTGAGTCCGCGGTTCGCCTTGAACGATCCGTGCGTGAAGTACCGGTGGTAGCCGACGGTGATCCCGCCCGCGGACAGCAGGTAGAACACGGCCGTCAGCGCGACGTCGGTCCAGCCGAGGAACCTGCCCCAGGCGAGCGGGACGGCCGCGAACAGGGCCAGGAACGGGACACCGGTGAACACCGCGACGAGCGCGCGTTCGGCGTTGCCCTGCTGGTCGGGTGCTAGTTCGGGACGCCGTTCGGGTCGGGGAGGAGCCATGGTCGGAGCCGTTGTCATGCGTCACCACTTCCTGTGACTAGAGCTGCCTTACCTACGCCAACGTAACCTACGGATCCGTAAGTTGGACAGGGACGGCCGGTAAATTCAGTGGGAATCTCTCTCATGGGCCACAAAACTCTCCTGCGAAACCTCACCGTCCGTCCCGGAAGGACCGCCCATGCCCCCGACTCCGGCCGAGCGCTCCGCGCGCGCCCACGCCTCCCTGGCGGGCCTCTCCACCGCCGACGCGTTCGGCGACCAGTTCTTCGTCCTGGCCAACCGGCACGTGTCCGCGGAGGCGGGTGTGCCGCCGGCGCCGTGGGGGTGGTCGGACGACACGGAGATGGCGTGCTCGGTAGTAGACGTTCTAAACCGATTCGGGCAAATCGACCAGGACGCACTGGCGCGGTCGTTCGCCGACCGGTTCGACGTCCACCGCCGCTACGGCGCGGGCGCCGTCGAGTTGCTGGAGCGCATCCGGGGCGGTGACCACTGGCATCGCGCCTCGCGGGAGCTGTTCGACGGGAAGGGCTCCTTCGGCAACGGCGCGGCGATGCGCGTCGCGCCCCTCGGCGCCTTCTTCGCGGACGACCTCGACCGCGCCGCGGCCCAGGCGGCCCTCTCGGCCGAGATCACCCACTCGCACGTCGAGGGGATCGCCGGCGCCGTGGCGGTGGCCGTCGCCGCCGCCTACGTCGCCTCCCAGAAGGACGGCGGCGTCGCCCCCAGGGACGTCGTCGAGGTGGCGCTGGAGCACACCGCGATGGGGGAGTACGTGCGGCGCGGCCTCAAGCGGGCATTGCGCCTGCTGTCCAAGTCCCCGCAGGACGCCGCCCACGAGTTGGGCAACGGCAACCGCATCTCGGCGCAGGACACCGTGCCGTACGCGCTGTGGGCGGCGGCCACCCGGCTGACCGACTACGAGGCGGCGGTACGCGCGTGCGTCATGGTCGGCGGCGACATGGACACCACGTCCGCGATCGCCGGCGGGATCGTGGCCGCCCATCTCGGCGCCGAGGCCGTCCCCGCCGCATGGTCTCAGGCCCGCGAGCCGCTGCCCGGCTGGCTCGCCCGGTAAAGTCCTGCGGGCGAGGGAAAAGCCGTAGGGGCGCCCGGGATCCACTCGGTATCGTGTTCCCGTGCGAGCTGACACTCCATCGCAGAGAGGTTCACATCGCCCTTCCCGGGTCGTCTAGGGGCAGGACAACTGATTTTGGTTCAGTCAACGGAGGTTCGATTCCTCCCCCGGGAGCACATCTGTCCGAATCGCCGTCTTCTGGGGCGTCTGTCCTGGTGAGGTGGCCCGCGGGGTGACGCGCGCCCAGCGGGCGGTATCCTTCCCGTGTCGGGTGCGCTCCGGCCTGCCATGCCCTGATGTCGCAGGTGGACGCGCTCGCAGCCGATCCCGTCCGCGATGCCGAGGAGCCTCCTAGTGAGTGCCAACAGCCCGGCCGCCGTCATCGTTCTCGCCGCGGGCGAGGGCACGCGAATGAAGTCCCGCACCCTGAAGGTCCTGCACGAGCTGTGCGGGCGCGCGATGCTGGGCCACGTGCTCGCCGCCGCCCGCGAGCTCGAGCCGCGGCGGCTCGTCGCGGTCGTCGGGCACCGCCGCGAGCAGGCCGTCGCCTACCTGGGCGAGCACGCGCCGGACGTGGAGCCCGTCGTCCAGGAGGTCCAGGGCGGAACGGGGCACGCCGTCCGGATGGCGCTGGAGCAGACCGGATCGCTCGACGGCACCGTCGTGGTGACCAACGGCGACCATCCGCTGCTGCGCGGCGAGACCCTCGCCGCGCTCGTCCGCACGCACGAGGACGAGGGCAACGCGGTCACCGTCCTCACGACCGAGATGCCCGACGCGACCGGATACGGGCGGATGATCCGCGCGGCGGACGGCAGCGTCGAGGCGATCGTCGAGCACAAGGACGCCACCGAGGTGCAGCGCGCCGTCACCGAGATCAACGTCGGCATGTACGCCTTCGACGGCACCCTGCTGGAGGACGCGCTCAAGCGGGTGACCACCGACAACGCCGGCGGCGAGGAGTACCTCACCGACGTCGTGGCGATCCTGCGCGGCGACGGCCACCGGGCCGGCGCGCACCTGGTCGCCGACTGGGTCGAGACGCAGGGCGTGAACGACCGGGTCCAGCTGGCCCAGGCGCGCCGGCAGCTGAACGACCGCATCCTCGAGGCCCACATGCGGGCCGGCGTGACGATCGTCGACCCCGCGTCCACCTGGATCGACGCGGACGTGACCGCCGAACCGGACGCCGTCGTGCACCCGGGCACCCAGCTGCACGGCCGCACCCACCTGGAGGCTGGCGCCAGCGTCGGGCCGAACTGCACCCTGACCGACACCCGCGTCGGCGCCGACGCGTCCGTGGTGAACGCCGTGTGCGTCGAGGCCGAGATCGGCCCGGAGGCGTCCGTCGGCCCGTTCGCCTACCTGCGGCCCGGGACGCGGCTGGCCCGCAAGGGCAAGATCGGCACCTACGTCGAGACCAAGAACGCCGAGATCGGCGAGGGCACCAAGGTGCCGCACCTCACCTACGTCGGCGACGCCGAGATCGGCGACCACTCCAACATCGGCGCGAGCTCGGTGTTCGTGAACTACGACGGCGAGCGCAAGCACCGCAGCGTGATCGGCTCCCACGTGAAGGTCGGCAGCGACAACATGATCGTCGCGCCGGTGACGGTGGGCGACGGCGCCTACACCGCCGCCGGCTCGGTGATCATCCAGGACGTCCCGCCGGGGGCGATGGCCGTCGCGCGGGCGCGGCAGCGCAACGTGGAGGGCTGGGTCGAGCGCAAGCGGCCCGGCTCGCCGGCGGCGGAAGCGGCGCGCCGCGCCGCCGAGGACCGGGACGAGCCGGCCTGACGGCACGCGCCGGAGAGCAGGCGCGCCGATGACTGCCCCGCCGTCCGGCGGGGAGGTGGAGGACAGCGGCGTCCCCCACGGACAACAGACGACCGGGCATCACCGAGAGGACTCTTGTGGTGCCCGGGGAGTGGGGACGACAACCCACATGAGTGCAAGTTCCATTGAGGGGGAGTTGTCAGAGGTGAGTGGGATCAAAGCGAGCGGTCAGAAGAAGCTGATGCTCTTCACCGGCCGAGCCCACCCGGACCTGGCCAAGGAGGTCGCCGACAACCTCCACGTCGACCTGACGCCGACGTCCGCGTACGACTTCGCCAACGGTGAGACGTTCGTGCGGTTCCTGGAGTCGGTCCGTGGCTCCGACGCCTTCGTGATCCAGAGCCACACAGCTCCCATCAACCAGTGGATCATGGAGCAGCTGATCATGGTGGACGCGCTGAAGCGCGCGTCCGCCAAGCGGATCACGGTCGTCGCGCCGTTCTTCGGCTACGCCCGGCAGGACAAGAAGCACCGCGGCCGCGAGCCGATCTCGGCGCGGCTCATGGCCGACCTGTTCAAGACCGCCGGCGCCGACCGGCTGATCACCGTGGACCTGCACACCGCGCAGATCCAGGGGTTCTTCGACGGCCCCGTCGACCACCTGTTCGCGCTGGACCTGCTGGCGCACCACTTCGAGAGCCGCCTCGACACCTCCCGGGTGACCGTGGTCGCGCCCGACGCCGGCCGCGTCCGGGTGACCGAGCGCTGGTCCGACCGGCTCGGCGGCGTCCCGATGGCGATCATCCACAAGAAGCGCGACCCGGACGTCGCCAACGAGGTGAAGGTCTTCGACGTCGTCGGCGAGGTCAAGGGCCGCACCTGCGTCGTGGTCGACGACATGATCGACACCGGCGGGACCATCGTGAAGGCCGCCGACGCGCTGTTCGACCACGGCGCCGACAAGGTCGTCGTCGCCGCCACCCACGGCGTCCTGTCCGGCCCCGCGGTGGACCGGCTGAAGAACTCCCGGATCTCCGAGGTCGTCCTGACCAACACGCTCCCCATCCCGGAGGACAAGCAGTTCGACAAGCTGACGGTCCTGTCGATCGCCCCGCTGGTCGCCCGCGCGATCAACGAGGTCTTCAGCGACGGCTCCGTCACCAGCCTCTTCGGCGGGCACAGCTGACATTGCTTTGTCCTCGGCGGTCGGGCCCTGGGGGCCCTCCCTTCAACGGACAAAGCGTGCGATCGCTGCATCGCTCCGACTCGCCCTGGGGGCTCGCTGCGCGATCAAGTTCTCGCAAGCTCGAACTTGGCTTCGCTCGCGATCGCAACGGTCGAGGTCGGTGCGTGGCCGGGGCCGTCCACTGAGGTCGTCGGTCAAGGTCACTCTTGTGGCTGAGGTCGTCGGTCAAGCCGTGGCTGAGGTCGCTGCGTCGCCTCGGTATTTGCTGCGGTTCGCGGCTTTGGCGACGAGGGCGGGCGGCCGTTATGCGGTCGGCGCGCCGGGGTAGCGGAACCCGGCGGGGCGGGCGTTCGTCTTTCCAGGCGAGGGTGCCGTTCGCGTCCGGCTCTGACCGGGCCGTCAACGTAGGAGAAGGGCCCCCGCGGCGGGTCGTCGCGGGGGCGATGGCGTTGCGCGTGGAAACGATCGGCTAGACTTCTTGAATCCGCGTATGCCCCGGGTCGTCAGTGCGGCTCCGTTCAGGTCCGTACTCCCCGGGTAACGCAAAGAATCTTCGAGGCGCCTGACGCATCGAGCTACGCCTGATTCGCTCTGTCCGTAGCGGACGTCCTGCGGGACGGCCGTGGATCGCAACAAGCAAGGAGTTTTCGCCGTGTCCGAGGTACGCATCGCCGCCGAGCCGCGCACCGAGTTCGGTAAGGGTGCCGCGCGGCGCACCCGCCGGGCCGGCAAGGTGCCCGCCGTCCTCTACGGTCACGGCACCGACCCGCAGCACATCACGCTGCCGGGCCACGAGCTGATGCTCGCGCTGAAGACCCCGAACGTGCTGCTGACCATCGAGGGCGTCGGCAGCGGTGCGGAGCTCGCGCTGCCCAAGGACGTGCAGCGCGACCCGATCAAGGGCTTCCTGGAGCACGTCGACCTGCTGCTGGTCAAGCGGGGCGAGAAGGTCACCGTCGACCTGCCGGTGAACGTCGTCGGCGAGGTGGTCGCGGGCGGCGTCGTGCAGCAGGAGGCCGTGCAGATCTCGGTCGAGACCGAGGCGACGCACATTCCCGAGTCGGTGGAGCTGTCCATCGAGGGCGTCGAGGTCGGCACGCAGCTGCTGGCCAAGGACCTGAAGCTGCCGTCGGGCACCACGCTGGCGACCGACGAGGAGACGCTGATCCTGCAGATCGCCGACGCGTCGGCGTCCGCGGGCGACACCGAGACCGCGGCCGAGGCGGAGGCCGCCGAAGCCGCGGCGGAGGCCGCCGAGGCGGCGGCCGAGGCCGAGGCGGAGGAGCCCGCCGAGTAGCACGGCGGAACGGCGGAACGACGAACGGCCCCCGCAGGCACGCCTGCGGGGGTCTTCGGCTGTGAGGAGATCGGGTGAGCACGGACGTCTGGCTGGTGGTCGGCCTGGGCAATCCGGGACCGTCGTACGCCGGCAACCGGCACAACGCCGGGTTCATGGTGCTGGACGTGCTGGCGGGCCGGGCCGGCGGCCGGTTCAAGGCGCACCGGTCGCGGGCGGACGTGCTGGAGGGCCGGCTCGCGGGCGTCCGCGCGGTGCTGGCGAAGCCGCGGACGTACATGAACGAGTCGGGCGGCCCGGTGAAGGGGCTGCGGGACTTCTACAAGGTTCCGGTGGAGCGGCTGATCGTCGTCCACGACGAGCTGGACATCCCGTTCGGGGCGCTGCGGTTGAAGCGCGGCGGCGGTGACAACGGTCACAACGGGCTGCGGTCGATCACGAAGTCGCTCGGCGACAAGGAGTACCTGCGGGTCAGGTTCGGGGTCGGGCGGCCGCCCGGGCGGATGGACGCGGCGGCGTTCGTGCTGAAGGACTTCTCGGCGGCGGAGCGGAAGGTCCTGGACCTGGAGGTCGACCGGGCGGCGGACGCGGTGGAGGCGCTGCTGACCGGGAGTCTGGAGGCCGCGCAGAACGAGTTCCACGCGGGCTGAAACCACGCGGGGCAGGCGTTTTCGACAATCGGCCGGATGCGGTCCGTGCCGAGGCGGACACGGCGCGGCGCTCGTAAAATTCTGCGCGGATGAGGTTCACGTTTTATGTGAACCTTGGGAGCTGTTCAACCGTCTCTGGGGTGGATCGAGCTTTTCGGGGCGCGCGTTACATGGGTTGGGTGAGGTCGTATGGCCGTCGTTGACAAGGTTCAGGCCGAGTCACCGATTCGCCAGGAGCAACGTCGCCCGGATGCGCAGAGCTGGAGTGGATGGTACCGCCGGTTCGCCGGCGGGCTCGATTTCTTCAGCATGCTCGCGGCCGGGGTGATCGCGTTCGTGCTCCGCTTCCCGGGGGTGCCCAGCGATCCGACGGCGCCGTACGTCGCGCTGACGGTGGCGCTGCCGGTCCTCTGGGTGCCGATGCTGATGCTGTGCCGGGCGTACCAGCCGCGGTACATCGGCGTGGGGTACGAGGAGTTCAAGGGCGTCCTGCGCGCGGGGTTCATCTTCACCGCGACGCTGGCGATCCTGGCGTACGCCACCAAGACGGAGGTGGCGCGCGGGTACGTCGTGATGGCGATGCCGCTCGGCACGTTCCTGGACCTGGTCGCGCGGTACCGGCTGCGCAAGTGGCTGCACCGCAAGCGCTGGAACGGGGAGTGCATGCGGCGGGTCGTGGCGGTGGGGCACCGCACGTCCGTCGCGGACCTGATCCGGCTGCTGCGGCAGAAGCGGTACCACGGGATGGACATCGTGGCGGTGTGCCTGCCGCCGGCGCTGGCCTCGGGCGACGACGCCGTCCACGAGGTGGAGGGCGTGCCGGTGCTCGGCGACTTCGGCCAGACCGCGGCCGTCGCGGAGCGGACCGGCGCCGACTCGGTGGCGGTGCTCGCCTGTCCGGAGATGGACGGGGTGGCGCTGCGCCGGCTGGCGTGGCAGATCGAGCGGGACGACGTCGAGCTGGTGGTGGCACCGGCGCTGATGGACGTGACGGGTCCGCGGATCTCGATCCGTCCCGTGTCGGGCCTGCCGCTGCTGCACGTGGAGCATCCGGAGCTGGACGGCGGCCGGCGGGTGCTGAAGGGGCTGTTCGACCGGACGGCGGCGCTGACCGGCCTGCTGCTGCTGAGCCCGCTGATGCTGGTGGTCGCGTTCCTGATCAAGGTGACGAGCGCCGGGCCGGTGATGTTCAAGCAGGTCCGGGTCGGGCGCGGCGGCCGCGAGTTCACGGTGCTGAAGTTCCGCACGATGGTGCAGGACGCGGAGGCGCGCAAGAACGCGCTGATGGAGCACAACGAGAACGACGGCGTGCTGTTCAAGATCCGGGAGGACCCGCGCATCACGAAGGTGGGGCGGTGGCTGCGCCGCTACTCGCTGGACGAGCTGCCGCAGCTGTTCAACGTGTTGCGGGGCGACATGTCGCTGGTGGGGCCGCGCCCGCCGCTGCCGGAGGAGGTCGCGCAGTACGGCGGCGACGTGTACCGGCGGCTCGTGGTGAAGCCGGGACTGACGGGCCTCTGGCAGGTCAGCGGCCGCTCGGACCTGACGTGGGACGAGTCGGTCCGGCTCGACCTGCGGTACGTGGACAACTGGTCGCTCGCGCTGGACCTGCAGATCATGTGGAAGACGTGGTCGGCGGTGTTCCGCGGCTCCGGCGCCTACTGACCGCGGCGGCACCGGCCGCAGGCGCTCGCGAGCGGCGGGTGCCGAGTGCCGCGGCGCGTACCGGACACCGGTACGCGCCGGACGCCCGGTCTCGCCAGGTGGGACGTGACCCTGGCACCGGGCGGTGTGGGGTATGCATGAGAAAGTAGACCGGGCAGACCAGTCGAGTCGGGAATGTGATCAACGGATGACCGAGAGAGCCGTGGCGGACGACCACGCGCTGGCGGCGGAGCTCGCCGCGGCGGCGGGGCGGCTGCTGCTGGGCGTGCGGGACGAGATGGGCTTCGCCGACGGGCGCGCCCTGAAGGACACCGGCGACCTGCGGTCGCACGAGTACCTGATGGCGGCGCTGGCGGAGCGCTGTCCCGGTGACGCCGTGCTCTCGGAGGAGGGCCGCTCGTCGGTGGCGGGCAAGCGCTCCCAGGGCGACGACCGCGCCCCGACGCGCAACACCGGAGAGGCCGAGCGGCTGTCGGCGTCCCGCGTGTGGATCATCGATCCGCTGGACGGGACCCGGGAGTTCTCCGAGGAGGGCCGCCGCGACTGGGCCGTCCACGTGGCGCTGTGGGAGCGGGACGCGGCGGGCACGGCGCGGCTGTCGGCGGGCGCGGTCGCGCTGCCGGCGCAGGGCCTGACGCTGCGCACCGACGCCACGGGCGGCGCGGCGCTCGTCCGCGACGACCCCGGCGAGCCGGACCCGGTGACCGCGGGCTCGGACGCCGCGCGTCGGGGCCTGCCGCGGGAGGTGCCGCTGCACGTGCCCGCGCCGGATCCGGGGAAGCTGCGGATCGCGGTGAGCCGGACGCGGCCGCCGGAGTTCGTGCAGCGGCTCGCCGAGAAGCTGGAAAAGGCGGTTGCGGGGGGCGTGGGGGGTCGTCCCCCCTCGGAAGGCCTGGACGTGGAGCTGGTGCCGATCGGCTCGGCGGGGGCGAAGATCTCCGCGGTGCTGCTCGGCGAGGTGGACGCCTACGTGCACGCGGGCGGCCAGTACGAGTGGGACTCGGCGGCGCCGGCGGCGGTGGCGCTCGCGGCGGGCGCGCACGCGTCGCGCGTCGACGGGGCCCCGCTGGAGTACAACCGGAAGGACCCGAGGCTGCCGGATATCCTGGTGTGCCATCCCGTGTCGGCGTCGACGCTGCTGACCGGCATCGGAGACGTGAGCGACAGCCTGCCCGACTGACCGCCTCGCCAGGCGGGATTGATCAGCGGCGGGCCGACGTTCGATCCGGTGGGAAGCGCGTGCGCCCGTCCCGTGCCACCGGTTGCATCTGCCAGTACAGCGTGGAGAGAGTCCCAGACCATGCAGCGTTGCGATTACCTGCTGTCCCAGCTAGACGTCCTCGAAGCCGAGTCGATCCATATCTTCCGGGAGGTGGCGGCCGAGTTCGAGCGGCCCGTGCTGCTGTTCTCGGGCGGCAAGGACAGCATCGTGATGCTGCGCCTGGCCCAGAAGGCGTTCTGGCCCGCGCCGATCCCGTTCCCGGTGATGCACGTCGACACCGGGCACAACTTCCCCGAGGTGATGGAGTACCGCGACCGGCGCGTCGCCGAGCTGGGCGTCCGGCTGGTCGTGGCGTCGGTGCAGGACGCGATCGACTCCGGCCGGGTGGTGGAGCAGAAGGGGCGCCGCGCGTCGCGGAACCGGCTGCAGATCACGCCGCTGCTGGACGCGATCGAGGAGCACGGGTTCGACGCGGCGTTCGGCGGTGCGCGCCGCGACGAGGAGAAGGCGCGCGCGAAGGAGCGCGTGGTGTCGTTCCGGGACGAGTTCGGCCAGTGGGACCCGAAGAACCAGCGGCCGGAGCTGTGGAACCTGTTCAACACGCGGATCACGCAGGGCGAGCACGTCCGGGTGTTCCCGCTGTCGAACTGGACCGAGCTGGACATCTGGGACTACGTGCGGCGCGAGGAGCTGGAGCTGCCGCCGATCTACTTCGCGCACACCCGGCGGGTGTTCGAGCGCGACGGGCTGCTGCTGGACGCCGAGACCGGGTTCGCGAACCGCGGTGACGACGAGCCGGAGTTCGAGGCGTCCGTCCGGTACCGGACGGTGGGCGACGCGTCCTGCACGGGCGCGGTGAAGTCGAACGCCGCGACGCTGGAAGAGGTGATCGCGGAGATCGCCGCGACGCGGATCACCGAGCGCGGCCAGACCCGCGCCGACGACCGGACCAGCGAGGCCGCCATGGAGGACCGCAAGAAGGAGGGCTACTTCTAATGGCCAGCACGAACGAGCCCGCCGAGCGCGCGTCCGCCACGACCGAGCAGGTCAAGGGCATGGACCTGCTGCGGTTCGCCACCGCCGGCAGCGTCGACGACGGCAAGTCCACCCTGATCGGGCGGCTGCTGTTCGACTCCAAGTCCATCTTCGAGGACCAGCTGGAGTCGGTCGAGAAGACCAGCGTGGACCGCGGCGAGGAGTACACGAACCTCGCGCTGCTGACCGACGGGCTCCGCGCCGAGCGGGAGCAGGGCATCACCATCGACGTGGCGTACCGCTACTTCGCGACGCCGCGCCGCAAGTTCATCATCGCCGACACCCCCGGGCACATCCAGTACACCCGGAACATGGTGACGGGCGCGTCCACCGCCGACCTGGCGATCATCCTGGTGGACGCCCGCAAGGGGATCCTGGAGCAGTCCCGGCGGCACGCGTTCCTGACCACGCTGCTGCAGGTCCCGCACCTGGTCGTGGCGATCAACAAGATGGACCTCGTCGACTACGACCAGGCCGTCTACGAGCGGATCGTCGACGAGTTCACCGCGTTCGCCTCCAAGCTGGACGTCTCCGACCTGACGTTCATCCCGATCTCGGCGCTGCACGGCGACAACGTCGTCGAGCGCAGCGTGAACATGCCGTGGTACGACGGGTCGTCGCTGCTGCACCACCTGGAGCACGTGCACATCGCCTCCGACCGCAACCTCATCGACGTGCGGTTCCCGGTGCAGTACGTGATCCGTCCGCACGCCTCCACCGACCCCGACCTGCACGACTACCGCGGCTACGCGGGGCAGGTCGCGGGCGGCGTGCTGAAGCCGGGCGACGAGGTGGTGCACCTGCCGTCCGGGCTGACCACGACGATCACCCACATCGACGGCCCGAACGGCCCGGTCGAGGAGGCGTACGCGCCGATGTCGGTGACGCTGCGGCTCGCCGACGACATCGACATCTCCCGCGGCGACATGATCGCGCGCCCGCACAACCGGCCGGAGGTCGCGCAGGACCTCGACGCGATGGTGTGCTGGATGACCCCGGACCGGGTCCTCACCCCGCGCTCCAAGCTGATCATCAAGCACACCACCCGCACCGCGAAGGCGCTGGTGAAGGACCTGCACTACCGGCTGGACGTCAACACGCTGCACCGCGACGAGCAGGCGGAGGGCCTCGGCCTGAACGAGATCGGCCGGATCTCGCTGCGGGTGACGCAGCCGCTGTTCGTCGACGACTACAACCGCAACCGGCTGACCGGCGGCTTCATCCTGATCGACGAGGCCACCAACAACACCGTCGGCGCCGGGATGATCACCGGCGCCCGATAAGCACCCCTTTGGAGCCCCCCGTGTACCTGCCCGCCCCCCAGGGCCCGACCTCCGCCGTCGCGCCGTGAAGGCCCTCGTGCTGGCGGGCGGCGCCGGGTCCCGGCTCCGCCCCATCACCCACACCTCGGCGAAGCAGCTCGTCCCGGTCGCGAACAAGCCGGTGCTGTTCTACGGCCTGGAGTCGATCCGGGACGCCGGCATCCGCGAGGTCGGCATCGTCGTCGGCGACACCGAGCCGGAGATCCGCGGCGCCGTCGGCGACGGCTCGGCGTTCGGCCTCGACGTGACGTACCTGCGCCAGGACGCCCCGCGCGGGCTGGCGCACGCCGTCCTCATCGCCCGCGAGTACCTCGGCGGCGACGACTTCGTGATGTACCTCGGCGACAACTTCATCGTCGGCGGCATCGACGGGCTCGTCGACCGGTTCCGCGCGGAGCGCCCGCAGGCGCAGATCATGCTGACGCACGTCTCCGACCCGCGCGCGTTCGGCGTCGCCGAACTCGACGGCGCCGGCCGCGTCGTCGCGCTGGAGGAGAAGCCGGAGTTCCCGAAGAGCGACCTGGCGCTCGTCGGGGTGTACCTGTTCAGCCCGGCGGTGCACGACGCGGTCGCGGAGCTGAAGCCGTCCGCGCGCGGCGAGCTGGAGATCACCGACGCGATCCAGTGGCTGATCGACCACGGCCACCGGGTCGAGTCCACAGTGATCACCGGCTACTGGAAGGACACCGGCAACGTCACCGACATGCTGGAGGTCAACCGCCTCGTCCTGGAGGGCGTCGAACCTCATGTGGAGGGCGAGGTGGACGGGGCCAGCGAGCTGATCGGCCGGGTCGTTGTGGAGGCGGGCGCCCGCGTCGCGGGGTCCCGCGTCGTCGGCCCGGTCATCGTCGGCGCCGGCTCGGTGGTCCGCGACTCCTACGTCGGCCCGTTCACCTCCATCGACCGCGACTGCGCGGTCCTGGACAGCGAGATCGAGTACTCGATCGTGCTGCGCGGCGCGTCCATCGACGGCGTCGGCCGCATCGAGTGCTCCCTGATCGGCCGCGAGGCCGAGGTCACCCCCGCCCCCCGCGTCCCGAAGGCCCACCGCCTCGTCCTGGGAGATCACAGCAAAGTGCAGATCAGCAATTGACCGGCAGTCCCCTTGCGAAAGGGGAATCCGGCGGTCGCCCGCCGGGCTTCCTGTTTCATCACCGCTCGCCCGCCGGGAAGAATCTCCGTTGAGGTCTTACAGCAGCTCCGCAGGCGTTTCGCCTCTCCGCCGGCCCGGCGGCGAGGATGTTCTGCGCAGCGTTGACGTCCCGGTCGTGACGGGCGCCGCAGGCGGCGCAGCTCCACTCGCGGACCGCCAAGGGCATCGCGGAAGCACGGCGTCCGCAGGAACTGCACAGCTTGCTGGACGGGAACCAACGATCGACCACGGTCAGTTCGCGTCCGTACCAGTCGGCCTTGTACTCCAGCATCGTGCGCAGCTCGCGCCAGCCCGCATCGGCGATGGCGCGAGCCAGGGACGGGTTCTTGAGCATGTTCCCGACGCCCAGGTCCTCGATCACGACCACTTGGTTCTCGCGGACGAGCCGAGTCGAAAGCTTGTGCAGGAAATCGCGCCGCCGGTCGGCGATCCGCGCATGGACGCGCGCGACGCGCCGCCGCGCCTTGGCGCGATTGGCCGAGCCCTTGCGTTTCCGAAAGAGGCTGCGCTGAGCTTCGGCGAGTCGCTTCCGGTCACGATCGCCGTACCGGGGATTGGTGACCTTCTCGCCCGTCGAAAGGGTCGCCAGCGCCGTGATGCCGAAGTCCACGCCTGTGCGCTGCGCGACGGGAGGCAGCGCGGCGACACTGTCCTCGCACAGCAGGGACACGAACCACCGCCCCGCCGCATCGCGGGTGACCGTGCCCCTGGACGGCGTCGCTCCGCTGGGAAGCGGACGCGACCAGACGACACGGAGCGGCGCGTCCATCTTGGCGAGCGTCAGTTCATCGTTCCGGTAGGCGAACGCCGACCTGGTGTACTCGGCACTTGCCTTGCCCTTCTTCCGCGACTTGAAGGACGGATGGCGCGCGCGTCCCGAGAAGAAGTTGGTGAACGCGCTCCGCAGGTGCCGCAGAGCTTGCTGAAGCGGAACCGACGAGACCTCCGCCAGAAAGCGGAAGGCCGGGTCGCGTTTCCACTGCGTGAGCCTCGCCGACGCCTCGTTGAGACCAAGGTGACGACCTTCGGTGCGGAAGACCCGGATGTGCTCCTCCAGGGCCTTGTTATAGACGAGGCGGACACAACCGAAGGTCCGTACAAGCTGCGTGGCTTGTTGAGGCGTGGGGTAGCAGCGGTACTTGAACGCTCGCTTGACGGTCCGCGGCATGGGACGGACTGTAGCGGTTCGTTTGCTCTGCGTCGTGCGTTTGTTCGAAGTTCCATGGCCACCTCCGCTGCTCCTGTGCCGGAAGGCGGATGTCCGAATGAGGAGTTCAGATGGACATGACGGGTGACCGACCCCCGCGGGTGCTGGTGACGGGTGGGGCCGGGTTCATTGGGTCGCAGTATGTGCGGGACCTCGCGTCCGGGGCGTTCCCCGCGTGGGCCGGCGCCGAGATCACCGTGCTGGACAAGCTGACCTACGCCGGGAACCTGGCGAACCTGGAGCCGGTCGAAGGGCGGTTCACCTTCGTCCACGGCGACATCTGCGACGGCGGGCTGCTCGCGGAGCTGGTGCCGGGGCATGACGTGGTGCTGAACTTCGCGGCCGAGTCGCACGTGGACCGGTCGATCGCCAGCGGCGCGGAGTTCGCGCGGACGAACGTGCTCGGCGTGCAGACGCTGATGCAGGCGTGCCTGGACGCGGGGACGCCGCGGGTCGTGCAGGTGTCCACCGACGAGGTGTACGGCAGCATCGACGAGGGCTCCTGGGACGAGGAGGCGCCGCTCGCGCCGAACTCGCCGTACTCGGCGGCGAAGGCCGGCGGCGACATGATGGCGCGGGCCTACGCGCGCACACACGGGCTGCCGGTCAGCATCACCCGCTGCGGCAACAACTACGGGCCGTACCAGTACCCGGAGAAGGTCATCCCGCTGTTCGCCACGAACCTGATGGACGGCCATACGGTGCCGCTGTACGGGGACGGCGGGAACGTGCGCGACTGGATCCACGCCGCCGACCACTGCCGCGGCATCCAGGTGGTCGCCGAGCGCGGCGAGCCCGGCGAGGTGTACCACATCGCGGGCACGGCGGAGCTGACGAACCTGGAGCTGACGCGGCGGCTGCTCGACGCGGTCGGCGCCGGCTGGGACATGGTCGAGCGCGTCGAGGACCGCAAGGGCCACGACCGCCGGTACTCGCTGTCGGACGCGAAGCTGCGCGCCCTCGGGTATGCGCCGCAGGTGGCGTTCGACGAGGGGCTGGCCGCGACGGTCCGCTGGTACGAGGAGAACCGCGCCTGGTGGGAGCCGCTGAAGAAGCGCTCGGAGGACGCGGCGTGACATGGCTGGTCACCGGTGCCGGCGGGATGCTCGGCACCGACGTCGTCGCGCGCCTCGACGGCGCGGTGGCGCCGCGGCGGAGTGAGCTGGACATGACCGACGCGGGCGCGGTCCGGGAGGCGCTGCGGCGGCACCGGCCCGACGTGGTGGTGAACTGCGCCGCCTGGACGGCCGTGGACGACGCGGAGGCGCACGAGGACGCGGCGCTCGCCGTCAACGGCACCGCCGTCGAGGCGCTCGTCGCGGCGTGCGCGGAGATCGGCGCGAAGCTCGTGCAGGTGTCCACCGACTACGTGTTCGACGGCTCCGCCACCGAGCCGTACCCGGAGGACGCGCCGGCCGCGCCCGTCAACGCCTACGGCCGGACGAAGCTCGCCGGCGAGGCGGCGGTGCTCGGCTACGAGCGCGGGTACGTGGTGCGGACGGCGTGGCTGTACGGGGCGCACGGGCCCAGCTTCGTCCGGACGATGGCGCGGCTGGCGGGGGAGCGCGACACCGTCGAGGTGGTCGACGACCAGGCCGGGCAGCCGACCTGGACCGGCGACCTCGCCGACCGGATCATCGCGCTGGCCCGCGCGGACGCCCCCGCCGGGGCGTACCACGGCACCAGCGCGGGCCGGACGACCTGGTACGGGCTGGCCCGCGAGGTGTTCGCGCTGCTCGGCCTCGACCCGGCCCGGGTGCGGCCGACGACGAGCGAGAGGTTCGTGCGGCCCGCGCCGCGTCCGGCGTTCAGCGTCCTCGGGCACGGCCGGTGGGCGGCGGCGGGCCTGGCGCCCATGCGCGACTGGCGGGACGCCCTGCACGCCGCCTGGCCGTCCCTGGCGGCGGCGTGGCCGGAGGCTCAGCCGGGCAGGCCGAGCTTGGCGTAGTGGTCGAGGCAGTCCTGGTAGGACGGCAGCAGCCCGGTGCGGCGGGCCTCCTCCAGGGTCGGGGCCTGCGCGTCCTTGTCGGACAGGACCGGCTCGATGCCGGCGGGCCACTCGATGCCGATCTCCGGGTCGAGCGGGTGCACGCCGTGCTCGTGGCCCGGCGCGTAGGGCTCCGAGCACAGGTAGACGACCGTCGCGTCTTCCGTCAGCGCCATGAAAGCGTGGCCGACGCCTTCGGCGATGTACAGGCAGCGGCGCGTCTCGTCGTCCAGCCGGACGGCCTCCCACTGAGCGAACGTGGGGGATCCGACGCGCAGGTCGACGACGACGTCGAGGATCGCCCCGCGCAGGCACGTGATGTATTTGGCCTGGCCGGGCGGGACGTCGGCGAAGTGCACGCCGCGCAGCACCCCCTTGGACGACACCGAGCAGTTCGCCTGCGCCAGGTTCAGCCCGTGTCCCGTGACCGTCCGCAGCGCGTCGTCCCGGAACCACTCATGGAAAGATCCCCGCTGGTCACCGTGCACGCGGGGGGTGAAGCAGTAAGTACCTTTAATGCCGAGCGGATCCACATGCGCAAGAATGCCACACGGTTCCCGGCAGAGATGGACGTCAGACTGTGAGAACGAACCCCCTCAGGCTCCGGTTCGCCGCGGGTGGCGCGGCGGTGGTGCTCGTGGTCCTGACGGGGCCGGAGGCGGTCGCGGAGACGGCGCCGTCACCGAGTCCCGCCGTGACGACCACGGCGGCCGCCCGCACCGCGTTCCGGCCCGCGCTGGCCGGGCCCGCCGCGATGGTCGCGGGCGTGCTGCACCCCGACATCTGGTGGACGGTCGCGGCCGCCGCCGGCGGGCCCCGGCTGTTCGCGCTGGACGCCAAGGGCCGCACCCGCGCGACGTACACGCTGTCCGGTGCGACGGCGACGCGGTGGGACGCCATCACGATCGTGAAGAACGGGGCCGGGGAGTCGGGGCTGTTCGTCGGGGACCTGAGCTCCGGCCGGACGGGGGGCCTGCTGCTGCACCGGGTCGCCGAGCCGAGGACCCTGTCCGGCGGGACGCTGCCGGTGAAGACGTTCAGGCTCAAGTACCCCGACGGGGGGCACCGGGGCGCGGCGCTGCTGGCCGACCCGGCGGAGAGCCGCGTCTACATCATCACCCGGGACGCCGCGGCCGCGGCCGTGTTCGCGCTGCCGGGGGTGCTCGGCCCGTCGAACAACGCGCTGACGCGGCTGCGGACGCTGCCGTTCCCGGTGCGCGGCGGCGACTTCACCCGGGACGGGCGGGTGATCCTGAAGACGACCACGGACGTGCGGATCCTCGGCGGGATCCGGGACGACGTCGGGCAGGTCGTGAAGACGCCGGCGTCGCTGGCGGGGCCCGCGTTCGGGGTGTCGTCGGACGGCCGGAAGGTCCTGCTGGCGGGGGCGGGCGCCCGTCCGGTGTTCCGGACGGTGGCGCTGCCCGAGGCGAACGCGGCGACGGAGCCGGACCCGTCGGCGTCGCCGGCGACCGACGGCGGCGGCTCCCCGGTGGAGATCCCGTCCAAGTCCGGCATGCCGGGCGGTCTACTCGGGACCGGGGCGCTGGTCGGGCTGGTCCTGCTAGGGCTTGTCGGGGCCGGCTTCTATCTGCGCGGTCGCCGTCACGGCGGCGGGTGACCAGCCGGCCGCGTCGACGACCGTCTCCGCGGGCGACCGCTGGACGACCGGGAGCGGGTCGCCGCCCTGCCTGCGCAGCGTCTCCGCCCACGCGACGAGGATGAACAGCCACACCGACGACACGTTCGCGGGGGCGGCGAGACCCTCGGTGGTCATGCTGTCGGTGAGGAAGCAGCCGAAGATCCCCAGCAGCATGCCGGCGTCGGCGCGCAGCGTCCGGTGCCGGCACAGCGTCAGCAGCACGAACCCGAGCGTCAGCAGCAGCGCGGCGAACGCGACGGTGCCGACCACGCCGTTGTCGACGAGCGCGTTGATGAACGCGTTGTGGCCGCCGCCGAGGCCGATGCTGTCCAGGAAGAGGCCGCGGGACGCGCCGAGGCCCCGGCCGAAGATCGGCTCCTCCCGGAACGCGTCCATCGCCAGCGACCACAGCTCGGTGCGGGAGTTCAGGGTGGCGAGCTGCTGGGTGCTCTCGCCGCGCGCCACGAACGCGAGGATCTTGTCGGAGAACGCCAGCACCGCCAGCACGGCGACCGCGGCGCCCATCACGATCAGGTCGATCCGGCCCTTGGGGCCGCGGGCGGTGGCCAACAGGACGAGCAGCCCGGCGGCGCAGCCGAGCGCGGCGCCGCGCGTCCCGGTGGCGACGAGCGCGCCGGTCAGGACCGCCAGCGCCACCGCGTAGACGGCCGGGTGCCACAGCCGGTCCTGCGGCCGGTTCCACCGGATCAGGTAGCCGACGACCAGCAGGATCGCGACCGCGAGGTACACGCCGGCGATGACGGGGTGGACGTACAGCCAGTTGAACCGGGACTCGGTGTGCAGCGTCCGGGGGAACGGGTGCGCGACGCCGATGCCCACCGACACCAGCACGATCCCGACGAAGATGTGCGCGAGCTTGCGCAGGTCGGCGGGGGTGGCGCGGGTCGCGATGGTGTGCGCCACCAGCATCGTGATCAGCAGCTGCACGCCGCGGACGAGGCCGAGCGACTTGAACGGCGACCACAGCGCCGAGAACGCCACGTACCCGCAGAACAGCCATGCCGCGAGCAGCAGCCCGGTGGTGCGGCGGCGCGGCGCCCGCAGCCCGAACTTCCACACCAGGTAGAAGGCGGCGGCGCCGTAGATCGCGATCTCGACCAGGACGGTCAGGTCGGCGCTGCCGCCGACGGCGTTGTCGACGTCGCGGCTGCGCAGCTTGTAGTCGCTGGCGAGCATGAGGGCGAGCGGCAGGGTGAACGCCCACCAGCCGGCGCTCGGCGCGGGCGGCCGGCGGCGCGGGAAGACGCTCCTGACGGTCATGAGGCCCTCCCTGGGTGAGTCCGGCCGCCGCCGCGCCCTCGCGGGCCCGTTAAAGACGAGACCAAGAATACGGGCGCCGGGCCGGTAATCTGTCCGATGTGAATCGAGGGACTCTTCCCGGCCCGGTCGTCGCCGCGGGCCGCAGCATGATCCGTGGGTACGGGATGAGCACGGCGGCGCTGCGCCCCGGCCCCGACTTCCTGCTGATCGGGGCGAAGCGCGGGGGCTCCACCTCGCTGTACTACACGCTGTTGGAGCATCCGCAGGTGATGCCGCTGTTCCCGAACGCGCGGCTGCTGCCCAAGGACAACCACACCAAGGGCGTGCACTACTTCGACTCCAACTACGACAAGGGCGCCGCCTGGTACCGGTCGCACTTCCCCGCGTCCGCGCGGCGGGCCGGGAAGGTCGTGGGCGAGGGGTCGCCGTACTACCTGTTCCATCCGCTGGCGGCGGAGCGGGCGGGGCGGGACGTCCCGGACGCGAAGATCCTGCTGGTGCTGCGCGACCCGATCGAGCGGGCGTTCTCGCACTACCGGGAGCGGCGGCGGCAGAACGCCGAGGACCTGCCCTCGTTCGAGGAGGCGCTGGCCGCCGAGGCGGACCGGCTCGCCGGCGAGGAGGAGCGGATCGTCGCCGAGCAGCCCGGCTACACCAGCTACGCGCACGAGCAGCAGTCGTACCGGGCGCAGGGCGAGTACGCCCCGCACCTGCGGCGCTGGATGAAGCACTTCCCGGCGGAGCGGTTCTGCGTGCTGGCGGCGGAGGAGTTCTACGCCGACCCGCAGGGCGCCTGCGACACGGTGGCGCGGTTCCTCGGGCTGGAGCCCGCGCCGCTGCCCCCGTCGGCGGTCAAGGTGTGGAACGCGGCGCCGAGCCAGGACCTGGCCCCCGCGACCCGCCAGGCGCTCGCCGAGCACTACGCCCCCTACAACGCCGACCTGGAAGCCCTCCTGGGCCGCGAGTTCCCCTGGACGCGCCCTTAACCGCGAGCCCGAGCGCCGGCCTCAGCAAGCCTGAGCGCCGGCCTCACCGGCACGCCTGAGCGAGCCCGAGCGCCGGCCTCAGCAGCGTGTCTGAGCGCCGGCCCCAGCCCGTCACCCCAGCCGTCGCGGACCTCAAGCGTCGCGATCGCGTGCGAAGCCGGATTCGAGCGAAGCGAGAACTTGATCGCGCAGCGAGCCCCCAGGGCGAGTCGGAGCGATGCTGCGATCGCACGCATCGCCCGTTGAAGGGAGGGCCCCAGGGCCCGACCGCCAAGGGCGATGCAATTAGAACGAGCCGATGTGGCGGGTTCCGGTGGGCTTGCCGACGAGGGCGGCGATCGGGGCGGGGAGGGGGAGCGCGTTGCCGGCGTCCGCCTGGGCGGCGAGGCCGCGCTCCAGCTCGCCGCCCGGCCCGGCGGCGGTCGCGGCGGTCTTCAGGACGCCGCGCGCCTCCTGCCCGGTCTCCGACCGGAACCGGCCGAGGTCGCCGAAGTCGGTGGTGCCGCCGGAGCCGCGCGCCCACCGGACGAGGGTGCTCGGGCCGCCGCCCGGGCGGACGTAGACGTTGCCGTTGACGGTGACGCCCATCTGGCCGCCGCCGCGCTGGTGCGTCCCGTCCTCGACGCACAGTAGGCAGGGGGTGCCCGCGCGGGCGTCGGCGAGCGTGTTGTTGCTGATGACGATCTTGGAGACGCGCCAGGTCATCGCCGGGTCGGCGGTCTTCTGCCGGGGGTCGCGGCCCGCCGCGTGCGGGTCGGACGGGCTGCGCGGGTCCTGGGCGAGGTGGATCGTGCGGCCGTTTCCGGACAGCGAGTTGTTCCAGATCTGGACGTCGGAGGTGTTGTTCACCTTCACCCCGTCGCCGGCGTTGTCGCCGATGACGTTGCCGGCGACGACCGCCTTGGCGCTCAGCTCCAGCGAGACGCCGTGGTCGGCGTTGCGCAGGATCCGGTCGCCGGTGAGCGTGATGTCGTAGACGGACTCGTCCATCCACACGCCCTTGCCGAGGTTGTCGGCGAACACGCCGCCGGTCACCGCGACCTTCCGGGACCGGGTCACCTTTACGCCGCCGGAGACCGGCGAGTACTTGAAGCGCTCGACGTTGTTGCCGGTGCTGCGCACCGCGTCGAGCCGCAGGTCGTCGGCGTAGTTGGCGTGGACGCCGAGCATGCCGTTGCCGGTCGTGGTGACGTGCCGGACGCGGGCGTGCGCGGCGAGCACGCTGAGGCCGGTGGTGGCCGACTCGTTCACCGCGACGTTCTCGACGGTGACGTCCGGCGCGGTGACCTTCACGCTGCCGAGCTGGGGGAGGGACGTGGCGTAGCGGCGCACCCCGAGGCCGCGCAGCCGGGACCCGGCGCCGCCGATGGTGAGCGCCTCGGACAGGGTGCTGGCGCGGACGTCGTGGCCGCGCGGGTCGGTCCCGAGGTAGAGCCGGTGGGACGCCTCGTCGACGTAGAAGGTGCCGTCCTTGACGTCGCCGCGCGACCCGACCTGCTTCTGCGGGACGCCGTCCAGCCACACCTGGTCGGGGTGCGCGGCCATCGGGTGGTCGGGCGAGACGAACCGGAAGTCGGAGTCGCCGCTGGCGCGGGCGCCCGCCGTGTAGGTCGGGCTGTTGTCGAACCGGGTCGTCCAGCCCTCGTGCACCCAGGCGCGGTTCCCCTGCCGCCAGCCGCCGACGGGCGAGCTGCCGTCGAGCCAGACGGCCTCGTGCGGCGCGGACTGGACGGTCAGGCGCTTGCCGCCGGGGACGGTGACCGACTCGTGGTAGACGCCGCCGCGCAGCACGACCGTGCCGCCGGAGCGCGCCTTCGCGACCGCCTTGGCGAGCGTGCGCAGCGGGTGCTTCCTGGTGCCGTCCGCGCCGTCGCTCCCCGTCGGGGACACGAACAGCGCCCCGTCGGGGATCTCGTAGGCGGTGGACCCGACGGGCGCGGCGCCCGGCGCGCCCGGCACCGGGACGGTCTCCGGGGCCGGGTCGTGGCTCTGCGGCAGCTGCCAGCCGAGGAAGCCGACGCCCGCGATCACCGGCAGGGCGAGCACCTTGACGATCATCGCGCGCTGAGCGGTGCGCGACCGGTTCGAGCCAGACATGTCACGACCCTTTACCCCCGGGGAACGCTGGAACCACGAACGTACCTCGCGGAACCGTCAGTTGTGGAGGGCGCCCGCGAACAGCGCGGTCTTGTGCTGTGCGTCGAACTTGACACCGACCATGACGGACTTGTAGCCGGTCGACGGCAGGTCGAAGGCGTAGGACGCCGACTTGGTCCCGCCCGCCGGGACGGTCCCGTAGAAGTCGTTCAGGTTGGCGTAGGAGGTGTGCTGGGCCCGCGTCTTCTTGGCCCCGTAGACGGCCGTGACCTGCACCTTGTTGAGGTCGAGGGGCTTGCCGGAGCCGTTGCTGAACTTCAGCGTGAAGATGGTGAGCACCTTGCCGGTGAGCTCGCCGGGCCCCTGGTCCTTGTTCTTGACGTAGCGGATGTTGCTGATCGCCACGCTGACCTTGTCGTCGTAGGTGACGGGCTTGCGCAGCCCGCCGGACGACTTCAGCGCGGCGGAGCCGGGCGCCGCGTTGGCCTGCTCGGTCGGCTGCTCGCTCGGCGGTGGGGGCGGCGTCGGGTCGGCCGCCTTCTTCTTCCCGCCGCCGCATCCGGTCAGCGCCAGCGCGAGGGCGAGGACGGCACCCGTCGCGGCGAGATGCCTGTGCGGACGCGCTCCCCGATCGGACATCCGGCTCTCTCCTCATCGGTATCAGTGGAAAACGAAAACGAAGTTCCAGGGCAGAACAGTGTAAACAGGAATCCCGGGATTACCCTGCTCTCACTCCGGGACCGAGGGGGCCGCCGGAGATGATCGGCAGGGGATCGCTCAGTGGGATCTGTACCTTCGCACCGGCGCGCGCCGCGCGTCCGTAAAACGGCGATAGCCGTCTTCACCGCTTTCGCGACGGCGCTCGCCGGCGCCGCCGCCATGCCGGCCGCACCCGCCTCGGCCGACACCGACCCGCCGGCGGGCACGCCGGCCACCGTCAGCGCGGATCCGCTCCCGACCGCGCAGGTCAACGGGGTCGTGTGGAGCATGACCACCGTCGGCGGCACCGTCTACGCGACGGGGAGCTTCACCAAGGCGCGCCCGCCGGGCGTCGCGGAGGGCGGGGCGGGCGAGGTCGCCCGGCAGAACATCCTCGCCTTCGACCTCACGACCGGGAACCTCATCTCGTCCTTCGACCACTCGCTGAACGGGCAGGGCCTGCGGATCGCGGCCTCGCCCGACGGCAAGCGCGTCTACGTCGGCGGCGACTTCACCGCCGTGGACGGTCAGACCCGCAACCACGTCGCCGCCTTCGACACCGCCACCGGCGCCCTCGACGCGTCGTTCGCTCCCTCCGTGTCGGCCAAGGTGCGCGCGATCGCCGCGACGAACTCGACCGTCTACCTGGGCGGGAACTTCTTCAACGTGAACGGCAAGTCGCGGACGCGGCTCGCCGCGGTGCAGGCGTCGAACGGCGCCAACATCGACGCGTGGCGGCCGACCGCCGACGACGACGAGGTGTTCGCGCTCGCGCTGTACGGCGACCGCGTGATCGTCGGTGGCCGGTTCCAGCAGTTGAACGGCGAGAAGCACGTCGGCATCGGCGCCGTCGACGCGGCGGGCGGCGGGACGGTGCCGTGGAGCAGTACACCGATCCCCGCCAAGCAGGGCAGCAGCCTGTTCTCCTACGTGACGGACCTGTACGTCTCCGGCGACACCGTATACGCCGGCGCGGACGGCGAGGGCTGGCACTGGTTCGACGGGCGGTTCGCCGCCAAAGCCGCCACGGGCGACCTGGTGTGGCTGGACAACTGCTACGGCGCCACCTACGGCATGTTCGTGCAGGGCCAGTCCGTCTACAGCGTGTCGCACGCGCACGACTGCACCTCGCTCGGCGCCTGGCCCGACACCAGCCCGCAGACGTTCCAGCGGGCGCTGGCCGAGACGACGGCGGCCACCGGGACCGACCACGGGAGTCCGAGCGTCGGCAGCAGCTACAGCAAGCAGCCGATCCCGAGCCTGCTGCACTGGTTCCCGAGGCTGGCGATCGGGTCGTTCACCCAGCAGTACCAGGCGGCGTGGGCCGTCACCGGCAACGCCGACTACGTCGCGATGGGCGGCGAGTTCCCGAGCGTGAACGGGAAGGCGCAGGCCGGGCTCGTCCGGTTCGCGGTGAAGGCGAAGGCGCCGAACAAGGCCGGCCCGCAGGCCGGCGACCTCGGCACCCCGACCGCGACCGCGATGGCGGACGGCAGCGTCCGCGTCGGCTGGAAGACCACCTGGGACATGGACAACGCCTCGCTGAAGTACGAGGTGCTCCGCGACGGCGGCACGACGCCCGTCGGGACGGTCGACCGGACGTCGACGTTCTGGGACGAGCCGAACGCCGCCTACTTCGACGAGACGGCGGCGCCGGGCACCGCGCACACCTACCGGGTGCGGGCGGTGGACGCGGCCGGGAACGCCGTGACCAGCGCCGCGTCCGACCCGGCGACGGCGGCGGACGGCACGCCCGGCCCGTACTCGGACCAGATCAGAGCGGACGGGGCGCAGGCCTACTGGCGGCTCGGCGAGGCGAGCGGCCCCGCGTACGACTACGCCGGCTCCAACGACCTCGCGCTCGGCGCCGGCACGACGCGCGGCCAGGCCGGCGCGGTCTCCGGCGACGCCGACAAGGCGGTGGGCTTCGGCGGGTTCCTCGGCTCGTCGGCCGGAAGCGGCGCCGCGTCCACGCCGGGGGACTTCAGCGTCGAGGCGTGGGTGAAGACGGCGTCCCGCAGCGGCGGGAAGATCATCGGGTACGGGGGCAGCGCGTCCGGCAACAGCTCGTCCTACGACCGGCACCTGTACATGACCAATGACGGCCGGGTCGTGTTCGGCGTCTACCCGGGCGCCGCGAAGACGGTCCAGAGCGGCGCGGGGCTGAACGACGGCGCGTGGCACCACGTCGTCGGGACCCTCGACGGGAGCGCCGGGATGAGGCTGTACGTCGACGGCGAGCAGGTCGCGGCCGACGGCGGCGTCACGTCGGCGCAGAGCTACGCGGGCTACTGGCGGATCGGCGGCGACAACCTCTCCGGCTGGCCGAACCGGCCGTCCAGCGACTACCTGAACGGGACGATCGACGAGCCCGCGGTGTACCCGCGCGCGCTGACCGCCGACCAGGTCTCCCGCCACCACGGCCTCGGCACCGGCACGGTGCGGCCGAACCAGCCGCCCGCGGCGGCGTTCACCTCGTCGTGCGACTCGCTGGCCTGCTCGTTCGACGGGTCCGCGTCGTCGGACCCCGACGGGACGGTCACCGGCTACGCGTGGGACTTCGGCGACGGGACGGCGGGGACCGGCGCGCAGCCGTCGCACGCCTACGCGTCGGCGGGCGACTACACCGTCAAGCTCACCGTCACCGACGACAAGGGCGCGACCGGCGAGGTCGTGCACACGGTGAAGGCGACGTCGGCGGTGCTGGCGTCGGACGCGTTCGGGCGGACGGTCACCGGCGGCTGGGGCACCGCCGACGCGGGCGGCGCCTGGAGCAGGGTCGGCTCCGGCGGCGTGCTGTCGGTGGGCGGCACGGGGCAGATCGAGATGCCGGCCGCGAAGAACGACGGCGGCGCGAACCTGAACGCGGTGTCGTCGCAGGACACCGACCTGGCGTTCACCGTCGCGACCGACAAGGAGGGCACCGGCAACGGCGTCTACGTGTGGGCGATCGGGCGGCGGGTCGCCGGCCAGGGCGACTACCGGGCGCGGATCAGGCTGCGCCCGTCCGGGGTGGTGTCGTTGCAGCTCAGCCGCACCGACGCGAGCAACGCCGAGACGGCCGTCGGCACCGAGCAGACCGTGGCGGGCGTGACCTACCGGCCCGGTGCGCCGCTGCGCCTGCGCCTCCAGGTGACCGGCGGGTCGCCGACCGCGCTGAAGGCGAAGGTGTGGGCGGACGGCACCGCCGAGCCGGACTGGCAGGCGACCGGCACCGACGCGACGGGCGGCCTCCAGGCCGCGGGCGCGGTCGGGGTCCGGGCCTACCTGGCGGGCAACTCCACCAACGGGCCCACGGTCGTGTCGATCGACGACCTGCGCGCGTCCCGGGCCGCGGGCTGACGACCGGCGCGGAGAGCGCCCCGGGGCCCGCGCCCCGGGGCGCTCTCCCGTGCCGCGCCGAAGATCGGGATTCCCCCGGTCAGCCAGCGAAAGCGACTTCGGTCACGATTTCATAAGGGGCCGGATGTATCGGATTGGCGGCCCAATAGGATCCGTGCACCGGAGTGGCCGCGAGTGGCCACCGGGCCAAGGCTTAGGGGATCCGACTCGTGAGAGCTCTTCTGCGACAGCGCCGGACGATGGTCCGCGCGGGCCTGGCGGCGGCCGCCGCCCTCTCGCTGGCTGGCGCCGTGTTCGTACCGGCCGGTCCGGTCGCCGCCGACACCGACCCGCCGTCCGGGACACCGGCCACCGTCAGCGCCGACCCGCTGCCGACGGCGCAGGTCAACGGGGTCGTGTGGAGCATGGCGACGGTCGGCAACACCGTCTACGCGACCGGCAGCTTCACCAAGGCGCGCCCCGCGGGCGTCGCCGAGGGCGGCGCCGGCGAGGTCGCCCGGTCCAACATCATGGCGTTCGACCTGACGACCGGGAAGCTCAGCACCACGTTCGTGCACACCCTCGACGGCCAGGGCCTGCGGATCATCGCGTCGCCGGACGGCAGCCGGGTGTACGTCGGCGGCGACTTCACCCAGGTCGACGGCAAGCCGCACGGCCACCTCGCCGCGTTCGACACCACGACCGGCGCGCTGATCGACTCGTTCGCGCCGAACGTGCACAACCGGGTCCGCGCGATCGCCGCGACCGACTCGACCGTGTACGTCGGCGGGAACTTCTTCAACGTCAACGGCAGCGGCCGGACGCGGCTGGCGGCGGTCAAGGCGTCCGACGGGTCCAACGTCGGGACGTGGCGGCCGACCGCCGACGACGACGAGGTCTACGCGCTCGCGCTGTACGGCGACCGCGTGCTCGTCGGCGGCAAGTTCCAGAAGCTGAACGGCGAGACCCACGTCGGCATCGCCGCGGTGAGCGCGAACAACGGCGGCACGCTGCCGTGGAGCAGCCGGCCGATCCCCACGAAGCTCGACAGCAAGCACTTCTCGTACGTGACGGACCTGCGCGTCGACGACGGCATCGTCTACGCCGGCGCCGACGGCGAGGGCCTGCACTGGTACGACGGCCGGTTCGCCGCCAAGGCCGACACCGGCGACCTGGTGTGGCTGGACAACTGCTACGGCGCCACCTACGGCGTGTACCCGGTGGCCAACGAGGTCTACAGCGTCTCGCACGCGCACGACTGCACCTCGCTCGGCGCGTTCCCCGACACCAGCCCGCAGACCAACCACCGGGCGCTGTCGGAGACCAAGGCCGCGACCGGCACCGACCGCGGCGCGCCGGGCACCAACAGCAACTACAGCCGGCAGCCCGTCCCGAGCCTGCTGCACTGGTTCCCCAAGCTCGCCATCGGGTCGTTCACCCAGCAGTACCAGGCGGCGTGGGCGGTCACCGGCAACGGCGGCTACGTCGCGATGGGCGGCGAGTTCCCGAAGGTGAACGGCAAGGCGCAGGCCGGGCTCGTCCGGTTCGCGGTGAAGGCGGACGCGCCGAACAAGGTGGGCCCGGAGACGGCCGACCTGAAGGCGCCGACGGCGAGCCTGCGCAGCGGCGGCATCCGGGTCTCGTGGAAGACCACCTGGGACATGGACAACGCGACGCTGAAGTACCAGGTGCTGCGCGACGGCGGCACGACCCCGATCGCGACGCTGGAGAAGTCGGCGTCGTTCTGGAACCCGGCGACGCTCACCTACACCGACACGAGCGCCCCGAAGGGCGCCCACACCTACAAGATCCGCGCGGTCGACCCGAACGGGAACGCCGCGACGAGCGCGGCGTCCAACTCCGTCCGGCGGTGACGGCGTCCCGGGCGACCGGGACAGCGACGCGTGAAAGCGCCCCGAGGTTTACACCTCGGGGCGCTTTTCTATTTCCGGAATTGGCCATACTGCGCTGAGCAGTCGGTATCAAGCGCTCTGTAAGCGATTTCGATCACGATTTCCCAATTCCGCGGATGGACGGCGCCCGGCGGCCACTAAGATCTCCAGACCGGAGTGGCCGAGGGGGCCACCGGGGGTCACGTGCTTTAGGGGAACCGACTCGTGAGTGCTTCTATCCGACAGCGCCGTACCGGCGTGCGCGCGAGCCTGGGGGCGGCCGCCGCCCTCGCGCTGGTGGGCGCCGCCCTCGTCCCGGCCGGACCGGTCGCGGCCGACACCATGCCGGCCTCGGGCGTGCCCGCGACCGTGAGCGCCGACCCGCTGCCGACCGCGCAGGTGAACGGCGTCGTGTGGAGCATGGCGACCGTGGGGAACACCGTCTACGCGACCGGGAACTTCACCAAGGCGCGCCCCGCGGGCGTCAAGGCGGGCGGGGCCGGCGAGGTCGACCGCGGCAACATCATGGCGTTCGACCTGACGACCGGGAAGCTCAGCACCGGCTTCGTGCACACCCTCGACGGCCAGGGCCTGCGGATCATGGCCTCGCCGGACGGCAAGCGCGTCTACGTCGGCGGCGACTTCACGAAGGTGGACGGCAAGGCGCACAACCACCTCGCCGCGTTCGACACCGCCACCGGCGCGCTGATCGACTCGTTCGCGCCGAACGTGAAGAACCGCGTCCGCGCGATCGCCGCGACCGACTCGACCGTGTACATCGGCGGCAACTTCTTCAACGTCAACGGCAAGTCGCGGACGCGGCTCGCGGCGGTGAAGGCGTCCGACGGCTCCAACATCGACACCTGGAAGCCCGCGGCCAACGACGACGAGGTCTACGCGCTCGCGGTGTACGGCGACCGCGTGATCGTCGGCGGCCGGTTCCAGCAGCTGAACGGCGAGAAGCACGTCGGCATCGGCGCCGTCAGCGCGACCAACGGCGGCACGCTGGAGTGGACCAGCAAGCCGATCCCGACCAAGGCCACCGAGCCCGACAGCGCGGGCAAGTACGGCTACTCCTACGTCACGGACCTGCGGATCCAGAACGGCGTCGTCTACGGCGCGGCCGACGGCGAGCGGTACCACTGGTTCGACGGCCGGTTCGCCGCCAAGGCGAGCAACGGCGACCTGGTGTGGCTGGACAACTGCTACGGCGCCACCTACGGCATCCTGCCCGTCGGCCAGACCGTCTACAGCGTCGGCCACGCGCACGACTGCACCTCGCTCGGCGCCTTCCCGGAGACCGACCCGGAGACGTACCACCGCACGATCGCCGAGACCTTCGACGCGCGCGGCACCGACAAGGGCAAGCCGGGCACCAACAGCAACTACAGCAAGCAGCCGATCCCGCAGCTGCTGGACTGGTTCCCGAAGCTCGGCATGGGCACCTTCACCCAGCAGTACCAGGCGGCGTGGGCCGTCACGGGCAACAGCAGCTACATCGCGATGGGCGGCGAGTTCCCGAACGTGAACGGCAAGGCGCAGGCGGGCCTCGTCCGGTTCACCATCAAGGCCAACGCGGCGAACAAGGTCGGGCCGGAGGCCGGCTCCCTGAAGGCGCCGACGGTGACCAAGACCTCCACCGGCCTCAAGGTGGCCTGGACCGGCACCTGGGACATGGACAACGGCTGGCTGCACTACGAGGTGCTGCGCGACAGCTCGACGACCGCGCTGACCACCGTCAAGCAGCTGTCGAAGTTCTGGGCCGAGCCGTCGATGTCCTTCACCGACACCAAGGCGGCGAAGGGCAAGCACACCTACCGGATCCGCGTGAAGGACCCGCTGGGCAACACGATCACCGGCCCGGCGTCCGCGGCCGTCACCTGGTGACCCGCGCGCACTGACCCCTGACACGAGAACGCGCCCCGGTGGACGTCACCGGGGCGCGTTCGTCGTGCGCGCGGGGTTCCGGGACCGCAGGCCCCGGCCGGGGGCTCAGCCCCGGCCGATGCCCCGCAGGATCTCGCTGAGCCGCGTGTTGAAGGCGGCGTCGTGGTCGCCCGCGGAGCGCTGCGCGACCCGCTTCAGCCAGAACTCCGCCGCCTCCGCGCAGCCGCTCACGTCGTCGCGCCCGGACGGCTTCCCGAACACGGTGGCGTGCGTCGCCTCGTAGTAGACGAGGTCGGCGCCCGGCGGCGCCCATGCCGCGTCCTCCCAGTCGATCAGCCACGGCAGGCCCCGGCCGCAGTGCCGCAGGTTCCAGGCCGTCAGGTCGCCGTGCATCGGCGCCCAGTGGTCCGGGGTCCCGGACGGGCGGGGCAGCACCGCCGCGAGCCGCCGCTGCAGGTCCGCCAGCAGCGGCGCCAGCGCGATCCCGCGCACCGGGCGGGCCGGGCGCGGCGGCATCGCCTCGATCACCATCCAGTGCCATCCGGCGGTCTCGTCGCGGTCCAGGACGCGGGGGACGCGGAAGCCGTCCGCGCGCCCCTCGGGGAACGCCGACAGCGCGCGCTCCTCGCGATCCAGCTCGCCCGGGTCGTCGCGGAGCTTGAGGAACCCGGTGGGGCGCCCGTCGCGCAGCAGCACCGCCGCCAGGCCCGTCCGGGACGCCTGCGGGCGCTCGTAGAGGGCGAGGCCGTCGAACGTGCCGATCCGGTCGACCAGCGTCTGCCACCGCTCCGGCCCTCCCGGTGGCTCCCAGCGGACGCGCGGGCCCGGCAGGACGCGGGGCCCGGCGACCGCCACCGCGCCGTACAGCGCCCACTGGGCGGCCAGCGCGGGCAGCTTCGACCGGGTGAACAGCGAGACGCCGGCGCGGGCACCGCGCCGTGAACCGGCGGGGACCAGGACGTTGCCGGTGCCCATCCGGGGACGGACGAATTCATGACCAGATGTGGTCATCTGCTCGTTCATGTCGTCACTTGCCGCGAATGGTCTTGCGCGTACGGCGACCGGCCACCAGGTCCTCGCACAGCCGCTCGTAGGACGCCGCGACGTCGTCCCACACGTACCGCTCCGCCGCCCGCTTGCGCGCCGCGTCGCCCCGGTCGGCCGCCGCGCCCGGGTCGGCCTCCGCCGCCTCCACCTGCGCCGCCAGCTCCGCCGCGTCGCCGAAGAACCGGCCCGCCTCCTCGCCCAGCACCTCGCGGTTGAAGTTCACGTCGTAGGCCAGCACGGACGCCCCGGCGCCCATCGCGCGCAGCAGCGACGGGTTCGTCCCGCCGACCGAGTGGCCGTGGATGTAGGTGAGCGCGCCCGCGTACAGGGCGTCCAGCAGGTCCTGGTCCCACACGCCGCCCATGAACGTGATGCGCGGGTCGTCGCCCGCCAGCTCCTTCACCTGCGCGGTGTACTCGTCGGCGTACGGCGCCGAGCCGACGACGACGAGCGGCTTCGAGGCCCGGCTGCGCCGGTAGCCCTCCACCGCCAGGTGCACGTGGTTCTCCGGCTCGAACCGGGCCACGACCAGGTGGAACCCGCCCGGCTCGTACCCCGCCTCCGCCAGCTTCCCGGTGTCGGTGCTCGTCAGGATCGGCGCGCCGTACGGGATGAACACCGTGTCGGCGTCGAACCGCTCGCGGTAGTAGTCCTGGATGCCGACGGCGTCGGCGATCAGCGCGTCCGACCAGCGCACCGCCATCGCCTCGGCGGCCCGGTAGTACTTCTGCCCGGTACCGCTCCACTTGGTGCGCTTCCACTCCAGGCCGTCGACGTGCGTCGCGACCGGGATCCGCAGCGTCCGCAGGATCGGCAGCATCGGCGCGTTCGCCGCGTTGAACAGCAGCGCGACGTCCGCGCCCTCCTTACCGATCTTGCTGCGGAAGGCGTGCAGCACCGACAGCCCGGTGTGGCTGAGCGTCTCGGCCACCTTCTTCTCGATCGCCGGCAGGTACACCAGCCGCATGCCGAGGTACTCCGGCTCCGGATGCCGCTCGCCCCGGCAGTAGACGGTCACCTCGTGCCCGCCGGCCGCGAGCCGCTTGCCGATCTCCTCGACCGCCGTCTCGAAGCCGCCGTACCGCGCCGGCACCCCGCGCGTCCCTACCATGGCGATGCGCACCCTGACCCCCAGCCATTACCGTCACTTTGTGATTGATCCGCACAGATTATGCGGAAGGGGGGTTGCGCGTCCCTGCGGTAAACGACAGTTAATCTGAAGGTTGCGGGAGACTGGTATCCAGGGGGCTGGATCACCAGAAGGAGGGGCAAGTGGCCGAACGGCACGCGAGGTCCGCGGTGGTGCTGGCGCACCCGTCGCCCGATCTCTACGGGTCCGACCGGATGCTCGTGGAGTCGGTGCGCGCGCTGGTCCCCGACCACCGCGTCATCGTGACGCTGCCCGCGGACGGGCCGCTCGCGCCGGTGCTGAGGGACGCGGGCGCCGAGGTCGTCGTCCTGCCCGTCCCGGTCCTGCGCAAGTCGTACATGACGCCGCTCGGCCTCGTCCGGCTGGCGTTCGCCGCGACGCGGGCGCTGCCGAAGGCGTGGCGGCTCCTGCGCCGCGAACGGGCCGCCGCGCTCTACGTCAACACCGTGACGATCCCGCTGTGGCTGCTCGCCGGCCGGCTCGCCCGCGTGCCCTCCCTGTGCCACGTGCACGAGGCCGAGGACGACGTGCCCGGCCCGGTGCGCGCCGCGCTGTCGATGCCGCTGCGGCTCGCCCGCTCCATCGTCGTCAACAGCCGCGCCAGCGCCGCCGCGCTCGGCTCCGCCGGCCGCGGCGCCCGGATCATCTACAACGGGGTGGAGGAGCCGCCGGAGCCGGTCGCGCCGCCGCGCGCGGTGCTCGACGGGCCCGCCCGGATCGTCCTGGTCGGGCGGCTGTCGCCGCGCAAGGGGTCCGATGTCGCGGTCCGCGCCGTCCGATCACTGCGCGATCGCGGCTACGATGCGAACCTGACCCTGGTCGGGAGCGTCTTCCCCGGATATGAGTGGTTCGAGGAGGAGCTGCGCGGCCTCGCCGGCGACGACGGCGCGGTGGCCTTCGCGGGTTTCCGCGCGTCGGTCTGGAATTCGTTCGCCGAGGCGGACATCGCGATCGTCCCCTCGCGCGTCGAACCCTTCGGTAACGTCGCCGTCGAGGCGATGCTCGCCGGCCGGCCGGTCGTCGCCAGCGCCACCCAGGGGCTGGTCGAGATCGTCGCCGACGGCGACAACGGCGTGCTGGTCGACCCGGACGACCCGGACGCCCTGGCGGCCGGGATCGCCCGGCTGCTGGACGACTGGGACGGCGCCCAGGCGATGGCCAAGCGGGCCGGCGCCGACGCCGCCCGGCGGTTCGGCAAGGACCGTTACCACCACGAGCTGCGGGACGCCGTCCGCCGTCTCGCCGGACCCGACGCCGACTTCATCCCGCCCACGGCCTCCTGAGGACTCCAAGAGCATCCGATGACAGCACAGACCCCCGTCACACCGGAGATCAGCCTCGTCGAGGCGGTCTGGCGCTACCGGCTGATGTCTCTCATCATCGTGCTGGCCAGCGTCCTCGCCTCGGTCGCCGCCACCCAGATCCTGTTCAGCGGCGCGACCGCCACCGCGAGGTTCGCCGTCACCGACCCGACGAACAACAACAACGCGCTGCGCATGGGCGTCGTGTCCGGGCAGGGGTACGCCGCGTACACCGCGCAGCGCGCGGCGTTCGCCGGCTCCACGCCCGTGATGGCCCGCGCCGCCGAGATCGTCAAGAGCAAGCACGGCCCGAACCTCACCGGCGAGCAGCTGCGCGGCCGGGTGAAGACCTCCAGCAAGCCGGACGGCGGGGTCGTGGTCGTCACCGCCAACGGCTCCAACATGCCCGAGGCCGCCGTCATCGCCAACGCGGTGCTCCAGGCCTACCAGGACGTCACCGTCTCCACGAACAACAGCAACCTCGACGAGCAGATCAAGGGGCTGAAGGAGCAGGAGACGAAGATCACGCAGCAGATGCAGTCCACGCAGGCGGGCACGCGGCCGTACAAGATGCTGGCGAGCCAGCTCGCGAAGATGCAGTCGGACGAGAGCGGCCTGCTGTCGGCCCGGTCGAAGAACAATGACGGCGTCCAGTTCACCGACACCGCCGACCCGACCGCGCCGACGCCCAGCAAGCTGCCGCAGAACGGCGCGATCGGCTTCGCGATCGGCGCGATCCTGGCCTGCATCGTGTCGTTCCTGCGCGCCTCCTCGCGGCCGCGCGGCCAGGTGCAGGCCGCGCCCGCCGGCGCGATGGGCGGCGTGCCCGGAGGCGCCCCGGGCGGCATGCTCGGCGGCCCCGGGACGCCGATGCCCGAGCTTCCGGCCGGCCGGTCCTACCAGGGCCGCCGGTCCCTCGGCGACGGCCGCGACGACGCGTACCGGCACGAGGGCTACCGGTCCGACGCCTACGCGGAGGAGCAGCCGCCGCCGCCCGCGCCCGCCCCCGAGCGGGGCCGCGGCCACCGCGCCCGCAGGGCCG